>JBBRNQ010000036.1:0-36898 GCA_038230235.1 Actinomycetales bacterium
ACGAACCTCGCCGCCCCGTCGGGCACCTTCTCCCTCGGCGGCGACCTGCCCGTCGTCCGCCTCGGCTACGGCACCATGCAGCTGCCCGGCGAGGGCGTATGGGGCCCCGCCGCCGACCACGACGGCGCCGTCGCCGTCCTGCGTCGCGCCGCCGAGATCGGCATCACCCTCTTCGACACCGCCGACGCCTACGGCCCCGAGGTCGCCGAGGACCTGCTGCGCGAGGCGCTGCACCCCTACGCCGACGACGTCGTCATCGCGACCAAGGTGGGCCTGACCCGCCAGGGCCCCGGCATCTGGACGCCGGTCGGCCGCCCCGCGTACCTGCGTCAGCAGGTCGAGCTGAGCCTGCGCCGCCTCGGCCTCGAGCGCATCGACCTGCTCCAGCTGCACCGGATCGACCCCGACGTGCCGGTCGCCGACCAGGTCGGAGTGCTCAAGGCCCTGCAGGACGAGGGCAAGATCCGCCACATCGGCCTCTCGCAGATCAGTGTCGACGAGCTCAAGCAGGCCCAGCAGACCGCGACCATCGTCTCGGTGCAGAACCTCTACAACCTCGCGAACCGCGACTCAGAGGAGCTGCTCGACCACTGCACCCGAGAGGGCATCGCCTTCATCCCGTGGTTCCCCCTGGCCACCGGGCAGCTGTCGGCGCACGACGGCCCGCTCGCCGAGGCCGCCCGCAGCCACGACGCGACGCCGTCGCAGCTGGCCCTCGCGTGGCTGCTGCGCCGCTCGCCGGTCGTGCTGCCCATCCCCGGCACCAAGAGCATCGAGCACCTCGAGAGCAACACGGCCGCCGCGTCGATCGAGCTGACCGACGACGAGTTCGCGGCCCTCGAGAAGGCAGCCGGCGCCAAGGCCGACGCCTGATGCGCTACGTCAACCTCGGGGCCACCGGGCTCAAGGTCTCGGCCGTCACAGTCGGTTGCATGAGCTGGGGCGACCCGGCACGGGGCGGCCACCCGTGGGTCAAGGACGAGACCTTTGCCCGCGACACGATCAAGGCTGCGCTCGAGGCCGGGGTCACGACCTTCGACACGGCGAACGTCTACTCCGGCGGGTCGTCGGAGGAGTTCACCGGGCGGGCTCTGGCCGACTTCGCGCCGCGTGAGGACGTCGTCATCGCGACCAAGGTGCACGGGCGGATGCGCCCGGGCCCCAACGGTGCCGGGCTCTCGCGGACCGCGATCATGCACGAGGTCGACCAGTCGCTGACCCGGCTCGGCACCGACTACGTCGACCTCTACCAGATCCACCGGTGGGACCCCGAGACCCCGATCGAGGAGACGATGGAGGCGCTTCACGACGTCGTCGTCTCCGGCAGGGCGCGCTACATCGGGGCCTCCTCGATGTATGCGTGGCAGTTCGCCAAGGCGCAGCACGCGGCCGAGGTCAACGGCTGGACGCGCTTCGTGTCGATGCAGGACCACTACAACCTCATCTACCGCGAGGAGGAGCGCGAGATGCTGCCGCTGTGCCTCGACCAGGGCGTCGGCGTCATCCCGTGGAGCCCCCTGGCCCGCGGCCGCCTCACCCGCCCGTGGGACACGCAGACGTCGCGCACCGAGACCGACGAGTTCGGCGGCTCGCTCTACCGCGACGAGGACGCCGACGTCGTGGCGAAGGTCCTCGAGGTGGCCGAGCGCCGCGGCGTGTCACCCGCCCAGGTCGCGCTGGCCTGGGTGATGGCCCAGCCGGCCGTCACGTCGCCCATCGTCGGGATCACGAAGCCGGAGCACCTCGCCGACGCCGTCGCCGCGGTCGACCTCGAGCTGGGCGACGACGAGCTCAAGGAGCTGTCGGCGGGCTACCTGCCGCACGCTGTCGCCGGCCACCGCTGACCCAGGACACGCTGGGGCGACCGCCCGGTCCTGGGGCGGCAGCCGCTGCATACGGGGGCACGTGCCCTCGTATGCAGCCCCCTCAGGCGGGACCCCGCTGCATACGGGGGCACGTGCCCTCGTACGGAGCCCCGCCCCTCGCCGGGTGGGCCCGCACGTGTCAGGGCGTGGCCCGGCATACGGGAGGATGGGCGGATGGACCTCGCCTCGATCAGCCTCCTCGTCGGTGGTGAGGGGTGGGGGCTGCTGCAGTCGCTGCCGCCGTACGACGCCGCCGGTGAGCTCGCCCTGCAGACCCGCCTGCGCGAGGCCGGGTTCGCGCCCGAGCTCGTCTCCGCCGCCCTGACCCAGTCGCGCCTGCGCGCGAGGGCGACCGACAAGCTGGGCGAGTTCGCCTCCGAGATGCTCTTCACCCCCGACGGCCTCGAGCAGGCGACCCGGCTCGAGGTCGCAGCGCACCACGCCTCGCGCTACCTCGAGGCGGGGGTGTCCACGGTGCACGACCTCGGCTGCGGGATCGGGGCCGACTCGATGGGGTTCGCCGGGCTCGACCTCGCCGTGCGCGCGGTCGAGAGCGACGACGTCACCGCCGTCGTGGCCGGGGTCAACCTGCGCCACTGGCCGGACGCGAGCGTCGTGCACGGCCGCGTCGAGGACGTGGCCCTGCCCACCGGATCAGCACTGCGCGAGAGCGGGCTGTGGCTCGACCCGGCGCGGCGCACGCGGGGGCCGGCCGATGCGCAGGGTCGCTCCCGTCGGGTCTTCTCCCTCGAGGCCATCTCGCCGTCCTGGACGCAGGTGCAGGACCTCGCGGCCCAGGTGCCGGCCACGGGAGCCAAGCTGTCACCCTCGCTGGCCCACCACGCCGTGCCAGCCGGCGCCGAGGCCCAGTGGACCTCGTGGGCAGGCGAGGTGCTCGAGTGCGCAGTCTGGTGGGGACCGTTGGTGCGCAACGTCGGTCGTACCGCACTGGTCTGCCGCCCCGGCGTCCCTCCGGTCTCGCTGGGCGAGGTCGACGCTGTCGGCGCCCCCCCTCACCTCGAGGCGGGGAAGGGCCTCGGAGCCTGGCTCTACGAGCCCGACCGTGCCGTCATCCGTGCCGGGCTGACGGGAGCGCTCGCGCACCTCGTCGACGGGCGGGAGCTCGACGCGGGGGTCGGCTACGTCACCAGCGACCACGTCGCCGAGGTGTCCTGGGCCCACCGCTACGCCGTGATCGAGGCCCTGCCGTGGAACCTCAAGGCGGTGCGGGCACTGCTGCGGGACCACCGCATCGGTCGCCTGACGATCAAGAAGCGCGGGGTCTCACTCGAACCAGACGCCGTGCGTCGCCAGCTGCGTCTTCGCGGCGAGGAGGAGGGCACGCTCGTGCTCACTCGAGTCGCCGGACAACCGTACGGCGTCCTCGTCCGACCCTCCTGAGGTCGGGTCCGCCCGCTCGGCCTGCGGCCCGCAGCAGACGCAACGGCGCCAGGTGGTGTCAGTCGTCAGTGGCATCGGCTTCGGCCTTCTCGTCAGGGGGGTGGTCATCGGTGTCGTCACCACTGAGGTCGTCCGGCCGGGCGTGGTCATGAGAGGTATTCGGGGGTTCTTCGACGGCCCCGGCGGTGGGTTGCTCACCGGTCACACCAGTCACGCCGGTCACACTGGTCACACCGTGAAGCCCGTCCTTGCTGTCGGTCTCCCCGTCACCACTCAGCCACACCAACGCCCCCGCAGTGACCGAGAGCGCGACGAAGAGCAGGATCGCCGTGGCGCCGACGTACCGGCTGGCCTGGGTCGGGTCACCCAGCCGGTGGACGAGGGCGACGAGATAGCCGCCCGGGCCGACAGCGCCACCACGGGTGCTGACCGGTGCCTCCGAGGCGGCGATGGCGACGACCTCGAGCAGGGCCCCGAGCAGCACCACCGAGCAGACGGTCCCGACCCCGCGTCGGCCGATCGACCGGGCGCCGAGCCGATAGAGCACCGTCGCACCGAGGGCGAGTGCGGCAGCAGCCAGCACCGTGACCGGCCCCGCCCGGCCCGTGGTGAACGCGAGCGCGACCCCCACGGGCACGGCGGCCAGCGCGAGCAGCAGCCCGTGGGCAACATTCTCCGGGGTGGGGCCACCGAGGTCGACCGGCACGAAACCAGTGGGTCGGGTCAGTGAGGTGGTCCAGTAGGGCGACGCACTGATGTCGACGTCGACCTCCACCTCGGCGGAGGGCACCGCCGCCAACCCCGCGACGATCCGGTCGGTCAGGGGCGTCTCGGACGGCTCAGGAAGCGGTCGGCCGATGCCGAACGGCGTCATGGTGCCCCCTGATGAGCCCGTCCTCCCGCAGGGGAGGCGTGGCGCCGTGTGCACCACGCCTGTCCATATTAAACCTTTTTAAGGCATTTAATCGGCTTTTCAGAACAACGCGGGATCGGGTTGTGCACCGACCCGCTGCACGGCCGCCGTACCGGCGTCCGTGGCCGCCCGGAGGGCGTCTCCGCGCCCCGCCCCGACGGCGAGCGCCGCTGCCAGCGCCCCGCAGTACGCATCGCCCGCACCGGTCGTGTCGGCCACGAGCCCCTCGGGAAGGGTCGGCGCGTAGGCCCGCTCCCCGTCCCACGCCGATCCGGCCCCGCCGAAGGTCACGAGCAGCGAGGTCGGCACCGCCGGGCTGTCAGCGAGCAGCGCGGCCTCCGACTCGTTGACCACGAGCGGGTCGGCGAGGGCGACGACGTCGGGCGGCAGGGCGGCGTACGGAGCGCAGTTCAGCACCACCCGCGCGCCGCGCGCGTGGGCGCGACGGGCCGCCTCGGCCACCGTCGCCAACGGCACCTCGAGCTGAAGCAGGACGACGTCGCCGGGGCCCACGTCGTCGAGCGGGCCGAGGTGGTCGGCCGTGAGGTGGGCGTTCGCCCCGGGCACGACGACGATGGCGTTCTCACCGCTGACGTCGACCGTGACGATCGCGTGGCCGGTGGGTGCGTCGTCGACCAGCGTGAGCGCGGGCCGGATGCCGCGGGTCTCGAGCCGAGCCGCATAGGCCCGCCCCGGCTCGTCGTCACCGACGCACCCGACCATGACCACCTCGGCGCCAGCGCCTGCCGCAGCCACCGCCTGGTTGGCGCCCTTGCCCCCCGCAAGGCGCTGCAGTCCCTCGCCGAGCACCGTCTCACCGGGTGACGGCATCCGGTCGACCCGGATGACGAGGTCGATGTTGAGTGACCCGACGACGACGACGCGACCCATGGAGCCACCGTATGCCGTGGGCTCACCGCGGCGCGCCGTCTCCGTCCGCGCGTCGTCGCCAGCAGTACTGGGTTAGCGTCGGTGATCATGCGGACCCCCACCTGGCGCGCCACTCCCCGCCTCGCCCTCGGAGGAGTGGTACTCGCGACGCTCGCGGCCTGCGCCGGGGGCGCGGACGAGGCGGCGCGCCCGTCGACCTCGGCGGGCGGGGCCGGCACCTCGGCGGTGACGACGGCTGCTGCCTCGCCGACCAAGACAGTCACCTCGCCGTCGACGACATCGACCCCCGCCACGACCCCGCCGCCACGGCCACCGACGCCGAGCGGCTCCTGTGCCACCCGGGTGCGGCAGGGGCTCACCACCGCGCAGAAGGTCGGGCAGCTGCTCATGGTCGGCATCCACCCGTCCGAGGCGCCCACGGGGCTCGACGGGGTGATCACCGACCAGCACCTGGGCGGAGCCGTCTTCCTCGGCGGCTGGAACGGGGCTCGGGCCGTGGCCACCACCTCGTCCCACCTGCAGAACGCGACCGGTCTGCGGGGCGCCGGAGACGTGGGCCTGCTGGTGGCCGCGGACCAGGAAGGCGGGCAGGTGCAGCAGCTGAAGGGTCCCGGCTTCACCTCCCTGCCGTCGGCGCTGGCCCTGGGTGCGCGCTCGAGCAGCGGGATCACGGCGGCGGGTGCGCTCGTCGGCCGTGAGCTGAGCGCGGCCGGCGTCAACGTCGACCTGGCGCCGGTCGCCGACACGGTGCCCGCGTCCCTCGGCCGCGGCAACGGCCCGATCGGGCGCTATGACCGGCAGTTCGGCTCCGACCCGACCAACGTCGGGCGTGCCGTCTCCGCCTTCACCACCGGGCTGCGGTCGGGTGGGGTGGTCGCGACCGTGAAGCACTTCCCCGGGATCGGGCGGATCACCAACAACACCGACACCTCGAGCGCCGGCATCACGGACTCGGCGACCACGGCCACCGACGCCTACCTCCAGCCCTTCGTCAGCGGCATCCGCGCCGGAGCCGGGATGGTCATGGTCTCGAGCGCCCGCTACCCCCTCCTCGACGCGTCCGCCCAGGCGGTCTTCTCGAAGCCGGTCATCACCGACCTGCTGCGAGGGCGCCTGGGGTGGAAGGGCGTCGTGGTCACCGACGACGTCGGGGCCGCGCTCGCCGTGTCAGCGGTGCCGGTCGCCGAGCGCGCGACCCGCTTCGTCGACGCCGGGGGCGACATCGTGCTCACCGCCCTCCCCTCGACCGCCCCCGCGATGGCAGCCGCCCTCGCGACCCGTTACGCCGCCGACCCCGCCTTCGCCGCCAAGGTCGAGGCCTCGGTGGGTCGCGTGCTCGCGCTGAAGCAGGGGCTGGGGCTGCTCCCCTGCGGCTGAGCGACGTTCTACCCCGCACCTACCGAGGTAGGAGCTCGCCGTACGGCGCGACGCATCACCCCGCTCCCCGCCCGCGGCGCTCACTCCCCCGCCCCAGCCCTACGCCTGCACCCGCTCCACCGGCATCGAGCTGTCGGCGGGTAGGCCCAGCTCCGACGGCGCGCGCCCCCGCGCCACCATCTGCGCACCGAGCGCTGCCACCATGGCCCCGTTGTCCGTGCAGAGTCCGGGACGCGGCACCCGCAGCCGCACCCCAGCGGCGTCGCACCGCTCCTGGGCCAGGGCCCGGAGCCGCGAGTTGGCCGCGACCCCGCCGCCGATGAGCAGGTCGTCGACCCCCTGGTCGGCGCAGGCACGCAGGGCCTTGCGGGTGAGCACGTCGACGACCGCCTCCTGGAACGACGCGGCCACGTCGGCGACCGGCACCGGCTGCCCCGACTCCTCGCGGGCCCGGACCCAGCGTGAGACGGCTGTCTTGAGGCCCGAGAACGAGAAGTCGAACTCGTGACGCACGAGGTCCTTGCCCGCCGTCAGCCCGCGCGGGAACACGATGGCCAGGCGGTCACCGTCGCGCGCGGCCCGGTCGATGTAGGGCCCGCCGGGGAACGGCAGGCCGAGCACGCGAGCCACCTTGTCGAAGGCCTCCCCCGCGGCGTCGTCGATCGTCGCGCCGAGCGGACGCACGTCGGCGGTCACGTCGGGAACGAGCAGCAGGCTGGAGTGGCCGCCAGACACCAGCAGCGCCATCGTCGGCTCGGCCAGCGGTCCGTGCTCGACGACGTCCACCGCCACGTGCGCGGCGAGGTGGTTGACGCCGTACAGCGGCTTGCCGAGGGCGACGGCCAGCGCCTTCGCCGCGGCGACCCCCACGAGCAGCGCGCCGGCGAGCCCGGGACCGGCGGTGACCGCGATCGCGTCGACGTCGCGCAGCCGCACCCCCGCGTCGCGGCAGGCCCGCTCGATCGTCGGGACCATCGCCTCGAGGTGGGCCCGGCTCGCGACCTCGGGGACGACGCCGCCGAACCGCGCGTGCTCCTCGACGCTGCTGGCGATCGCGTCGACGAGCAGGGTCTGCCCGCGCACGATCCCGACGCCGGTCTCGTCGCAGGAGGTCTCGATCCCGAGCACGAGCGGCCCGTCGAGCTGGTGCGCTGAGCTGGTGACGGTCATGGCTTCCTCCGGTCGAGCAGCAGGCGCATCACCACGGCGTCGACGTCACCCGGCTGGTAGTAGCGACGGCGTACGGTGAGCCGCTCGAAGCC
This sequence comes from Actinomycetales bacterium, assembly GCA_038230235.1. Taxonomy (GTDB): domain Bacteria; phylum Actinomycetota; class Actinomycetes; order Actinomycetales; family Dermatophilaceae; genus Lapillicoccus. The sequence goes on from JBBRNQ010000036.1 coordinate 7,710, forward strand.
GTGCCGCTCGTAGAGCCGCAGGGCTGGCGCGTTGTCGGCCCGCACCTCGAGCATCACGGCCTGGGCGCCGTGGGCGGTCACTCCGTCGAGCAGGTGATCGAGCAACCGGTCACCGAGCCCCGTCCCCCGGGCCGCCGGGGTGACGGCGACGGTCATGACGTCGGCGACGTCTCCGCCGAGGTCGAGACCCGCGTAGCCCACCACGTCTGCCGCCCTGTCGACCGCCACGACGTAGTCACGGCGGGGGCGGCCCGCGAGCTCGGCCCACCAGGTGCGCTCCGACCACGCGTCGTCCGCGAAGACCTCGACCTCGAGGCGTGCCAGAACCACCAGGTCGGGCCACGCGAGCGGCCGCAGGGTCACGGTGTCAGGTCCGCTCACGACGACGCCGACGGCACCAGCGGCACCAGCGGTACCGCGTCGGGCCGGCGCAGGTAGAGCGGCTCCTGGTCGTCGACCGCCCACCCGGCAGCGAGCCGGGCGACGACGAGGTCGCCGAGCGCGCCCGCCGAGACGTCGAGCAGGTCGGGTAGGCCGTGGGGCAGCGCAGCAGGGTAGAGCAGGGGTCCGCGCCCGACGGTGGGCAGGGCGACGTCCGCTGCGGCCAGGTCGGCGGGCCGCGCCACCGCGGGCCCGGTGCGGGCGGTGACACCGCCGGGCTCGCCGGGCGTGACGGCATACCGGGCCCAGTAGACCTCCTTGCGTCGCGCGTCCGTGGCGACGAGCAGGTCGCCGTCGCAGACGTGCCCGCCCTCGACGGCAGCGTGCGCGAGCACGTCGAGGCTGCCCACCCCGTGCACCCGCGCCCCGACCGCGAGCGCGAAGGTGCGGGCGGTGACGATGCCGACGCGCAGGCCGGTGAACGGTCCCGGTCCGAGCCCGACGGCCACGTCGGTCACGTCGGTGGGGGTGGCGGACACCTCGGTCAGCACCTGCTGCACCGCTGGCGCGAGGTGCTCGGCGTGACCGCGGGCGTCGAGCACGGTGGCCTCCGCGAGCACCGCACGCCCGTCGTGCAGCGCGACCGTGATCGCCGTCGTGGTCGTGTCGAGCGCGAGCAGCAGGAAGGGGGTCGACACGAGCATCAGGCTATCCGCAGCGCGTCGAGGGCGGCACGGGCCTGCGGGGTCGACCACCGCGAGCCGGTGGCGGTGAGGGTCGCCGTACGCGGTGCCTCGTCGGCCTGCGCGCTCTCGTCGGGCGACGACGGCGATGCCGCCGTGGTGCGCAGCACGAGCTCGAGGTGGTCGGGAGCGAGCAGCTGCGCCACGCCGTGCCCCCACTCGACCACGGTGACCGACTCCTCGACCGACGCGTCGAGGTCGAGGTCGTCGAGCTCGAGCGCGCCGCCGAGGCGGTACGCGTCGACGTGCACGAGCGGCGGCCCGCCCCGCAGGGACGGGTGGACCCGCGCGATGACGAAGGTCGGGGAGGTGACGGGGCCGCGCACTCCCAGCGCCTCGCCCAACCCCTGGGTCAGGGTGGTCTTGCCCGCGCCGAGGTCGCCCGTGAGCACGAGCAGGTCGCCCGCCCGGAGGAGCCCACCGAGGGCGCGGCCGAGCCCGCGGGTGGCCTCGGCCGAGACCAGGTCGAGCGTCACTGGCGACGAAATGCCCTGGGACTCAACCATTCTCGGCCTTCTTGAAACGGGCTCCCTTCCGACCCCCCGTGCGTCGGCTTCGCCGAGACCCTCGTGCCTTGTCGATGCGGCGTTGCTTGTCGACGTTGGTGACGACCTGGAGCGTGCGCGGCCGGTCGACGGTGTGGCTCCCGGTGGCCGCCGCCCGGATCGCCTTCTCCCCCAATGCGACCAGCTGCTGGCTGAGCACGTCGGGGTGCTCGAGCATGATGACGTGACCGGCGTCACGCAGCACGAGGTGCTCGGCGCCGGGGACGGCAGCGACGATCGCCTCGCTGTGGCTCGGGGGGGTGAGCACGTCGTTCTCCCCGTTGAAGACGAGCACCTCGGCACCGCGGTAGGCCTCGAGGGATGCGACCTTGTCGTAGGCGCTGAAGGCCGGGGTGAAGGACGACATGACCCGCAGGTCGGTGCCCAGCAGCATCTTGGCCGCCAGGCGCACGACGCTGCGCGGCACCGGCGAGGCGAAGGAGTAGCGCTCGACGAGGAACTCCGACAGGTCGCGGTTGGCACGCAACAACGCGTGCAGCAGCTGGGGGCGGTCGGCAAAGAGCCCGGCCGTGCTCGGGCCGAGCCGCTCGAGCAGCACCCGTCCCGCCGAGGTCGCGAGGTCTCCGCTGGCCAGCGGCATGCCGCCCGGCGAGGTCGAGACGAACGCTGCGGCGATGACGCGATCGCGCACCAGACCGGGGTCTTCCTGGGCCAGCCCCAGCATCGTCATCCCGCCCATCGAGTGGCCGGCCAGCAGCAGTGGACCCTCGGGCACCACCTGGGCCAGCACGTGCGCGAGGTCGTCGCCCAGCTGGTCGATCGTGTACGACGCCGGGTCCCCCTTCTCACTGAGCCCGTGCCCGCGCTGGTCCCACACGACCACGCGGTACCCCGCCCGGGTCAGCGCCCGGCGCTGGAAGACCCAGCACTCGCTGGTGAGGCAGTACCCGTGGCTGAGCACCACGGTGGGCAGCGGGTGAGAGATGCCGTCGACCTCGAGGGACGTCGCACTGCCGGGGTCGGGGTCGTCGACCTCGACGTGCAGCGGCACGCCGTCGGCCGCGAGCACCGCGAGCTCGTGCGACGGCACCGCCACCAGGCTCTCACCGGTCTCGAGGGCACGGCCCCGCCGACGATGGATCTGGTCGGCGACGACGCCGGCTGCGGTGGCGGAGACGGCGAGGCCGGCACCCACCCCCCAGCCGACGAGACCACGGGTGCTGGGGCTCATCCGACCGCTCCTGCTGGGCTCGTCGTGCTCAGGTTGATGTCTTGCGGGCCAACGGGATTCGTCACAACCCGTGGCACCCGCGGACCGATGCGGGTGACGATCTCGTAGCTGATGGTGCCCGTGGCGTCGGCCCAGTCCTGCGCGGTCGGGCCGGCGGGGTCGGCCCCGAAGAGCACCACCTCGTCACCCGCGCACGCCTGGCTGTCGGGGCCGAGGTCGACGACGACCTGGTCCATGCAGACCCGCCCGGCGATCGTGTGCCGTCGACCCCCGACGGACAGCGGACCGACGCTGCTGGCGGCTCGCGGGAGCCCGTCGGCGTAGCCCATCGGCACGACGCCGAGCACCGTCTCGGTCGACGTCGTGTAGAGGTGGGCGTAGCTGACCCCCTGCCCGGCCGGCACCCGCTTGACCAGGGCCAGTCGCGCCGTGAGCGTCATCGCGGGCACCAGCCCGAGGCCGGTGGACGAGACCACGGTCGGCGCGGGGGTCAGGCCGTAGCAGGCGATCCCGGGCCGCACGAGGTCGTAGTGCAACGACGGGTCGAGGACGAGCGCGGCGGAGTTCGCGATGTGCCGGACCTCCGGGCGGCACCCGGCGCCTTCGGCTCGTCGTACGGCGTCGTCGAAGACGCCCTGCTGCTGGCGGGTCACCGGCGAGCCCGGCTCGTCGGAGCAGGCGAGGTGCGACCAGACGCCGACGACCGTGACCGCGCCCTCCGCCTCGAGGGCCCGGGCGCGGTGCACGAGATCGGTGAAGCCGTCTCCGTAGGCGCCGCCACGGGCCAGGCCCGTGTCGACCTTGAGGTGGATGCGGGCGGTGCGGCCGATGGCCCGGGCCGCCGACGCGATCTCGTCGAGGGCCCAGGGTGCCGAGACACTGAGGTCGATGTCGCGGGTCAGGGCCCCGGCGAAGTCGGTGCCGGGCACGTGCAGCCAGGTGAAGACCCGCCCACCCACCCCGGCATCGCGCAGGGCGATGGCCTCGGGCTGCTGCGCCGTCCCCAGCCAGGTCGCGCCGCCCGCGAGGGCGGCGTGCGCTGCGGTGAGCAGGCCGTGCCCGTAGCCGTCGGCCTTGACCACGGCCATCAGCTCGGCGCTCCCCGCCCGCTCCCGCAGGGACGCGACGTTGGCGCGCAGGGCGGCAGCGTCGACGACGGCAGTCACCGGCGCGGTCGAGGGAGCACTCACAACACGCCATTTTGTCAGGTGGCCGGGGATGGTCGCGCCCCCCCTCACCGGTTCGTGCCCGAATGCCGGCGAAAGCACCCAATCGGCCCTGCCGCGGCTACGGGGTCGAGCGGAGGAGGTGCACCGGCTGCGGCACCTCGACCGCGACCCGGTCGCCCGCCCGAGGCGTCCCCGCCGACGGACCACGCACGGTGATGACCTCACCGGCACCCAGGCGCACGACCAGCACGTGGTCGTGGCCGTGGAAGGTCGACGAGACCACGACGGCCGGCCCGACCGGATCGGCCCGCACCACCACACCCTCCGGTCGCACGACCGCGGTCGTGGACGGGCCGGCCCCCGACCCCGGCCGGCCAGCGACCGTCAGCGACCCCAGAGCGCACTCGAAGACGTCGCCGACCACGCGTCCCTGGAGCAGGTTGGCCGCACCGAGGGTGGTGGCCACCCCCGCGCTGACGGGTCGCGCATAGACCTCTTCTGGCGTGCCGTGCTGGGCGACCACCCCGTCCTGCAGCACGGCCACGCTGTCGGCCAGCGTCATCGCCTCGGCCGGGTCGTGCGTGATCAGCAGCGCCGTCACGCCCCCCGCCCGCAGCGCCGCTGCCGTCGCGGCGCTGGTCTCACGGCGGGAGTCGGTGTCGAGGGCGGAGAACGGCTCGTCGAGCAGGATGACCGACGGCCTCGGGGCGAGCGCCCGCGCCAGGGCGACCCGCTGCTGCTGCCCGCCGGAGAGCTGGTGCGGCATCCGGTCGCGCATGGCCGGGTCGAGCCCGACGAGGGCCAGCAGCTCGTCGACACGGGCCGCGTGCTGGCGGGCGCGCGACTGCATACCGGAGGCGGCGAGCCCGAAGGCGATGTTGCCGGCGACGTCGCGGTGGGGGAAGAGCGCGCCCTCCTGGGCCACGTAGCCGACGTGCCGCGCCCGCGGAGGCACCGGTCGGCCGGCCCCCGAGACGACCCCGCCCGCGATGCTGACCGTGCCCCCGTCGGGGGTGAGGAAGCCGGCCACCGCGCGCAGCAGGGTGGTCTTGCCGCAGCCCGAGGGGCCGAGCACCGCGGTGACGTGACCGGGCTCGACCCGCAGGTCGAGACTCCTCAGGACCGGCTCGCCGCCGGGGTAGCGGTGGGTGAGGCCGCGCACCTCGATGGCAGGGGTCGCGGCGGTGGCGGGGGTGCTGCCCTGCGGGGGGGCGCTGCCCGTGGTGGTGCTCACCCCGGAACCTTGCCCTCTCCACGGCTCACGAGCCAAGCCGCCGGGGCCGAGACGAGAATGAGGAGCGCAGCGTATGGAGCCGCGGCGCCGTACTCCACCGCGCTGCTGTGGCTCCAGAACTGGGTCGCGAGCGTGCGGGTCCCCAGCGGCGAGAGCAGGAGCGTCGCGGTCAGCTCGGTGCCGGCACCGAGGAAGACGAGCGCGGCGCCGGCGCCGAGGGCGGGTGCGAGCACCGGCACGACGACGCGGGTGAGCACCGCGACGGGGCCGAGGCCGAGCGTCGCCGCGGCCTCCTCCACTCCGCGGGGCAGCTGGAGCAGCCCCGTGCGGAGGCTGACGACGGCGCGGGGGAGGAAGAGCACGGCGTAGGCGACGACGAGCATGAACGCGCTCTGGTAGAGCACCGGCACCACCCGCAGCCCGACCGTGACCAGGGCGAGGGCGACGACGATGCCGGGGAGCCCCGTACCGAGGTAGGTCGTGCGCTCGACGAGGGTCGCCAGCAGGCCGCGGCGGCGCACGGACAGCCAGGCGACGGGAAGGGCGAGCACCGTGACGGCCGCGGCGGCGGCGAGGCCGAGCCCCAGCGTGGAGGCGGTCGTCGCGACCAGGGCGGGCACCTCGGCGGTGGCCGACGAGCCGTCGAGCCACCACCGTACGACGCTGCCGACGGGCAGCGCGACCGCGAGCACGGCGAGGACGGCGAGGCCGAGCACCGCCGGGGCCGTCCAGCCCCGGAGCGGGGTGCGGGCCGGCGGCCGTACGGCGCCCCCGCCCACCGAGGCGTAGACGGCTCGCCCCTGCAGGCCGAGCTCACCCATGAGGAGGAGCAGGCACACCAGCACGAGCACGCTGGCGACCGCGTTGCTCGCCGGCCCGCTGAACGACGAGCGGAACTGGTCGTAGACCGCCGTGCTCAGGGTCGGGAAGCGCACGAGTGCGAGCGCGCCGAACTCGGCGACGAGGTGCAGGGCCACGAGCAGGCTCCCGCCGAGGATCGCCGGCCGCAGCTGCGGCAGCGTGACGCGTCGGAACACCGCGGCAGGTGTGAGACCCAGCGAGGCCGCCGCCTGGGCCTGTGCGGGGTCGAGGCCGCGCAGGGCGGCCGCGACCGGGACGTAGACCAGGGGGAAGTACGAGAGCGTGACCACGACGAGGGCACCGGAGTAGCCGTCGGCCCCCGGCACGAGCGACGACCAGGCGTAGGCGTTGACGAAGGCCGGCACCGCGAGTGGCGCCACCATGGCGACGTGGACGAGCCGCCGCAGCGGTAGGTCCGTGCGCGTCACCAGCCACGCTGCCCCGACCCCGAGCACGATGCACAGCGTCACCGAGCCACCCACGAGGCGGGCGGTGTTGGAGAGCAGCTCGACGGTGCGCGGGCGGAAGACCAGCGCCGACGTCTGCGCCCACGGGGTGCGCAGCGTGTCGACGGCGATGACCACCAGCGGCACCAGCGTCAGGAGCGCGACGACGGTGGCGAGCACACCGACGACGGACGGCCCGCCGACCCGGGGTCGGCGGGCCGCCCGAGGGGCGACCGAGGTCGTGACCACTCAGATCAAGCCGGCCTGCTGCATCATCGTGACGACCGTAGCGCTGTTGAGCGAGGCCGGATCCACCGTGGGCGCCTGCAGGTCGGCGATCGGCTTGAGCGCGGGGTTGGGGGCGACGCCACTGGCGATGGCGTACTCGAGCGCCGTGCTCTTGGCGAGGATCTGCTGGCCCGCCTTGCTGGTGAGGTAGTCGACGAACTTCTGCGCGTCGGCCTGGTGCGTCGAGCTGGCGAGGACCCCGGCGCCGGAGACGCTGAGGAAGGCGCCCGGGTCCTGCTTGCCGAAGTAGAGCAGCTCGACGCTTTTGCTGTTGGCGCCCGACTCGGCGCGGTCCTTGGCCCAGTAGTAGTGGTAGATCACCCCGGAGTCGACCTCGCCGGCGTTGACCGCCTTCATGATCGCCGTGTTGCCCTGGTAGACCTTGGCGTTGGTCTTCAGGCCGTCGAGCCACGTCTTCGTCTTGTCGGGTCCCTCGATGGAGAGCACGGCACTGACGATCGCCTGGAAGTCGGCTCCACCGGCCGCGATGCCGACCCGGCCCTTCCACTGCGGTGTGGCCAGGTCGAGGATCGATGCGGGCAGGGCCGAGGACGGGACCTTGGCGGGGTTGTAGGCGAAGACGGTGGCGCGGGCGGCCCAGCCGGTCCAGTCGCCCGTCGAGGGGCGGTAGGCGGCCGGCACGTTGGCCGTGGTCGTCGCCGAGACCTTGCTGAAGAGGCCGGCGCGGTCGACCAGGGCCATCGACGGCGAGTTCTCCGTGAGGAAGACGTCGGCCGGCGAGGCCTTGCCTTCCTGCACGAGCTGGTTGCCGAGCTCGGCGTCGTCACCGTTGCGCAGGGTCACCGCGATGCCCGTCGCCTTCGTGAATCCCGCAACCATCTCCTGCACGAGGTCCTCGTGCTGCGCGTTGTAGACCACGATGCTGCCGCCCGAGCCGGAGCCGGCGCTCGCGCCGGAGCCCGGGGCCGTCGTACCGCAGGCCGTGAGGGTGGTCGCGAGGACGGCGGCGAGCGCGGCCGTCCGGGCAGGGAGACGCATGGGGGACCTTCCGGGGAGGGGTGGCAACCAGATAAGGTTAGCCTTACCTATCTGCCCCCAAAACGCAAACCCCGCCTTCCGAACGAGGGAAACCCGCTGTTCCGGAGCCTCGGACCCCACGAGACGACGGGTTTCTCACGTTCGGAACGCGAAGGTGGGGCGGGGCAGGGGTCAGCGGACGAGCGCCACCACCACGATGCCGATCGCGACGACGAGCACCGTCGGCGCGACCATCACGGGCAGGAGCCACCACGGCCGTGGCGGGACCATGTCGCGTCCGTCGCGGGGGTCTCGCACCGGGTCGGGGTCGCTGCGGGCCAGGCCGACGAGCCGCACCCACAGCACCGACAGCACGACGAGGCCGACGCTCAGGGCCACCCAGGCGGGCAGCCCGAGGGAGGTGCCGTCGGCGCGCCACGCCAGGGCGCCGTCGATGGCCAGCCACGCGCCGGCGGCCGAACCGAGTCCGTAGACGACGGCAGCGCCGGTGTCGCCCGGTGTCCAGGTCTCGCCGGGATCGAGCCCGATCGCCTCACAGAGCCGGTCTGCGTACGCGTCGGGTGGACCGAACGCCTCCGTGGGGTCCTCACCGCTCTCGCTCAGGTGGCTGTCGACCTCGGCGAGGGCCTCGGCGATGCGCGGCCCGGGGACCTCGCGCTGGCGCAGGGCCATCAGCAGGTCGTCGCGATAGGCGTGGGGTCGGTCGGTCATCGGGTCACGCTCCGGTCGGGGAGTCGGGGCAGCAGGCTGATGGCCCGCTCGGTGAAGGTGAGCCACGAGCCCGCGCGCTCCGTCAGCTCGTCGCGGCCGGCGGCGGTGATGCTGACGAACTTGCGCCCGGGCCCACCGTCACCCTCGCGCCACGCCGAGGTGAGCAGACCGTCGGTCTCGAGCCGCGTGAGGACGGGGTAGAGGGTGCCGCCCTTGATCGAGCCGAGGCCCGACTCCTGCAGCCGCGTGGCGATGGCGTAGCCGTACGTCGGCCCCTCGGCCACCACCGCCAGCACGCAGAGCGACAGGACCCCCCGCAGCCACTCTCCCGGCCACTGCTGCTCGTCCATGACTAGATGGTATGCCTGACTACCAACCCGCACAACCTAGTTTGTTCCGAACAAGGGAAACCCGTCGTCCTGCGCCTCCGTACCGGCCGAAACGACGGGTTTCTCTCGTTCGGAACACGAGGGTGGGGGGTGGGTCGGGTTGGTCAGAGGCGGGTGAGGAGGGCGCGGACGGCGGGGCCGACCTCGCGGGCGACGTCACGGATCCGCAGGGGACCACCCCCGCTGGCGCGGTCGGCGGCGACCCCGTGCACCAGAGCGCCGAGGCTCCCGGCGTCTCGGGGGGTCAGGCCCGCCGCGAGGAGGGTGCCGCACAGGCCCCCGAGGACGTCGCCGGCCCCGGCGGTCGCGATCCACGCGGGCGCGTCGTGCTGCGCACGCACGGGCACCGACCCGTCGGGGTCGACCACGAGGGTCGTCGCCCCCTTGAGCAGCACGGTGCAGCCGGTACGACGCGCCGCGGCCCGCGCGTGCGCAAGCGGCGCCCGCGTCACCTGCTCGCGCGTCACCTCACCCGGGGGGCGGTCACGCACCGACCCGTCCGCGTCCCGCTCGTCCTCCGCATCCTGCTTGTCCTGCTCGTCCCCCGCAGCCCGCTCGTCCTGCGTGTCCCGCTCGTCCACCGACACCCCCAGCCGGGTGAGCAGCCGGGCCAGCTCGCCCGCGTGGGGCGTGAGCAGCGTCGGCGCGTCGCGCCGGTCCACCAGCTCGAGCGCTCCGGCGTCGACGAGCACCGGCAGGTCGCCCGCCAACGCCTCGAGCGCCCGCTCCCTCTGCTCCTTCGCGTCGTCCGGCGCGCGCTCCCCCGGGGTGACGTCGAAGCCCGACCCGATGACCCAGGCCTGCACGCGCCCGGGGGCGGTGACGACCTCGGGGGCGGCCTGGTGCACGAGCCAGCGCACGTCGCGGGGCCCGAGGTAGCGGATCATGCCGGGCCCCGCCCCGAGGGCGCCCAACACGCTGAGGACGGCCGCGCCGGGGTAGGCCACCGACCCGGCCACGATGCCGACCACCCCGCGGGAGTACTTGTCGCTGCTCGCACCCGGCACCGGCCAGAGGTCGGGCACGTCGTCGAAGGTCAGTCGCTCGACGGCCGCGCGCACGCCGCTGCGCTGCAGGGCGTCGTCGAGACCGATGTCGACGACGGTGAGCCGTCCCACGGCCGGCTCGCTCGCCGGCAGCAGGTGCACGGGCTTGACCAGCGAGAAGGTCACCGTCTCGTCGGCGACCACGAGGTCGTCCGCCACCTGCTCCCCCGCCGGGTCGGCGCCCGAGGGGAGGTCGACGGCGACGACCCACGCATCGGCCGGTACGGCGTCGACGAGCGCGCGGGCGGGTGCCCGCAGCCCCGGACGGCCCCCGATGCCGAGCAGGCCGTCGATGACGACCGACGCCTCGGCCAGCAGGTCGCGCCATCCGATGTCAGTGGTGTCGGCGTCGCCCTCATCGGCGGCCTCGGTCTCGTCGGGAGCCTCACCCTCATCGGCAGCCTCGCGCTCGTCGGGAGCCCCACCCCCCGCGGCGTCCTCGCCCTCGTCTGCGCTCACGACGACCACCCCTACCTCGCGGGCCAGGTCGACCGCCTCGTCGGCCACGCGCCCGGAGGTGATTGCCGCCACCGAGACGCCGGCCTGGGCCAGCAGCACGGTCGCGTAGAGGGCGTCTCCCCCGTTGTCACCGCGGCCGACCAGGGCCACGACCGACCCGCTCGCGTCCCCCTCGGGGTCGTCGAGCCGGGCCAGCACGACCTCGGCCAGGCCGCGAGCGGCCCGCTGCATGAGCTCGCCGTCGGGCAGCTCGGCGCGGGCGAGGTCCTCGACCGCCCGCACGTCCGGCACGGCATACGCCTCGATCATGGGCGGTTCTCCTTCGGTCATTGGGTCAGCGGGTCAGCGGGTCAACGGCTCAGCGGGTCAGCGGGTCAGCGGGTCAGCGGTCAACGGTTCAGCGGGTCAGCTCTTCAACGGCTCGGCGGGTCAGCGGCTCGGCACGGCAGCGCAGCGGCACGTCGGCCGGTCAGGCCTCGGCGACGACGACGGCGGATGCGATGCCGGCGTCGTGGGACAGCGACAGGTGGAAGGTCGTGACGCCGAGCTGCTGCGCCCGAGCCGCCACCGAGCCCCGGACGAGCAGGGACGGCTTGCCGTCGGCGTCCTTCTCGACCTCGGCATCGGTCCAGGACAGACCGACCGGGGCACCGAGCGACTTGGCCAGGGCCTCCTTGGCCGCGAAGCGGGCGGCGAGCGAGGCCAGCCCGAGCCCGCGCTCACCCGGCGTGAAGAGCCGCTCGCGCAGCGCAGGGGTGCGCTCCAGCGTCGCCCCGAAGCGCTCGATGTCGACGACGTCGATCCCGAGGCCGACGATCACCGCCGCTCCCCGCCCATGGCGCCCATCGCCTACTCGACCGTGACGGACTTGGCGAGGTTGCGCGGCTGGTCGACGTCGAGGCCCTTGGCGCTCGCCAGCTCGCAGGCGAACACCTGCAGCGGGACGACCGTGAGCAGCGGCGCGAGGAGCGTCGGCACGGCCGGCACCCGGATGATCTCGTCGGCGAAGGGCACGACCTCTTCGTCACCCTCCTCGGCGATGACGATCGTGCGGGCGCCGCGGGCGCGGATCTCCTGGATGTTGGACACGACCTTGCCGTGCAGACCGTGCTCGGTCGCGGGCGACGGCACGATGACGAAGACGGGGAGGCCGGGCTCGATGAGGGCGATGGGTCCGTGCTTGAGCTCGCCGCCGGCGAAACCCTCGGCGTGGATGTAGGCCAGCTCCTTGAGCTTGAGCGCGCCCTCCAGGGCGACGGGGTAGCCCACGTGGCGGCCGAGGAAGAGGACCACGCGGCTGTCGGCCATGAACCGGGCCACCTCGCGCACCCGGTCCATCGAGTCGAGCACCGAGCGGATCTTCCCCGGCACCTCGTGCAGCTCCTTCATCACCGCCTGCGCCTCGTCGGCGTAGGTGCCGCCGCGCAGCTGAGCGAGGTAGAGCCCGAGGATGTAGACCGCGGTGATCTGGGAGAGGAAGGCCTTGGTCGAGGCGACCGCGATCTCGGGGCCGGCGTGGGTGTAGAGCACGGCGTCGGACTCGCGCGGGATGGTCGAGCCGTGGGTGTTGCAGATGGCGATGGTCAGGGCGCCCAGCGTGCTGGCGTGCTTGACCGCCATCAGGGTGTCCATCGTCTCGCCCGACTGTGAGATCGACACCACGAGCGTGCGCTCGTTCACCACGGGGTCGCGGTAGCGGAACTCGTGGGCCAGCTCGACCTCGCACGGGATGCGGGTCCAGTGCTCGATGGCGTACTTCGCGACCATGCCGGCGTAGGCCGCCGTACCGCAGGCGACGACGACGATCTTGTCGATGGCGCGCAGGGCGTCCTCGCTGATGCGCAGCTCGTCGAGCACCAGGGCGCCGGCGGCGTCGGTGCGCCCGAGCAGCGTGTCGGCCACGGCCTGCGGCTGGTCGTGGATCTCCTTGTCCATGAAGCTGGCGTAGCCGCCCTTCTCGGCCGCCTCCGCGTCCCAGTCGACGTGGAAGCGCCGCCCCTGCGCCGGCTCGCCGTCGAAGTCGACGACCGTCACCGAGTCGGGGGTGATCGTCACGACCTGGTCCTGCCCCAGCTCCATCGCCTCGCGCGTGTGCCCGATGAAGGCGGCGACGTCGGAGCCGAGGAAGTTCTCGCCCTCTCCCAGGCCCACGACGAGCGGGCTGTTGCGGCGGGCGCCGACGACGACGCCGGGGGCGTCGGCGTGCACGGCCAGCAGCGTGAAGGCGCCCTCGAGCTGCGCCACCGTCTCGAGCATCGCGCCCGTCAGGTCGCCCGAGCGGGTGAACGCCTCGGCCATCAGGTGGGCGACGACCTCGGTGTCGGTCTCCGAGAGGAACTCGACCCCCTGCGCGAGCAGCTGCTGCTTGAGGGAGTGGAAGTTCTCGATGATGCCGTTGTGGATCAGGGCGAGCCGCCCGTCAGGCCCCCCGAGGTGCGGGTGGGCGTTGCGGTCGGTGGGGCCACCATGGGTGGCCCACCGGGTGTGCCCGATCGCCGTCGTCGCCGGTCCGGGCGCGTCCGCGGCCAGGGCCTCGAGGAGGTTGACCAGCTTGCCGGCCTTCTTGACCATGGTCAGCGGCGGGGCGCTGCCGTCGGAGGTGGGCCCGACCAGGGCCACCCCGGCCGAGTCGTACCCGCGGTACTCCAGACGGGCCAGACCCTCCATGACGACCTCGAGAGCCCGCCCGTCGAGGGTCCGGCCGACGTACCCGACGATTCCGCACATGGCCACCAGCCTAGGCGCAGGCCGTGCCCCTGCCCGGTATGTCCGCCCCGGGACAGGCACGCCGTGGGAGGAGCGGGCCCTGCGCAGGCGGATGGGACACAATGTCGCGGGTGACGCACGCGACGGCCCTCGACCGGGCAGCAGCCGAGCGGGCCGGCGACAAGACGAGTCTGCCGTCGCCGTACGTCGAGCTCGACCGTGCGGCGTGGTCGCGCCTGCGCGAGAACCACCCGCTCAGCCTCTCCGCCCAGGACGTGGCGGGCCTGAGGGGGCTGGGCGACCGGATCGACCTGCGCGAGGTCGAGGAGGTCTACCTCCCGCTGTCGCGGCTGCTCAACTACTACGTCGCGGCCACCGGCCAGCTGCACCGGATCACCAGCAACTTCCTCGGGGAGCGCCCCCCGCGCACGCCCTTCGTCATCGGCGTCGCCGGGTCGGTCGCGGTCGGCAAGTCGACCACCTCCCGCATCCTGCGCGAGCTGCTGTCGCGCTGGCCGGGCACGCCGCGGGTCGAGCTGGTCACGACCGACGGCTTCCTCTTCCCCAATGCGGCGCTCGAGCGACGAGGACTGCTGTCCCGCAAAGGTTTTCCCGAGTCGTACGACCGTCGGGCCCTGTTGCGCTTCGTGGCCGAGGTCAAGGCGGGAAAGGCCGAGGTCAGCGCGCCCGTCTACTCGCACCTCGTCTACGACATCGTCCCCGGGGAGCGGGTCACGGTGCGCCAACCCGACGTGCTGATCGTCGAGGGGCTCAACGTGCTCCAGGGCCCGGTGGTGCGGGCCGACCGCGGCACCGGGATGGCGGTCAGCGACTTCTTCGACTTCTCGGTCTACGTCGACGCGCGGGGTGAGGACGTGCGGCAGTGGTACGTCGACCGCTTCCTGTCCCTGCGCGAGACCGCGTTCGCCGATCCCGACTCCTACTTCCACCGCTACGCGGGGCTCGACGACGACCAGGCCCGCGCGACCGCCGAGCGGATCTGGCGCGAGATCAACGGGCCCAACCTCGCGGAGAACATCGTCCCGACCCGGTCACGCGCCTCGCTGGTGCTCACCAAGGGCCCCAACCACGCCGTACGGCGCGTCCGCCTGCGCAAGCTCTGACCGCCGGCTCACCTCGCCACCATCGCCGGTCGTCGAGTCGTAGCGAACGGCTCCCGGCAGTCCGATCCCTGCTGTCGGTGCCGGGGCTCAGTACCAGTGCGGGGAGCGGCTCTCCCACTGGGACAGGGCGTTGCAGGGGCTGCCGTAGCTGCTCTTGATGTACTGCATCCCCCACGTGATCTGGGTGACCGGGTTGGTGCGGTAGTCGGCACCGGCCGACGCCATCTTCGACGCGGGGAGCGCCTGGGGGATGCCGTAGGCACCCGACGAGGCGTTGTTGGCCCGGAAGTTCCAGTTGCTCTCACCGACCCACAGCTGCTCGAGACAGCTCCACTGGCCGCTGCTCCAGCCGTGGTCGGCGAGCATCATCCGGGCGACGGACCTCGGGTCGCTCTGCGCGTTCGCGACCAGGGCCTGGCGCTCGGCGGCCCGGGCCACCCGGTCGGACTCCGCCTTGCGGGCGGCGGCCAGCTGCGCCGCGGCAGCCGCCGCGGCCGCCTTCTGCTGCTTGGTGGCCGCAGCCGCGGCCGTGTTGCGCTGGTCGGCGACGGCTGAGGCCTTCATGGCCGTCGACGCGGCGGAGGTGCGCAGGTTGGCGTCCTCTTCGAGCCGGGCGTTGTTCGCGGCATCGGCCTGCCCGAGGGCCGCAGTGGGAACGGAGAGGATGTGGGCCGAGGTCGAGACGTCGCCCGCCTTGGCGTACCCCGCGGCAGACGCCCCCACGAGAGCCACGACGGCCCCGGTCGTGAGGAGCGGACGACGCACGACCTTGGCCGGCAGACGGTGCCGTGCGGAGGTGGTGGGCGCCCGGTGCCGACCGGGTGCGCGGTGTCGTCCTTCGTAGGCGTCCGCCACGGGTACTGCTCCTCGAGGTCAAGGAGGCGCCCGCTGGGTCGGGGGCGCGCTCGGATGGCCCGGTCAACCGTGGACCCCCGTCGCACGGCGTTATCAAACCGAGATGTTTGAGCAGACTGTGGCACGGAAGGGGGTGTCGGATCAAATCCGCGCGCCGAGCGGGACAGCATCCGGGTAGGCACCTCGGGCGCTTCGCCCCGATCCGGTATGACTGGCGCCTCGTCTCGGCCCCCGGGGTCCCCTGAGGTCACCCGGGGGCAGGGTCGGTCAGAGCTCGAGACCCTCCAGGAGGTCGGTGACCAGCGCCGCGATCGGGCTGCGCTCACTGCGGGTCAGGGTGACGTGCGCGAAGAGCGGATGGCCCTTCATCGCCTCGATCACCGCCGCGACCCCGTCATGGCGCCCGACGCGCAGGTTGTCGCGCTGGGCGACGTCGTGGGTCATGACCACCCGGGAGTTCTGCCCGATCCGCGACAGGACCGTGAGCAGCACGTTGCGCTCGAGAGACTGCGCCTCGTCGACGATGACGAAGGCGTCGTGCAGCGACCGACCCCGGATATGGGTCAGCGGCAGCACCTCGAGCATGCCGCGGTCCATGATCTCCTCGACGACCTCGGTCGACACGAGCGCGCCGAGGGTGTCGAAGACCGCCTGACCCCACGGGCCCATCTTCTCGGCCTCGGAGCCCGGCAGGTAGCCGAGGTCCTGCCCGCCGACCGCGTAGAGGGGCCGGAAGACGACGACCTTGCGGTGCTGGCGCCGCTCCATGACGGCCTCGATGCCGGCGCACAGCGCCAGGGCCGACTTGCCGGTGCCAGCGCGTCCGCCGAGGCTGATGATGCCCACGTCGGGGTCGAGGAGCAGGTCGAGGGCGATCCGCTGCTCCGCGCTGCGTCCGTGCAGACCGAAGGCGTCGCGGTCGCCGCGGACCAGCCGCACCTGCTTGTCGGCTCCGACCCGCCCCAGACCGCTTCCCCGCGGCGAGAGCAGCACGAGGCCGGTGTGGCACGGCAGCTCGGCGGCAGCCGGGTGCTCCATCCGTCCGTGCTCGTAGAGCGCGTCCATCTGCTCCACCGTGACGTTGAGCTCGGACATGCCGGTCCAGCCGGAGTCGACGGCGAGCTCGGCGCGGTACTCCTCCGCGGTGAGACCGACGGCAGAGGCCTTGACCCGCATCGGGAGGTCCTTGCTGACGACCGTGACGTCGTACCCCTCGTCGGACAGGTTCTTGGCCACCGCGAGGATGCGGGTGTCGTTGTCGCCGAGCCGGAAGCCGGCTGGCAGGGCCATCGGGTCGGTGTGGTTGAGCTCGACCCGCAGGGTGCCCCCCTGGTCGCCCACGGCCACCGGCCGGTCGAGCCGCCCCTCGCTCACCCGCAGGTCGTCGAGCAGGCGCAGCGCCTGCCGGGCGAAGTAGCCCAGCTCGGGGTGGTTGCGCTTGGCCTCCAGCTCGGTGACCACCACCACGGGCAGCACCACCTCGTGCTCCTTGAACCGGAGCATGGCGCGCGGGTCGGAGAGGAGCACCGACGTGTCGAGCACGAACGTCTTGTCGGGGAAGCCGGCGCGGTCGGATGCACCGGAGGTGGACGCTGAGCTGGAGGAGCGGGTCGAGGTCATGACGACTCCCTGGGGGCGCGCACGCGAGCTGCTCTGGGCTACTCGCGGGTGAGGTGCCGGGACCGGGCTCCCACGAGGTGCGGGGGCCGGGTCCGGCCCTCCACCCGGAGCTGACATCGCTCCATGTAGGGCCTCCCGAACGCCGGACGGGTGCCCTGCGTCACCATGACCGTACGTCGCGCCGAGCCGTCGCGGAAAGGATCCGGGGTGTGTCGTGCCGGTGTCGCGAAGATTTCACCTCCCCGAAACGTCCGGGTCCGCGAAACAGCCCCGGTGCCCGGTCACCGGGCGACGGAGCGCCCCACCCGTCGCCCGGTGGCGACGGCGCCGAGGACGGCGAAGAAGGCGAAGATCGCCAGGTCACGGCCGTAGGCGCCCAGCACGGCGCCGTCGGTCAGGCCGCTGGTGACGAAGGTCGCCTCCGACCCCTCGATCTCCGCGCGGTGGGCGGCGTAGACCTCCATGAGGTCGGAGGCCACGATCCCCGCGAAGCTCACGACGACGCCGACCAGGACCACCCCGGCGACGACCGCGACCCCCGCACGGCCGACGCGCCCCGCCCCACGGCGGTAGAGGAACGCGGCGAGCGCGCCCATCGCGAAGGACGAGATGCTCGCGACGAAACCCGCCCGCCAGACGAGCACGCTCAGGACGACGCCCACCGGGATCGCGGCCAGGGAGAAGAGCAGCCCCCGGGCGACGGCCTCGGCCTCGGGCGGGCGGGCGACGGTGCGAAGAGGGGGGACCGGCAGGGGCGCGACGCTCGACCAGAGCGGCGACGCGGCCGGCGGAGCACCGGCTGACGAGGCGGGCGACGTGGGGGCAGGCTGGTCGGCGGCGTGGTCGGTCACGATGTCCTCCCCGTGAGGTCGGCCGTGTCACCGACCGGCTCACCGCGGCTCGATGCCACGGCGAGCGTGAGCCTAGGCGAGCGCGGGCCGACGCACCCCGCATATCCCTGAAGGTCGCCGGATATCCCCCGAAGATCCCCCGAAGATCCCCCCAAGATCCCCGACATCCTCCGGGCACGCGCGGGCGTTCAGCGCCCGAAGCGGCGCTCCCGGTCGGCGTAGGAGCGCAGGGCGCGCAGGAAGTCGACGTGGCGGAAGTCGGGCCAGTAGGCCTCGCAGAAGTAGAACTCCGACCTGGCGCTCTGCCACAGCAGGAAGCCGCCGAGCCGCTGCTCACCCGACGTGCGGATCACCAGGTCGGGGTCGGGCTGGCCCTTGGTGTAGAGGTGGGCCTCGATCTGGGCCACGCTGACCTGCTCGGCGGCCTCCTCGAGCGAGCAGCCGCGACCAGCCGACTCGAGCAGCATGCTCCGTACGGCGTCGGCGATCTCGCGCCGCCCGCCGTAGCCGACGGCGACGTTGACGTGCAGGCCGGCGACGTCGCGGGTAGCCTCGGCCGACGCCTTGAGGCTCTGCGCGGTCTCGGCGGGCAGCAGGTCGAGGGCCCCGATGGGGTGCAGCCGCCAGCGGCCCGTCGCGGCGAGGTCGGCCACCGCGGTCTCGATGATGCCCAGCAGGGGCACGATCTCGGCACGGGGACGGTCGAGGTTGTCGGTCGACAGCAGCCACAGCGTGACGACCTCGACACCGGCGCCCTCGCACCAGTCGAGCAGGTCCTTGATCTTGTCGGCACCCGCCTGGTGGCCGTCGTGCGTCTCGAACCCGTTGGCCCGGGCCCACCGGCGGTTGCCGTCGAGCATCACCCCGACGTGACGCGGCACGCTCGTGCGGTCGAGTCGGCGGACCAGCCGGCGCTCGTAGGCGCCGTAGACCAGGTTGGTCAGACCCACGGAAACCCTCCTCGGCGACGGTCGGCACCTACCGCATGTGAGGTTACCCCCGCTCACCCCTCCCCACCCGGCGCCGCTGCGTGGAGCAGCAGAAAGTTCGACCTACGCCCCCGTAACCTACGGTAGCGTAGGTTATAGTGGCCGGTATGGAGACCTCGCCCACCACCCCGGAGACCGGCACCGTCGGAGACCTCGTCGCCGCCGTCAAGCCGAAGCTGCGCGGCTGGTTCCATGCGGGCACCGCCCCCCTCGCCCTCGCCGCCGGCATCGTGCTGATCTGCCTGGCACCGCCCGGCCGGGCCAAGGTCGGCGCGGTCGTCTTCACGGTGACCGCGGTGCTGCTCTTCGCGACCTCGGCGGTCTACCACCGGGGCACCTGGTCGGCCCGGGTGCAGGTCATCCTCAAGCGGATGGACCACGCCAACATCTTCCTCATCATCGCCGGCTCCTACACGCCGTTCGCCCTGGCGCTGCTGCCGTGGGACCAGGCGCGCACGCTGTTGCTCATCGTGTGGACCGGGGCGATCGGTGGGGTGCTCTTCCGCGTCTTCTGGGTCGGGGCGCCGCGCTGGCTCTACACCCCGATCTACGTGGCCCTCGGCTGGGTCGCCGTCTTCTACTTCAGCCCCCTGCTGCACTTCGGCGGCCCGGCCGTCATCACCCTCCTCACCGTCGGTGGCCTGCTCTACACCATCGGCGCCGTCGTCTACGGCACCAAGCACCCGAACCCCTTCCCCCGGTGGTTCGGCTTCCACGAGATCTTCCACGCCTTCACGGTCGCGGCCTTCGTCGTCCACTACATCGCCATCTCGCTCGCGCTGTACGGCGTCGGCGCCTCTCCCGTCAGCTGACAGGAGGCGGGGAGTGCCCTCCTGCGGTCGTGGTGGCGTACCCCGCAATGAGGTCCGCGACCCTGGACAGCGAGGCCAGGGCCTGGACGGAGTCGCCGTCGGTCAGCCAGCGCAGGGTCGCCCCGTCGATGGCCATCACCGTCAGTCGTGCCAGCTGCGCGACGTCGACCGACCACGTGACACCCGCCACCTCACCGGCGTACAGCAGGATGTGCGCGGCCGCCGCGTCCGAGACCTCGTACAGCCTGCGGGTGACCCGCTCCAGCCCCGGGGTGCGGACGGCATAGGTGGTCATCTCGTAGGTGAGGAGCTGCCGGAGGGAGCTGGCCTCGACCTGGGCCCAGAGCGCCGCGATCGCGTGCTCGAGCAGCGAGCGCAGGTCGGCGCCCTCCGTGGGGTAGTCGAGCGCGGGAAGTGCCACTTCGGCCAGCTGCTCCACGATGTGCTCGGCCATCCGGGCGGCCAGCTCCCCGGTCGACTCGAAGCAGTAGTGGACGACCCCGAGGGACACGCCTGCCTCATGGGCCACCCGGCGAGCCGTCACCGCGGCCGGTCCGTGGCCTTCGGCGATCGTGAGGGCGGTCTCCACGAGCTGGCGACGGCGCACCTCGACGGGAACGTACTGCGTCATCGTGCTGCCGCTCCTCCCGGTACAGGCAGGCGGGCCGGCGGATCGCCTATGCCGTGCCGGCGGTCAGTCCCGCCATGGCCCGGATCCTCTCACGGGGCGCAGTCGTGCACTTGAGTGCCTGCGCACCTGTGCGTCTCCACCACTTGACCGCCAATGGGCCGTCGTCCGTTGACGCACAACTCGCCCAGCGCTTCACTTCCCGAGAACTGGACACTCGTCCAACTTTGGTGGGCACGCCTGCCCCTGTCCTGTGGAGGCCCGATGATGCGACCCCTGACCCCCCACCGCCCGCCTGGTGTGCGGCCTCGCCGCCCGGCGGCCCTCCTGCTCGCGACAGCACTGGCGGCGGCGGCCGCCCTGGGCGTGGGAGGTGACGCCTCGGCTGCTCCTGCCCCGGCTGAGCCGTCCGCCGCCACGGCCGCCGCGGCCGCGGATGCCTTCTACCTCCCGCCCTCGCCGCTTCCGGCCGGCTCCCCGGGCGACATCATCCGCTGGCGGAAGACGACGACCGCGCCTCTCTTCGGAGGCCTGCCCCCGGCCAAGGCCGACGCCTACCAGATGATGTACCTCTCGACCAACAACACCGGCAAGCCGATCGCCGTCACCGGCACGGTGTTCGTCCCCCAGGGACGGGTGGCCAGCACCCTGCCGATCATCGGTTACGCCCCCACCACCCACGGCATCGGCGACCCCTGCGCGGCGTCCATCGAGCTGGTCGCCGGCCAGGACACCGACCTGATCAACATCAACGACGCGATCAGCCGCGGCTGGGCGGTGGCCGACGGCGACTACGAGGGGATGGGGACGCCCGGCGACCACACCTACGTGGTCGGGCGGGTCGAGGGACACACGGTGCTCGACTCCGTACGGGCCGCCCAACGGCTCACCGTCGCCGGGCTGTCACGGACGGCACCGGTCGGGCTGTGGGGTTACTCCCAGGGCGGTGGCGCGGTGGCCTGGGCGGCTCAGCTCGCCGGCTCGTACGCCCCCGAGCTGAAGCTCAAGGGCACCGCCGCAGGGGGGACCCCGGCCAACCTCGACGTCGTCGCCCGGCAGCTCAACCACAACGTGGGCTTCGCCTACCTGATGATGGCGGCGAGCGGGCTGAACGCCGCCTACCCCGAGCTGAAGCTGAGCACCTACCTCAACGACGCCGGCCGCGCAGCGATCACCGACCTCCAGACCACCTGCGTCAACCAGGCCCTGGTCACCTACGCCGGCAAGCAGATCAGCGAGCTCACCGTCAAGAACCCGCTCGACCAGCCCAACTGGCAGGCCCGGGTCGCCCAGCAGAAGCTCGGCCTCATCAGGCCCAGCCAGCCGGTGTTCCTCTACCACGGCCTGCAGGACGAGTTCATCCCGTTCAGCCAGGCGGTCCAGCTGAAGAAGGACTGGTGCACCCTCGGCCAGAGGGTGGCGTTCGGCACGTTCTTCGGAGACCACATCAGCACCTTCCTCGCCGGTGAGGTGGATGCAGAGAACTATCTGGCCGCCCGGCTCGCCGGGAAGCCCGCCCCCTCGTCCTGCTGACACCCCACGGCGCGCCACTGACCTTGCGGGGCCGTGCCCGGGGGGCACCGCCTCGCTCGAGACCCCCACCCGTGCACCATCCCGCTCTCGACACCCTGGAGGAACCATGTTGTCCCGTCGTCTCGCCATCGCGCTGACCGGCCTGCTCGCCGCATCCACGGCCGCTCTCGGCCTCGCCCCCGCGACCGCCACCGCTGCCGTCACCCACGACCCCGTCGTCACCGTCTACGGCTTTGGCGGCAACAGCTCGCAGTTCGACCCGATCAAGACCAGTCTCAAGGCCGCCGGCTGGTCCTCAACCGGCTTCTACGACTTCGGCTACATCGGCACCAACGCCAACGCCCAGACCGGCGGCGAGCTGAAGAAGTTCGTCGACGGCGTCAAAGCCAGGACCGGCGCGAAGAAGGTCGACCTGCTCGTGCACTCGATGGGCGCGATCAGCAGCCGCTACTACCTCAAGGCCCTCGGTGGGTCGACCTCCGTCGACGCCTGGATCGCCATGGGCGGTGCCGACAAGGGAACCACCATCGCGGGACTGTGCGCTCCGTTGTTCGCGGCGTGCGCCGACATGGTCCCGGGCTCGAAGATCCTCACCTACCTCAACACCGGTGACCCCACGCCCGGAAGGACGCGGTACTTCACCTTCTACTCCTCGTGCGACGGCGTCATCACCCCGTACACGAACATCCTCGTCGACACCGCCACCAACATCGACGCGGGATGCGTCTCCCACAACAACTACTTCTCCACCCCGCTCGTGCAGAACGACATCACGCTGATACTGGGCTGAGCCTGAGCCCGTCGAGCGGGCCCGGTCCGAGCGGCACCTCACGGGGTGGTGGTCGGGCCGGGCCGGGGTCGCTGCCACACCACGTCAGAACCCCGGGAAGACCGCCCGCAGCGCGTCGAGGTCGACCGGGCCCATCACTCCGACCCCCGCAGGGGTGCGGTCGGCCTGAAGGCGCCCCGTGACCAGCCGCAGGAACGCCTCGGCCGGCATGGTCAGCACGCCGTCCGGTGCCTGCGGGGTCGGGCCGAGGACGATCCCGTCGCCGGACAGCACCAGACCCAGCTCACGCGGGGGGTCGGCAAGGGCGACGGCCAGTGAGGTGGAGACCCCGTCGAGCCGGTGGCTCTTGCCGAGGAAGCCCAGCATCATCGGCACCACGAGGTCGAGCAGGAGCGGCACGGCCGCCTCGTGGACCTCGGCCTCGGCGTCGCGAGCCGAGCGCAGGTCGAAGGAGTGGAGCGCCAGCTCGTTGAGCCGGAACGCGGCCGCGGTCGCCAGCTCGACCGGTGCGGGCAGGAAGCCCAGGTCGACGCGCAGCGAACGCCGGGTCGCCTCGTCGATCGCGTCGTACCGGCCCTGCAACGCGGCGTTCGCGACGAGGAACTCGTCGCGCTGCTCCTCGGGCTCCATCGCGTTCCACCGGTCCCAGACCGGCTGGTTGGCCGCGAAACCGGGGTGGGGCTCACCGCTGCGCGCGGCCTCGAGCCCGGCGGCGGCGATCACCGCCCCGCTGCCGAGGTGGCTGAGCACCGCTGCGCTCGACCACTCCCCCGGCCGGGTCTCGTCGCGCAGCTGCTGCGCCGTCAGCGCCTCGGCGAGGGGCACCAGCTGGTCTGCTCCGGCCCGGAGAGCGTCGATGACGGCGTCAGCGGCGGGGGGCTCCTGGGTGGTCGTGCTCATCGTCATCACCTCGGGGTGGAGGGTCCGCGGCGGGTTCGCCGTCGGACGCCGGCTCGTCGCCGGAGTCGGTGGTCGCGCCGGTGGTCGCGCTGGTCGTGACCGTCTCGCCGTGCGCCGCGGCATCGCGCGCCTCGAGGCGCGCCACCCGCTCACGCTCGGTGTAGGCCATCCGGCGCATCCGGCCGTTCATGTTGCGCATGAGCAGCCACAGCAGCAGCGCGAGCACGAAGAAGGCGACGAAGGCCCCCAGACCGGGCCCGATGTCGGTGCTCGGGGTGCCGCCACCCATCAGGCGTCGACCTTCTCCACCGGCTCGACCGGCGTGCGGCCGTCGTAGAGGAGCTCGAGACCACCGCTGATGGCGAGCTCGTCGGCCGCCTGACCCCCGTCGAGGCCGGCGAAGAGGTCGTCCTCCCCCTCGACGAAGGGCACGTACGACAGCGCGAGCTCGTAGTCCTCGGTCGGCCAGACCCGCCGCTGCAGCTCGAGCGGCACCTTGAACCAGTTGCCGTCCGGGTCGACCTGCGTGGCGTGGGCCAGCAGGGCGCGGTCGCGCACGTCGAAGAAGTTGGCGCACTCGACGCGGGTGGTCACCTGACGGTCGGGGCGCTTCCAGTCCTTGAGCCAGTCGGTGTACGGCGACTCGAGACCGGACTCGAGCATCGCATGGTGAAAGGCCTCGACGCGCGAGCGGGTGAAGGTGTGGTTGTAGTAGACCTTGAGCGGCTGCCAGGGCTCACCCGCCTGCACGTAGGCGTCGGGGTCACCGGCCGCGGCGACGGCCGACATCGACACGACGTGGCAGTTGATGTGGTCGGGGTGCGGGTAGCCGCCGACCTCGTCGTAGGTCGTGACGACGTGGGGGCGGAAGGCGCGGATGACCCGCACCAGCGCCTCCGTGGTCACCTCGATGGGCTCGAGGGCGAAGCAGCCGTCGGGCAGTGGCGGTAGCGGGTCACCCTCGGGCAGACCGGAGTCGACGAAACCGAGCCACGTGTGCTCGCAGCCGAGCACGGCCTGGGCGGCGGCCATCTCGTCCCGCCGCACCTGCGCCAGGTCGCGCAGGATGTGCACGTCGTCCTTCAGCCGCGGGTTGAGGATGTCGCCCCGCTCGCCCCCGGTGCACGAGACGACCTGCACCCGCGCGCCCTCGGCGACGTACTTCGCCATGGTCGCGGCGCCCTTGCTCGACTCGTCGTCGGGGTGGGCGTGCACGGCCATCAACCGGAGCCCCTCCGCCCCCGTCCCCGAGGTCGGTCCTGCACTCGTTCGGCCCGTCTCGAGGCCGCTTCCCGGACCACCCGGCATACCTGATCCCGCTCCCGGCTCTGTGCGTGTGACGCTGGCGCTCTACCGTGGACCATCATGTCACCGACACCGCCACCGCCGGGCACCCGCACCTCGTCGGGGCCCACGGCCCGCCCGGGCCGACCCAGCCGGTGGTGGGGCGTGACCGGGGGCATCGTCGCCGTGCTGGTGGCCATCGTCGTCATCGTGCTGTTCGCCAACCCCGCCGACTCGCCCGATCGCATCACGGCCGTCACGGTGGCCTACAAGGTCGAGAGCGCCTCCCTGGTGACCGTCGGCTTCGACGTCACCCGCCCCCCGGGGCAACCGGTGACCTGCACGGTGACGGCGCAGGACGGCACCTTCGCCTCCGTCGGCAGCGCGCAGGTGGTCATCCCCACCGGGGGCGAACGCACGACGCACCACGAGGTCAGCGTGCGCACCGCCTCGAAAGCCGTGACGGGCAACGTCACCGACTGCGTGCGGACCACCCCCTGACCCATCACCCCTCCAGCCCAAGGACTCTCATGAGCAGTACCAGCCCGGCCGCGGTCACCCTCTCCACCCACGACGGTGACGTCCTCCCCATGTCGATCGGCGTCGTCGGTTGTGGCCTGATGGGCGCGGGCATCGCCGAGGTGAGCGCCCGCGCCGGCCACGGCGTCATCGTGGTCGAGTCCGACGAGACCCGTGCGCGCGACGGGCGGGCGCGCATCGAGCGCTCCCTGCGCCGCGCCCAGGAGCGCGGCAAGCTCGCCGACGCCGAGCCGGTGCTCGAGCGGCTGCAGGTGGTGACCGACCTCGAGGCCCTCGCCGACCGCGAGATCGTCGTCGAGGCCATCGTCGAGGACGAGGAGGCCAAGACCTCGCTCTTCCAGCGGCTCGACGAGATGGTCACGTCGCGGGACGCGATCCTCGCCTCCAACACCTCGTCCATCCCGGTGATGAAGCTCGCCGTCGCGACCAGCCGGCCCAGCCACGTGGTGGGCATCCACTTCTTCAACCCGGTGCCGGTGCTCAAGCTCGTCGAGCTCGTGCCCAGCCTGCTCACGGCCCCCGAGACGACCGCGCGAGCCCGCGCCTTCGTCGAGGGCAGCCTCGGCAAGCACGCGATCGACTGCCAGGACAGGGCCGGCTTCGTCGTCAACGCCCTGCTGATCCCCTTCATCCTCAGTGCGATCCGCATGATGGAGTCGGGCTTCGCCACGGCCGAGGACATCGACCAGGGCCTCGTGCTCGGCGCCGCCCACCCACAGGGCCCGCTCGCGCTGGCCGACCTCATCGGGCTCGACACGACGCAGGCCGTCGCCCAGTCGCTCTACGAGGAGTTCAAGGAGCCGCTGTATGCCGCGCCGCCGCTGCTCAACCGGATGGTCGAGGCCCGGCTGCTCGGGCGTAAGACGGGGCGGGGCTTCTACACCTACTCCTGACCGCAAGCCGACCGCACGCCGACCGCAAGCCGACCGCAAGCCGACACCTGAGGCGTCCCCGGGCCTGCGGAGAGTCCCCGGGCCTGCGGAGAGTCGGTACACTGGCATTTTCGCCGCCACGCGGGGTCCGGACCGTCTCGGTCCGGGCCCTTTGCTGAGGGTGGCGGCACCACCCGGCCCGGCGGCGTCCCGTGGGCCGACCCGATCAAGGAGCACCAGCCATGACCGACACCGCGACGAACTACCTCACCCAAGAGGCGTTCGACCGTCTTCAGGCCGAGCTCACGCAGCTCTCGGGCGAGGGTCGCTCCGAGATCGCCAAGCGCATCGAGGCGGCTCGCGAGGAGGGTGACCTCAAGGAGAACGGCGGCTACCACGCCGCCAAGGAGGAGCAGGGCAAGATGGAGGCCCGCATCCGCCAGCTGACCCAGCTGCTCGAGAAGGCCACCGTCGGGGAGGCGCCTCACGCCCCCAAGGGCGTCGTCGGCCCCGGCATGCTCGTCACCGTCGAGATGTTCGGCGACTCGGAGACCTTCCTGCTCGGCCACCGCGAGATCAAGGAGGCGGGCAGCGACCTCGAGGTCTTCTCGGAGCAGTCCCCCCTCGGCAAGGCGATCAACGGCACCAAGGTCGGCACGACGTCGAAGTACCAGACGCCCGCGGGCAAGACCATCGAGGTCAAGGTGCTGAACGTCGAGCGCTACCACGGCTGAGCCCCAGCCGGCGACTCGGCTGGGTCAGCGGAACACCAGCCGGTAGCCGGCGGAGCGCAGGGCCCGCAGCAGCTCCTCGCGGTGCTCGGGGCCCTTCATCTCGCACTCGACGGCGATCTCGACCTCGTCGACTCTCAGGGTGGCCTCTGACCGACCGTGCTGCACCTCGACGACGTTCGCGTCGGCGGCCGCGAGGTCGGCGAGCAACCGGGCCAGGGTGCCGGGGCTGTCGGGCACCTGCACCGCGAAGGACAGGTAACGGCCGGCGGCGACCATGCCGTGACGGATGATCCGCAGGAGCAGCAGCGGGTCGATGTTGCCACCCGACAGCACCGCGACCACCGGTCCCTCGAACCGGCGGCCTGAGGGCTCGAGCAGCGCCGCCACCGAGGCGGCGCCGGCCGGTTCGACGACGAGCTTGGCCCGCTCGAGCTGGAAGAGTAGCGCCCGCGACAGGGCCGCCTCGTCGACGGTCTCGATCCCGTCGACGAGCTCGGCCACGACCGCGAAGGGGACCGCCCCGGGCAGGCCGACCGCGATGCCGTCGGCCATCGTCGACATCCGCTCGAGAGCCACCGGCCGTCCCGCCCGCAGCGACATCGGGTAGGCCGCCGCCTGCTCCGCCTGCACCCCCACGACCCGTACCTCTGGGCGCAGGGCCCGCACGGCGGTGGCGATCCCGGCCAGCAGCCCCCCACCGCCGGTCGAGACGACGACGGTGCCGACGTCGGGGCACTGCTCGAGGATCTCGAGCCCGCAGGTGCCCTGGCCGGCGACGATGTCAGGGTGGTCGAAGGGGTGCACCAGCACGGCGCCGGTCTGTGCAGCCCAGGCCGCCGCAGCGACGAGGCACTCGTCGACGGTCGTGCCGAGCTGCTCCACGGTGGCGCCGTACGCCCTCGTGGCCACGAGCTTGGGCATGGGCGCTCCGAGCGGCATGTAGACCTTCGCGTCGATGCCGAGCAGCTGCGCGGCCAGCGCCACACCCTGGGCGTGGTTGCCCGCCGACGCGGCCACGACCCCGGCCGCCTTCTCGTGCGGCGACAGTCGAGCCATCCGCGTGTAGGCGCCGCGGATCTTGAAGGAGCCGGCCCGCTGCAGGTTCTCGCACTTGAGCCACACCTCCTGGCCCACCCGCTCGCTGAGCGCGCGGGAGTACTCCAGGGGGGTTGGGCGCACGACGCCTTCGAGCAGGGCGCGGGCGCTGCGGATGTCGTCGGCGGTGACGGGCAGGACGGAGCCGGTGGGCATGCCCAGCAGGGTACTCAGCCGCTCGGGGTGACGCCGCGGTGACGGGCCCCGGGAGGGACGGAGCCATGCAGGGACAGCAGCAGCCCGGCGGCCAGCAGCCCACCGAGGACCCCCCCGGCGGTGTTGCTCATCACGTCGATCGGGGCGCAGACCCGGGTCGTGAACATCGCCTGGTAGGTCTCGATCGACATCGACACCAGCAGGGGCACCACCAGGCTGAGCACCCGGGCCCGGCGGCTGAACGCGGGTGCGTCCCGGCGGCCGGCGAGAGCCAGCACGAGGCCCAGGCCGACCGGCACGAAGAGCGCGATGTTGGGCACGAACTCGGCGCTGACCTGGCTGCTCGCCACCCGGTTGAGCCCCGGGGGGAGCCAGCGGTCCCGGGCGGTGACGCAATGGCGCAGGGACTCGACCGCATCGGGTCGCAGGGCCGGCGGGCCGCTCGGTGACGGCAGGGTGGTCACCCCGATGAGGAGCACGCACCCGGCGAACCACACGGCCATCGGCCACGAGAAGCCCCGCCAGCGAAGTACCGCGGCGACGGCGACGGCGAGCACCACGCTCGCGAGCACCATGACCCGGTCGACGGTGGCGAAGCGGAGCAGGTAGTAGCTGCCCCCGCCCGCGATGGCGAAGAACGACCCGACGAGCGCGACGGGCGCCAGCCAGAAGGCGCTGTGGGGCCACGACGACGGCACGCGCTCGCGCAGCAGCAGCGCGAAGAGCAGGCAGATGGCGGTCACCACCGCCACCGACCCGACCTCGTCGATGGCCGCTCTCACCCGCCGGACCCCAGGGTCGCTTCGAGGGTGCGCGCGAGCGCCCCGGCCACCTCGGGCCGCTCGCGGGCGAGGAGCCCGACGACGAACATGCCGTAGGCCGTGTCGACCGCCGTGCGCGCGGCCACCGGCACGCGCCAGCCACCACCGAGGTCGGTGGTCACCGCCCCGAGCACGCGGGCCGCGTCCTGCGCGTCCGCGTGCCGCAGCACCCCGCCCGAGCCGATGACGAGTCCGACGTCGGTGAGGGGTCTCGGCCCCTCCCCCGGGGCCTGCGGCCGGGCGTGTCGGCGCACGGCGACGGTGCAGGCCAGCCGGGCGAGCTCGAGGTCGAGAGCATGCTCGGCGGCGTCGACCGGGAGGTGGTCGGGGCGGGCCGCCAGCGACGCTGCATACGGGCCGAGGTCGGGGCTGGTGGGCAGGTGCTCGCGGGCGGCGGCCTCCAGCACGCCGTCGGC
>JBBRNQ010000037.1:0-36553 GCA_038230235.1 Actinomycetales bacterium
CACCTCCATCACCACCACCACCTCAACCGCCTCGACGTACGCCGCCACCCACGCCGCCACCCACGCCTCCACCCACGCCTCCACCCACGCCTCCACCCACGCCTCCACCCACGCCTCCACCCTCGACTCCACCCTGACCTCCGACACCCCTGCCCCCACCCCTTCCCCCACCCCAGTCTTCGCCATCGTGACGACACCGTAGGAGGTCTCCGTCAGGCCCACGAACCTCACTTGGCGCCATGATTCGCCCGTCAGGACGACGAGCCTCGCTGTCGCCATGACCCCACCGACGCCCAGACTGGCGGGCTTCCCGGGACGCCACCGAGATGAACCCCCTTCGGGTGGTGACCTTGGGCCCGGGTCCAGGGGTCCACTCATCGCCGTCTGGCCCGACGGTCCCCTTTGGGTGACCACCTGGGCCTGGGGCCCGGGTGACGGGAGGCCGCTCGGCACGGTCTTGGTCAGGACGCAGCCCTTGCTGCACCGCACGCTTCGGCGAGGCCAGGATCGCGCTCGGGGCCATCGTTGCGGCACTCACGATGATCGACACCAACGGGGGCAACTCCCCCGTGGGTCGCAAGCGGTGGTGACTCAGACGGAGGGCGAGACGACCCGCGTGCCGCCGGCGGGCGCAACTTCCCCGTGGGTCGCAGGCGGTGGTGACTCAGACGGAGGGCGAGACGACCAGCGTGGCGAGGACGTCGACGAGCACCGAGGAGGCGTCGGCCGGCAGGAACCCGTCGAGGACCAGACTGGCGAAGCCGTGGACCGCGGCCCAGGCCACGAGATCGAGCCCGTCGCGACGCCGTAGAGCGCCAAGGGCATCGAGCCGGTCGAGGGTGTCGACGAGCAGTCCGTACGCCGAGTCCGAACCTCTGTTGTGCCCGTCGTCGTCGGACGGGGGCACGCCCCCGTCGCCCCCACCATTGACGAACTTCGGAGTCATCGCACAGTACGGGCCGAAGGTGTGCCGGAAGAGGTGCGGCTCATCGACGGCGAACCCGATGTAGGCGGCACCGACCGCTCGCAACCGCGCAAGGCCGGCAGCGGCGTCATCGACCGGGAGCCGTCCGGCGGCATCGGCCGTACGGCGATCGAGCTCATTCGCTCCGCGGTCCGCCACCTCGATGAGGATCGCCGTCTTGTCGGCGAAGTGGTGGTAGGCCGCGCTGGGGCTGACCCCGACCGCCTGCGCCACCGCCCGCAGTGAAACGGCCTCTGCGCCGTGGGCCCTCACCTGCGACAGGGCCTCGACCACGAGAGCCTCGCGCAGGTCGCCGTGATGGTAGGGAGTCGCCGAGAGGCCCGTCGTAGCAGTCGTCGCCACTCCTGCGGCCGTCGCTGAGGGGAGCCCGACGACGGCCCTCGCCGAGCCCGGCTGCGAGGTCACCGCTCCGTCGGTGGAGGACGTCACTGACGGGAGCCCGGCCCTCACCAAGTCCGGCTCCGAGGTCACCGCTCCGTCTGTAGCGGACGTCCCTGACGAGCCTCGCTCCGGGGTCGCCGCGCCGTCGGTGGGCGACGTCACTGACGGTACGCCGGCGGTGGACTCCCTCCTCGTGGTCACCGGGACAGCATACGAACCTTCGCCGTCGCTTACGAGACCGGGTCTTGACAGCGTTCAGATCGACTGTCACCGTAGCCGTATGAACACTGTTCAGATTGCGCCGGAGACCCGGCCCGTGGGGCCAGACCTTGCACCGACCATCTCGGCCCCTGGCCGTCTCGAGCGCTTCGGCGCCCTCGTAGCCCGCCGGCCCCGCGCCGTGCTCGCGTTCTTCGTCCTCGCGCTCGCTGTCGCTGGGGTCCTCGGCGTCGGCCTCTTCCCCCGACTGCAGGCCGCCGGGTTCGCCGACCCGAGCGCCGAGTCCGGGCAGACCGCGATCAGCCTGGCCGACCGCTTCGGCGTGCACGAGCCGATCCTGGTCCTGGCGGTCGACACCCCGGCCGGCGTCGACTCGGCCACCGCCAGTGCGTCGGCTGCGCGTCTCGTCGCCGAGGTGGGCCGCATCTCGGGTGTCACCGACGTGGCGTCGTACTGGACGTCGGGGCGCCCGGCCGCACTCCGGAGCACCGACGGGCGGGCCGGTGAGGTCGTCGTCGGCGCTGGAGGAGCAGACGACACCGCCCGCACCGACGTGGCCACGCGAGTGACCGCGCTCGTCGAGCGTTTCGACGCCAGCGACCCGGGTCTGAAGGTGGGTGTCGGTGGCACCGAGGCGGTCAACGCCGCGATCAACGACGCGATCACCGGTGACCTGGCGCGGGCGGAGTCGATTGCCATCCCCCTGACGTTCGTGCTGCTGCTCCTCGTCTTCGGCAGCCTGGTCTCGGCGGGGCTCCCCCTCGTGGTCGCACTGGGATCAATCGTCGGAAGCTTCTTCCTGGTATGGGTTGTCTCGCTGACGACCGACGTGTCGATCTTCGCCCTCAACCTCATCACCGGACTGGGTCTTGGGCTGGGAATCGACTACGCCCTCCTCGTCGTCACCCGGTTCCGTGAAGAGCTCGCCCTGAGTGACGACCCCTCCCCCGAGGGGGTTCGCGCGGCTGTCGCCCGCACCGTCGCGACGGCAGGGCGCACCGTCCTCTTCTCCGGGGCAACGGTCACCGTCGTCCTCGCCTCGATGACGTTCTTCCGGCAGTATTTCCTGCGGTCCTTCGGCTACGCGGGTGTCGCCGCCACCGCGATGGCCGTGCTGGCGGCCGTCACCGCCCTGCCGGCCGCCCTCTCACTGCTGGGCACCCGCGTCGACCGCCTGCGGGTACGGCGGCGCGACCTCGCGCCGCGCGACGACGGCGCCTGGGCGCGGGTGGCCGGAGCGGTGATGCGCCGACCGGTACCCGTGCTGCTCGGGGTCGTCGCTCTACTGGGCGTGCTGGCGTCACCGGTGCTCGGAGTGAGCTTCTCCCAGACCGACCAGCGCGCGCTCCCCGCCGACCACCCCGTCGCCGTCACGTCGGCCGAGCTCGCGACGCGTTTCGACGGGCAGCAGGGCTCCCCCGTCGACGTGGTCCTGCCGGGGGCGGCGGGTCGGGCGGCCGAGGTCAGGCAGTATGCCGGGACGCTGTCCCGGCTACCCCACGTCGTCACCGTCACGACCCCGACCGACATCGTCAGAAGCGGGTCCGTCGTCGCGGCCAATCCCGACCCCCGTTCGTGGACGGCCGGATCCGACGCGCGACTGGCGATCGTCTCCGACGTCGACCCGCGCACCACGAACGGCGCCGACCTCGTGGACGCCATCCGCGCGGTCGCCGCACCTGTCCCCGACCGTCTGGTCGGGGGGACCGCCGCGCAGTTCGCCGACTCGCAGTCGGCCATCGCCGACCGTGGGCGTTGGGCCCTGGCCTGGGTGGCCGTCGCGACCCTGGTCCTGCTCTTCCTCTTCACCGGGTCGGTGCTCATCCCCGTCAAGGTGGTGCTGCTCAACATCATCAGCCTCACGTCGACCCTCGGTGTGCTCGTCTGGGTCTTCCAGGACGGACACCTCCAGTGGTTGGTCGGTGACTTCACGGTGACCGGTGCGGTCGACACCTCGATGGCCGTCCTCGTCGCGGTGACGGCCTTCGCGCTGTCGATGGACTACGAGGTCTTCCTCATCGCCCGGATCGCCGAGGAGCACCATCGGGGCAGCGACACCCAGCGCTCGGTAACCCTGGGACTGCAGCGGTCGGGACGGATCATCACCGCCGCGGCCGTCCTGCTCGCCGTGGTCTTCGCGACCTTCGTCACGAGCGGGGTGACCAACATCAAGCAGCTCGGCCTCGGTGTCGCCTTCGCCATCCTCCTCGACGCGACGGTGGTGCGAGGGTTGCTCGTCCCGGCCCTCATGCGGCTGCTCGGCGAGGCCAACTGGTGGGCGCCGCGCTGGCTGACCCGGGTCCACGGTCGGCTGGGGCTCCGCGAGTCCTGACGCGCTCCCACCGCGATACACCTCGCCAGGCACGCGGCAGTCCCCCCGGGGAACGCCCGGGGGGCTACGCGCGGGGGCACGCCCGTGTGGCTACGCGCGGGGGGCCACTCGCGGGAGGAGGCCACTCGCGGGAGGAGGCCACTCACGGGAGGAGGCCACTCGCGGGTGGCCACTCGCGGGGGGCACGTCGGAGGGGACGGCACAGCCCGTCGTACGGCGTGCCCCCTCGGCGGCCCGAGCGTGGCGCGGTCCCCGCCCCAGACGCGCAGGACAATGAAGAACACTAAGAACACTCGGGACACTAAGACCACTCGGGATACTCGGGACGAAACCGCAGGACTCGCGTCCGGCGCCGCGCCTCAGGAGGCGCGGTCGCCGGGCCAGTCGCGGGCCCCGGTGTCGACGTTCTCCAGCACGACGGCGAGGGCCTGGCCCACCCCGATGCAGATGGCCGCCACGCCCCAGCGCTCGCCGGAGTCGCGCAGCCGCTTGGCGAGCGTGGCGAGGATGCGGCCGCCAGAGGCGCCCAGCGGGTGCCCGATGGCGATGGCGCCACCCTTGGTGTTGACGATCGAGGGGTCGACCTCCCACGCGTCGACACAGGCGAGCGACTGCACGGCGAAGGCCTCGTTGAGCTCCACCGCACCGACCTCGGACCAGCTGATGCCCGCGCGCCGCAGGGCCGTGTTCGCGGCCTCCACCGGCGCGAAACCGAACATCTGCGGCTCCATGGCGTGCGCACCCCGGCCGGCGACCCGGGCCAGGGGTGACGTCCCTCCGAGGAGGTCGGCAGCGGCCTCGGAGCCGATGAGCACGGCGGACGCCCCGTCGTTGAGCGGCGACGCGTTGCCGGCCGTGATCGTGCCGTCGGGACGGAAGACCGGTTGGAGGCTCGCCAGCTTGGCCAGGGTCGAGCCGCCCCGGATGCCCTCGTCCCGAGAGAGGTCGACTCCGTCGACGGGCACCACGAGGGCGTCGTAGAAGCCCTCGTCCCAGGCCACGTCGGCCAGCTGGTGCGAGCGCAGGGCGAACTCGTCCTGCCGCTCACGACTGATCCCGAAGCGCTCCTGCAGCTGCTCGTTGCACTCCCCCAGCGAGATGGTCCAGTCCTTCGGCATCCGGGTGTTGACCAGCCGCCACCCGAGCGTCGTCGAGACGAGCTCGGCGTTGCCCGCCGGGAACCCCTTGGCGGGCTTGGGCATCACCCACGGCGCCCGCGTCATGGACTCGACGCCACCAGTGAGCACGAGCTCGGCGTCACCGGTCTCGACCGAGCGCGAGCCGATCATCGCGGCATCGAGGCTGGAGCCGCAGAGCCGGTTCACGGTCGACGCGGGGACCGAGACCGGGAGACCGGCCAGGAGCACGGCCATCCGGCCGACGTTGCGGTTGTCCTCGCCGGCACCGTTGGCGTCGCCGAGGACGACCTCGTCGATCCGTTCGGGGTCGAGCCCCGGGTGACGGGCGACGAGGGCCGACAGCACCGTGGCCGCCAGGTCATCGGGCCGGGTGCCCGCGAGAGCTCCGCCGAAGCGGCCGAACGGGGTGCGTACGGCGTCGTAGACGTAGGCCGAGGTCACGGGTCATCTCTCCTTCGAGACTGCTGCACGAGGGTGGGGAGCGAGGGGGAGGGCAGCCCAGCCGAGGGCGGACGCTCACAGGGTCAGTCTCGCCCATGACGAAACGACACGCGGTCAGGTCGCGGCGGTCAGGTCGCGGCGGTCAGGTCGCGCCGGTCAGGCCGCGCCGGTGTGGTCGTCGCGAGCCCACGCTGGGAGCCGGCTCAGTCCAGGCGGCAGCTTGGACCGTCGGTGCGCCTCATCCCTGGGGCCATCCGGTGTAGCCCTCGGCGAGGTAGGTGCGGCCGGCCCTGGACGCGACGAGCGTCTCCAGCTCACCGAGCTGGCGCTGCTCGTCGAAGTCGCTGGCCTCCGGCAGGCGGTGGAGCATGGTGGTCATCCAGTAGGAGAAGTGCTGGGCCCGCCAGACCCGCTGCAGCGCGATCTCGGTGTAGCTCTCCAGCACCTCGAGGTCTCCGCCGTGGAGCGCCTTCTCGATGATCGGTGCCAGCACCCGCACGTCGGCGAGAGCGAGGTTGAGACCCTTGGCCCCGGTCGGGGGCACCGTGTGGGCGGAGTCGCCGGCGAGCAGCAGCCTCCCGTGGCGCATCGGCTGCTGGACGAAGCTGCGGAAGGGCAGCACGGTGCGCTCGAGGACCGGGCCCTCGTTCAGCCGGAAGCCGTCCTCCCCCGCCAGGCACTGTTGCAGCCGGTCCCAGATGCGGTCGTCCGACCACGTGGCCGCGTCCTCGGTCGGGTCGCACTGGAAGTAGAGACGCTGCACGGTCGCCGTCCGCTGGCTGACGAGGGCGAAGCCGTGGGGCGAGCGGGCGTAGACCAGCTCGGGTGCGCTCGGGGGCGTCTCGGCGAGGATGCCGAACCAGGCGAAGGGGTACTCACGGAAGAACTGCTGCCCCCCCTCGACCAGGGCCCGGCAGACACCCCGCGACCCGTCGGCGCCGACGACGAGGTCGGCGACGACCTCGTCCGGGCGGCCCTCGGCGTCCGTCCACCGCACCCGGGGGAGCTCACCCGAGGTGGCCCGGGTGATGCCGACGACCTCGACGTCCGAGACGCCGTACCGCAGCTGACCGCCGTCGCGAACCCGCGCGCGGTGCAGGTCGATGAAGACCTCGGTCTGGGGGTAGAGCCAGCACGAGGCACCCACGAGGTCGTGGAAGTCGACGCGGTGGCTGACCCCGCCGAAGCGCAGGTCGATGCCCTGGTGCTCGTGGCCGTCGGTGAGCACGCGGTCGGAGACACCGGTGTCGACGAGCAGCCGCACGCTGTCGCGCTCGAGGATGCCGGCCCGGTGGGTCGTCTCGATCTCGTGCACCGGTCGCTGGTCGAGCACCAGGCTCTCGATCCCGGCCCGGTGCAGCAGGTGCGACAGCATCAGCCCAGCCGGGCCACCGCCGACGATGGCCACCTGGGTGCGCCGGGGGGTCTGCGGGGAGGTGCGCTGGGGAGTGGGCTGGGCGGTGTGCTGGGAGCCGACGACGTTGTCCATGTCAAGGACGGTAGCCGCCGGCCTCCGCTCAAGTCGATGCTGTCATGTCACTGAGTGGAAGTGGGTGGAAGTGGGTGGAGTAGCCTCGAACGGTGGCAGGACGATCCGCACCCGGCGCCTCCCTCGTGGGCAGGACCGTCGCGGTGCTCTGCGCCTTCGACCAGCACC
The DNA here is from genome assembly GCA_038230235.1 of Actinomycetales bacterium. GTDB lineage: Bacteria > Actinomycetota > Actinomycetes > Actinomycetales > Dermatophilaceae > Lapillicoccus. Next base: position 7,155 of record JBBRNQ010000037.1, read on the forward strand.
ATCGCCGACTGCGGCTGGTCGACCTGGCGCAGCGCAGCGGGCTGACGCCGCCGACCACGCTGCGGATCGCCCGTCAGCTCGTCGAGGGCGGCCTGCTCGAGCGCAGGGACGACGGGGCCTACGTCGTGGCGCGTCGGGTCTGGGACCTCGGGCTGCTCGCACCCGCACCCACCGCGCTGCGCGACGTCGCGGCGCCGTACCTGCAGGACCTGCACGCGGCGACCAGGGCCACCGTCCACCTCGCGGTGCGGGACGACGACCGTGCGCTCTACCTCGACCGGCTGTCGGGCAGCTCGTCGACGAAGGTGGTGAGCCGCCCCGGCGCCCGGCTGCCCCTGCACGCCACCGGGGTCGGCAAGGTGCTGCTCGCGCACGCACCGCAGGACGTGCAGGAGCGCGTCCTGCACGACCTGCACCGGGTCACCCCCTTCACCGTCACGTCGCCGCGGCTGATGCGCGGTCAGCTCGAGCGGGTACGGCGTGACGGCGTGGCGACCACCGCTGACGAGATGACGCCGGGCGCGTCGTCGGTCGCCGTCCCGGTCCGTGACGGCGCGGGCCAGGTCGTGGCCGCCCTCGGTCTCGTGGTCACCTCCCTGCGCCGGGACCGCCCTCGCCTGACCGCCGCCCTCACCGTCGCCGCGGCGGGGGTGTCACGCGAGCTCGGACGCGTACGGTGACGGGTACGGGGTCCTGTCGGCGGGAGCGGACCGCGGCTACGACCGGCAGCAGTGCGGCCGCTGCCGCGACGGCCACCGCAGGACGCCTGCGGGCCTGCCCGACGACGACGCCGACGAGGGCCCAGAGCACCGTCGCGGCGTAGGTCGTACTGGTGGCGGGCGGTGACGAGCGAATCCGGGCGGTGGCCAGCGCGCCCACGGCGACGACGGTGACGACGCCGGTGGCGTTCGGCGCGCGGCGGACGGGTGCGGGCCCGCGGTCGACCAGCATCGCGGCGAGGTTGACCGCTGCTGCTGCGGCACCCCATCCGGCCTGGAGTCCCACCGGCACCGCCAGTCGGGCCCGCTGGCTCTCGGTGAGCCCGGAGGAGGAGGCAGGCGCGGAGGAGGCGGCCGCGAGGCGACTGCGGGCCTGCTCGGCGAAGGCGGCCGTCCCGAGCAGGGCGACCTGAGCGCCCCAGTACCTCTGCCGACGCAATAGCGGCGCCCAGGCGGCGGTGCTCAGCATGCTGGTCGCGAGCGGAGCGCCGATGTCGCGCAGCAGCGGTACGTCCCGGCGGGAGGGCCGCGCCTGGAACCCCGCGTAGGCCAGTGTCGTGGCGTAGATCGGCAGCCACGCGGCGAAGGCGTACGGCGCGGGCTGGGCGACGTCCGGGACCGGCAGGTCCCGTCGCAGTCGCGGCAGGATCACCGTCGGGAGGACGACCTGGCCCAGGGCCCCCACCAGCGTCGCCACCTGTCGAGCGACGTCACGGCGACCGCTGGTGTCCGGCTGGCCCGTCATCGGACGCTCCGGTCGCGGGTGGGTGATCCTTCGGCGGACGTTCCCTCGGCGGGTCGCTGTGTCTGCCGCTGGGGCTGTCGCTGTGCCTGTCGCTGGGGCTGTGGCTGGGGCTGGGGCTGGGGCTGGGAGTCAGGGCGTCGTACGGGCATGGCCCTAAGTTAAGCGCTGAATATACTCGGCGCAAGGCCCGGGTGCACTGGGTACCGGAACCGGACGCACGAGGAGACTGGTCACGTGGAGAACAGCACGCGGGCGCAGGTATCGGCACAGGTCTTCGGGATGATGGCGCAGCTGGTCCATCGGACTGCGCAGGACGCGACCTCCATCCTGCGGGAGGAGGGACTGAACCCGGCCCAGTACCAGCTGCTGCTCACCGTGGACGAACGCGGTGGGTGCGTCCAGCGCGATCTCGGCGAGAGCCGCGGGGTGACGGCCGCGAACGTCTCCATGCTCGTGTCGAAGCTCGCGAGCGCGGGTCTGCTGCGGCGCGAGCCGGTGGGCGCGAGCAACAGGCTGTGGCTGACGCCGTCGGGTGAGGCCCTGGTCCGGCGGTTGCGCCCCGAGCAGGACGCGTTCATGGCAGGGCGCTTCTCCGGCCTCGGCGACCTGGAGCTGGCCCGGCTGGCGGAGCTGCTCGCGCAGGTGCTCTGACCGCGGACGGGTCGGGAGCCTTGCGCGGCCGCGGCGTCGCCGTGTGCGCTGTCCGCGGCCCTCCGCCGCCCGCGCGTTCAGGGGGTTGCCGCACGGTGGTCGACGGGCTCGACCTGGCGGTGCCGGCCGGTGTCGTCTGCGGCTTCGTCGGTCCCAACGGCGCAGGCAAGACCACCACCATCCGCATGCTGCTCGGGCTGGTCCGGCCCACGTCGGGCAGCGGCACCGTACTGGCCGAACCGCTGCAGGCACCGCACCGGTTCCTCCCCCGGGTCGGCGCCATGATCGAGGACGGCATGACGGTCTTCGTGTCGAGCCACCTGCTGACCGAGCTCGAGCAGGTCGCCGACCACCTGGTGATGATCCGCTCCGGGAGTCTGGTGTTCCAGGGGACGGTGGCCGAGCTCATCGCCCGCCGACCACCGACGATCGCCCTGCGTCCGAGCCGCCGGCACGACACCGAGCGGGTGGCCGCGATGGTGGGAGCGACCGGGCTGGCGACGGCCTCCAACGACGACGGTGAGGTGCTCGTGTCGCTGCCTCCCTCGATGTCGCGTGACGAGTCGTTCTCCCGCGCCGCCGAGCTGAACCGCGCAGCCCACGACCTCGACATCGCGTTGGCCCGGGTCGACGTCAGCCGCCCGACGCTGGAGGACGCCTTCCTCGAGCTGACCTCCGGCCGGAGCGGTGACGTGAGATGAACGGCACCTTCCTGGCGACGTGGATCAGGCTCCGTCGACGCGCCGTCCTGGGTGGGACCGTCGTCGCGGCAGCGGCCGTGACCGTGCTCACCACCACCTTGACCTTCGTGCTGGCCGACACTCCTGCCGACCAGCGACCCGGGCCACGCGGCGGCGCAGGCGCGGCCGTGACCACGGCGAGCCTGTCCACCGCCGACGGCCTGCTGAAGGGGCTCAGCCTGAGCGTCACGCTGTTCGGGATCATCGCGCTGTGCCTCGCGGCGGCGACCTTCGCCGGGGAGTACGGCACCGGCACCATCCGCACCATGCTGCTGCGCGAACCGCGTCGCGCCCGGCTGGCGATCGGGACGTGGGCGGCCGTGGTCAGCTTCATCGTCGCAGCGGTCCTGGTCGCGGCGCTGGTGTCCGGGGTCACCGCCGTGCTCCTGGCTCCGGGTCAGGGCATCGACACCGCCAGCTGGTCCACCACTGACGGGCTGGCCACCTCGGCACGGACCCTGCTGCTGGTCGTCCTCGCCTCCGTCGGGTACGCGACCCTCGGCAGTGCCCTCGGCATCCTGCTGCGTGCCGCCGTCCCTGCCGTGGTCCTCGGTTTCGGGTGGCTGTTCGTCGTGGAGACGATCGTGGCCTCCAGCTCTCCGCAGGCCGGCCGCTTCCTGCCGGGCCAGCTGCTCAGCGCCATCGCGGCTGACGGCACCGCCGACCTCACCCTGCTGGCCGCCACCCTCGGCGGGCTCGGCTACCTCGTGGTCACCTGCGGCGCGGCCCTGGCCGCGTTCACCCGCAGGGACGTGAGCGCCTGAGTGGTCGCCGGCCCCCGCCGGTGCCACCATGAGGCTCGTGAGGCGAGTCGGGCCTGTCGTGGCCGTCGTGAGTGTCCTGGCTCTGACGCCGATGCTCGCCGCCTGCACCGGCGGCTCGGCGGGAGAGAGCAGCTCCTGCGTGGCCCCGTACCTCGACGACCAAGGACCCGGCGGGACGTACGGCGGTCCGGCGGCCACGGCCAGCGCGGGTGGCGCCCTGACCGTCTACGGGCACTGGTACACAGCCAGCTGCAACGACACGAACCACGGCAGCGACGACCACGTGCCGCTTCCAGCGGTCCGGCTCACCCTGACCCTGCCCGACAGCTCGTCGCAGGACCTGGGGGCGTTCACCCCGAGCGGTGGGGACCTGGGCTTCCACGTGGTCGTCCAGCTCCCTCGCACGTCTGTCCCCGGAACCGCGTCCGTCACCGACGACCGAGAGCCACCAGCGGTCTACCGCTTCACGATCACCAGTCCGTGACCACGGGTTCCTGACCACGTTCGGGCCGTTCCACTTCCCCATCGGGCACGGATGAGGCACGCTCTGCCTATGAAGAGCACCATGCAGACGACACCGTTGTTGATCTCCCAGATCCTTCGCTACGGCACCACCGTGCACGCCGACCAGGAGGTGGTGACCTGGACGCCCGAGGGGGGGCGTACGACGTCGTACGCCGAGGTCGGCACCAAGGCCGCCCAGCTCGCGCACGCGCTGCGCGGCATCGGCATCACCGGCGACCAGCGGGTCGCGACATTCATGTGGAACAACGCCGAGCACCTCATCGCCTACCTCGCGATCCCCTCGATGGGCGCGGTGCTGCACGCCCTCAACATCAGGCTCTTTCCCGAGCAGCTGATCTACACCGCCAACCACGCCGGCAACCAGGCCGTCATCGTCGACAACACGCTGGCAGCACCGTTCTCCAAGCTGCTCGCCCACCTGCCCAAGATCGCGCACGTCGTCGTCAACGGCCCGATCGACGACGAGACCCGCGCCGCCCTCGAGGCCCCGGAGCACGTGCAGCAGGTCGTCGACTTCGAGGAGTTCATCGGCGGCCAGCCGCAGACGTTCGACTGGCCGGAGGACCTCGACGAGAACGACGCGTCGTCGATGTGCTACACCTCAGGCACGACGGGCAACCCCAAGGGGGTCGTCTACTCGCACCGCAGCAACTACATCCACGCCGTCACCGACGCGCAGACCCTCGCCGTCAAGCAGGGTGACCGCAACCTCGTCGTCGTGCCGCTCTTCCACGCCAACGCCTGGGGCTTCCCCTACATCGTCATGATGGCCGGCAGCTCGATGATCATGCCCGACCGCTTCCTGCAGCCCGAGCCGCTGGCCACGATGATCGCCGCCACGAAGGTCACGACCGGCGCCGGGGTGCCGACGATCTGGAGCGAGCTGCTGCGCTACCTCGACGCCCACCCCGAGGTCGACACCTCGACCTGCTACCGGCTGATGGTCGGCGGCTCGGCCGCCCCCCCGGCCCTGATGCGGAGCTTCCAGGAGCGTCACGGCATCGAGATCGTGCACGGCTGGGGCATGACCGAGACCTCACCGGTGGGGTCGCTCGCGATCGCCCCCGTGCGCCTCGAGGTCGGCTCCGACGAGTACTGGTCCTACCGCGAGAAGCAGGGCCGGCTGCTCATGGGCTTCCAGGCCCGCCTGATGGGCCCGGACGGCGAGGAGAAGCCGTGGGACGGGGAGTCCGTCGGTGAGCTCGAGGTCAAGGGTCCCTGGGTCACCGGCAGCTACTACGCCAACGGCGAGGAGAGCGAGACCGACCTGTCGGAGATGGCGGCCAAGTTCAGTGACGACGGGTGGCTCAAGACGGGCGACGTCGGCCTGCTCACCCCCGACGGCTTCCTGCAGCTCACCGACCGCGCCAAGGACGTCATCAAGTCGGGTGGGGAGTGGATCAGCTCGGTCGACCTCGAGAACGCGATCATGGCCCACCCGGGCGTGCGGGAGGCCTCGGTCATCGGGGTGCCCGACGACAAGTGGCAGGAGCGGCCGCTCGCGTCGGTCGTGCTCGAGGAGGGCGCCGACGTCAGCGCCGACGAGCTGCGCGACTTCATCGCGACCAAGGTGGCGAAGTGGCAGCTCCCCGAGCGCTGGGCCTTCATCGACGAGGTGCCCAAGACGTCGGTCGGCAAGTTCGACAAGAAGGTGCTGCGCAAGCAGTACGCCGACGGTGCCCTCGAGGTCACGCGACTCGCCTGACCCCATACGTCCGCGTCGTGGAGGAAAGAATCCCACCACGACGCGGACGTCGGCCCGGGGCCGAGAGCCGGTGCGAGAGAACGAAACCCGTCAGGTATGCAGCGCCCTTCCCTCACGACGTCGTGACCCGCCCGGGCGCGAGCCGCCCTGCACACGACAGGACCCGGCCGCGCCATACGGCGCAACCGGGCCCTGGGGAGTGGCGTGACGTCAGCTGGTGAAGGCGTCCTTGATGTCGGAGCCTGCGTCCTTGACGTCCTCGCCGGCCTTCTTGGCGTTCGCCGAGGCCTGGTCCTGCTGGCCCTCGGCCTGGAGGCTCTCGTTGTCGGTCGCGTTGCCGACGGCCTCCTTGCCCTTGCCCATGGCCTCTTCGGCGGCGTTCTTGGCCTTGTCCATGATTCCCATGGTGATCTCCTTCTCTAGGGGATGGTGGTCAACCGGCCGGAGTCGGCCGGAGTCTGGGGGGTGCGTTCTGGAGGGTGCGTTCTGGGGGGTTCGTCATACAGGGTGTTACCCGCGCGCGGTGCGCAACCACCCGCGTACGGCGGGGCAGCTGTCACCGAGGGCGGTGGCGAGGTCGGCCGAACCCGCGTCGAGGGCCGCGACACCGTCGGCGAGGGGACCACCGGCCGGTACCGTCGCGGTGAGCTCCACGACGACCTGGCCGCGGTCGCGCACCAGACGCGCGGAGGAACCCGCGACGCCTCGGGCCGCGGCCACTGCCGTGGCGGCCTGATCGGCGGCCACACCGAGGTCGGCGTCGAGGCGACCACCGGCACCGCTGCCGTCGAGCGCCACCCGGCTCGGCACCCGGTGGGGCAGGTGGGCGACTAGCCAGCGGACGCCGAGGACGGCCAGCACGACGGCGACCGCGGTCGAGGCCCAGGGCCACCAGTCGGTGCGCACCAGGGTCGGGAGCCACCCTGCGTCGAGCACGGGACCGACGACGGCCAGCCGACCGAGCCACCAGGCGACCGCACCGGCGCCGACCGCCAGGAGCACCAGGCCGGCGAGCAGCGTGAGGGTCCGGTCGAGGCCGGCAAGGCGACGGGTCATGACACGTCCTTTGGGGCGGAGCCGCTGGTCGGCTTGTTCAGCGACGCGGGGGTGGGGGTTCCGGGCTCGGAGGGGGTTCCGGGCTCGGAGGGGGTGAGCTCGGAGGGGGTGAGCTCGGAGGGGGTTCCGGGCTCGGAGGGGGTGAGCTCGGAGGGGGTGAGCTCGGAGGGGGTGAGCTCGGAGGGGGTCGTGGGCTCAGAGGCGGTGGGTGGGGTGGGCGCAGAGGCGGGGGGTGTCTTCGTGGCTGGCGCCGGCTGGGCGGTGGGCGCCTTCATCCGGACGGTGACGCGAGGAGGGCGGGCGAGGCCGACCAGGGCCGCCTCGACGGCTTCCCGTACCGGTGCGTCGATCTCGGCGGAACCGGTGCGGTCGGTGACCGTGACCTGCACCTTGCGTCGGGAGACGCTGGTGCGCACCCCGCCGACGCCACCGACCCGGGCGGCTGCTCCGCGGGTGAGGCGGGCCACGTCGTGAGGGCGGATCCAGACGTCGGACGCGGCCGTGACCTCGAGGAACGGCTTCGGCCGCGGACGCACCGCCGCCACCACGAACCACAGCCCCAGCAGGGCCACGACGGTCCCGCCGACGAGGACGGCGGCTGAGGGGGTGGCTCCCGACACGATGTCGGCGAACGAGACCGCCCACGGCGTGCCGGTAAGGACGCCGCTGGAGACGAGGGCGTCGCGCACCCCGACCACCCCGAGGCCCACGAGCCCGAGGGCCAGGAGCGTGGAGGGTACGACGGCTCGCGGGGCCAGCACCGGGGGGCGCGCGGCCGGGGCCGGGGGAGCCGCCTCAGCGTGTCGGGGGGCGGTCGACGAGGGGTCGGAGCCGGCGCCGGGGGGCGTGCCGGGGGCGATGTCGACGACGACGTCGGTGCGCTCGACGTCGAGGCCGGCGTAACGGGTGACGGCGTCACGGACGGCGTCCCTGGTTGCCGCCGTGGCCCCGGGCAGGGACTCCGGCCAGGTGACGGCCAGGTGCACGGTCAGGCCCACCCGGTCGTCGATGCGGTCAACGTCGACCCGGGTGCCGTCGCCCGTACCCGTCAACGGTGCCGTCAGCGAGCGCCAGGTGCCGGTGCGACCGCGGGAGACGGTGTCGACGTCACGCGCGGCGCGACGGGCGACCCGCTCGACGACCCGGTCGCGCACCATCAGCTGGCCGCGTGTGGCCGCGGGGGCGAGCTCGGCGCCGGGGTCACCGTCGGTGCGGGACCCGGTGCGGGACCCGGTGTGTGACTCGGCGCGGGACGTGGTGACTGACTCGGCGCGGGACGTGGTGACTGACTCGGCGCGGGACGAGATGGACGCGGAGCTCGACGCGGACGAACCCGTGGATGATGCCGCGGCGGACGACGCCGAGGGAGCCGACACCGAGGGAGCCGACACCGAGGGAGCCGACACCGAGGGAGCCGACACCGAGGGAGCCGACACCGAGGGAGCCGACGCCGGGGTGGGCGATGAGGGGGACGAGGCCGCAGAAGGCATGGCGGGCGGCACTGGGTCAGCCACGACGACCTCGCGCCATCTCGGGCAGGTCGATGGTGCCCTCGATCTGGGCCCCCACCAGCCAACCCGCGCCACCGAGGACGACAGCGATGAGGAATCCGAGGAAGCCACCGGCGGCGGCGGCGATGGCGAGCAGGAGGCCGACGAAGAGGCCGATGGTGGCAGTGCGCATGAAGTACTCCGATGGTGGGTGGTTCGGTTGGACGACGAGTAGGGCGGGGTCCCTCGGCCGACGAGAGAGGGGTAAGACTTGGGGCCGGCTCTGTGGGCGGTGGGTTCAGGAGGTCAGCGCCGGTGGGTCTCAGAGCACCGGTGGGTCTCAGAGCACCGGTGGGTCTCAGAGCACCGGTGGGTCAGAGCTCGATCCAGTGCGACCCCGGTCGGCGTCGCCGGCGATGCCGCCAGCGGCGCAACCGGCGGCGGGCGAGATCCGGCAGCGACCCCCAGCGCCGCTGCCGGATCTGCACCTGGTCGGCCGGGGACGGGATCGTGCGCGGCCCTCCGGTTCCGTTGGAGAGATGGTGCTGGTCGGCTCCGGAGGCCGATCGTAATGAACCGGAAGATGGTGAACCGGAAGATGGTGAACCGGAAGATGGTGATCGAGAAGATGGTGAACCGGAAGTTGCCGGCTCGGAGGGCGATGGACGCTCTCCGTACTCCGGTGCCAGCGCCGCCAGGGCGGCGAGGTAGGCCTCGGGATCCCCTCCGCGGTCGGGGTGCAGGTCGCGAGCCACCCGTCGGGCCCGACGCCGGGCGACACGAGCGGGATCGTCGCCGGACGCCGGGCTCACGTCACCGGCGACACAGGAGCCGGTGCAGCGGGCAGGGCAGGCGTCTCCGGAGCCGCGGGAAGCGCGGAGACAGGCTCAGCCCCGGGCCGGGCGGCGTCGTCCGACGAGGAGGGCGATGCAACGTCCTCCACGACGACATCGACGGCACCGGGAACGATGCGGCCGACGGCGGCCCGCACCGCGGACGCCGTCTCTCGGACGGGGGCTCCATACAGGAGGGTGACGTGGACCTCGGTCGAGTCGGGCCGGAGCCTGACACCGAGGACCCGGCGCTTCGGGAGGTACGTCCCGATCTCGCCCATCACCCCTCCGTGGAGGTCGACGACACCGGGCACCTGGCGCACGGCGTCGGCGACCGCGTCGACCGTGTCACTGCGGGAACCGGAGGGCGCCACCCGAGCGGCGGCGCTCACTGCACCCGGGTCTGGGAGGCCTGCTCACCGTCGGTCGAGCTCTCCTCATCGTCCTCGAGGAAGACGTCGTGCACCGTGATGTTGACCTCGGTGACCTCGAGGCCGGTCATCTGCTCGACGGCCCCGATGACGTTCTCGCGGATGCCCTCGGCGAGGTCGGCGATCGCGACGCCGTAGTCGGCCACGATGTCGAGGTCGATCGCGGCCTGACGCTGGCCCACCTCGACGGCGACCCCCTGCGACAGGTTGGTCTTGCCGCCGGGGATGCGCTCGCGGAGGCTGCCGACCACGCGCGCCGCTCCGCCACCGAGCGAGTGCACACCCGGCACCTCGCGGGTGGCGATGCCGGCGACCTTGGAGACGACGACGTCGGCGATGGTCGTGGTGCCGTGGCCCGTCGCGAGCGGGGAGTCTCCGGAGTCGACCTGGGTCAGCCCGGTGCCGGGCTGCGCGGAGGTGGGCTTCGAGGAGCCGTTCTCCGTCGAGGTGGAGGGGTTCTTGTCGGCAGTGGTGCTGGTGGTCTCGGCCATGAGAGCTGGCTCCGTTTCGTCTCGTGTAAGTGGGTGCCGACCGCTGGGAGCGGCCGACCATGAAGAAGCAGTACCCCGAACCGCCAGCCAGTCACACGATGCGCAATACGCATCTTCCGGAAGACTCCGCGCCGGTGGCGCCAAGCCCCATGAGCTCGTTGCGGGGACAGGAGTGGGTCGCAGTGGGCCCGCCAGACCGCACGGAATGGCGTGCGTGACCTGAGTCACACCGGGATGGAGACGCCCTTCGAGCTGGCTGGTGGCTGGGCCCTCGGGTGCTGACGGGCCCTCGGGCGGCGACACCTGCAGTGCCTCGGGAGGCGGCGCCCAGGGTCTCGCGTCAGGTGCGTGCGACCCCTCCTCACGTCCGAGACATCGGTCGACGCTGGGGCTAGCCTCGGGATGCAGGACTGATGCCCGTCACTCCATACGCCGCACTGGTGCAGGTCACCCGGCCGCAGCACTTGGTCCCCGCACCCCGGACGCAACACTGGTCCCGTCAACCCAGCCACACCGAAGGAGCAGCGTGCCCGCCCTCTCGTCTGCGAGCACCCCGGCGGCTGGTGGGCGCCCCGCTCGCGCGGCGACGCGGGGGACCGAGCCGGCGTCGTCTCGCCGACCCCCTCAGTGGGGCACCGACGTGGCCCTCGCACGCGCGGCCGGGCTCGGCGACCGCGACGCGTTCGACGTGATCGCCGACCGGCACGGCCCGGCGCTGCTGCGCTTTGCCCGCCGCATGGTCCGCGACCCCGACGAGGCGCAGGACGTCGTCCAGGAGGCTCTCGTCGCTGCCTGGCTCTCGATGGGTCGGTGGGACGGGCGCTCGGCCCTGTCGACCTGGCTCTTCGGCATCACCGCCAACAAGGCACGGGACGTACGACGCCGCCGCCGACCCTCTCCCGTCGACCCGGAGGTGCTGATGCGTCACGAGATCGACGTCGTGGAGGACCGTGCCGGCAGCACCCCCGAGGAGGCGCTCTTCCGCAGCGCTCTCGCTGAAGCCCTCGCCGACCTCCCGCAACGACAGCGAGCCTGCTGGCTGCTCACCCAGGTTGAGGGTCTCAGTCAGGCCGAGGCCGCCGTGGCGCTGCGGATGACCCCGGACGCCGTGCGTGGCCAGCTCGGCCGCGCCCGCCAGAGCCTGATCACGAAGCTGGAGGACTGGCGATGAGTATCGACGAGGACACGGGCCGGGACACGGGCCGGGACACGAGCCGGGACACGAGCGGCGACTCGCGGGAGCCCCACCGGTCCGATCCGGGTCGTCCGCAGCAGGGGGGCCCCGGAGACGACGCCGTGCTGCGGCGGGCGGTCGGGGTCCTGCATGACGAGCCGGACACCGGCTGGGAGGAGGCGTCAGCGCATGTGCGCCGCTCGCTGCGCCAGGCCACCCGCCGCGCACGGCGGCTCACCGCCACGACGACGGACCTGCCCACGGGGTTCGGCCCCGCGGACCGGCTCGAGGTGAGCGAACGCGTCGTCCTCGACGCGCTCCGCCGGGCCGTCTCGACCACCGCAGGTGTCGCACCGGTCGCCATCGTGCTGCACGTGGAGCACCAGGCCGACGGGCACGACTGCTGCACCGGTGTGCGTCTCGACCTGGTCGTCGGCTACGGCACCGCCCTGACCGCCCTGACCGGCTTGCGAGCAGCCATCACGCGCACCCTCGACGAGCTGCTGGGACCGGCGACGTGGCTCGTCGATCTCGACGTGGTCGATGTCGAGGCTGACGACCCCACCCCGTGATGCGCCGTTCCGCCGCCGGTGCCACCCGGCCGGTCACGGCCGGGCTCGCGGCGGCAGCGCTGGTCGTGGTGGTCCTCACCGGGTGCTCCAGCACCACGGGCTCCGGCACCACGGGCTCCGGCACCCCAGGCTCCAGCACCGCCGGCTCCCCCGGCGCTCTTCCCCTGTCCTCAGCGCGATCGACACCCAGGGCGAGCGTGACTGCGGCGCAAGGCGGCTCACCCCGTACAGGGGCAGGGCCGTTGACCGCCACCCCCAGCGCGGCGCAGGTCAAGCCACCGTACGTTGCCAGCGTCCGCTGGGTCACCGGCGCCAGCGGCCGCAGCCTGCAGGTCCGGCCGACGTCGGCGGGCCGCACGACCGAGGCTCCGTACGACGAGGCGTGGAGCGAGGTGCTGCGCCTGGCCCCCGGAGCCGACACCCCGGGGATGCAGGCGCAGCTCGCCTGTCACTGGACCTTCGCGCGACTCCTCGCTCCCGACAAGCCCTCGTGGAACCTCGAACCATGGCGTCCCGTCGTCAGCACCGATGCGATGCTGGCGGCCGGCTGCAACCCGGGTGGCGCCGAGGATTAGGCGGGAGCGAGGCGGGAGGCCAGTCGAGGGAGCGAGCCGAGGGAGCGAGCCGAGGAAGCGACCCGGGGAACCGACCCGGGGAACCGGCCCGGGGAAACGAGCCGGGGAAACGAGCCGGGGAAGCGAGCCGGGGCTCTCGACGATCTCGAGCGTTGGGCCTTGCTACTTCAGCCCGGGCGGGCGCTCGTCGTGGCGTCGTTGCCATGGGGATTTGCCGGGGCTTCGTCGACGCACGGAGGGACGGGTGCGCGTTCACCGGAGTTCGCATCTTCTCGGCATCGCCTTCGTCGTGCTGGGCGGGGTCATGGTTCTCACCAGGTCCCGAGCCATGGGCGGGTGGTGGCTGCTCGTCGGCCTTGCCTGGCTGGCGCCTGGGCCCACGGCGATCCCCCTTCTCGTCGGATCAGGCCGTAGGACCTTCGTGGGACGCGTACCCAGCGCACGCGGCGTCCCAGCGGCTCGCCCTTCGCACTGCGAGGTGATCCGACGCTGATGGGGCCGAACGATCACCCCGTTGGCGTTTTACCCCGTTGCTGGCGCGGGGCAAGGGGTAGAACGCCGCGTCACGGAGCGACAGATCACCCCGTTCCGGCGCTGGGGTAGGACGTCGTCAACGGCAGCGGGGTAGGACGTCGCTCGGGGCAGCGGGGTAAACCGTCGCTCGGGGGCGGACGTCGCGCCGCGCTCAGGCGCCGGCGAGCTCTCGCGCCACGAGCTCGGCGATCTGCGCCGTGTTGAGCGCCGCACCCTTGCGCAGGTTGTCGCCGCACACGAAGAGGTCGAGGGTGTTGGGGAAGTCGAGAGCCTGGCGAAGCCGCCCGACGACGGTCGGGTCCCCGCCGACGACGTCTGCGGGAGTAGGGAACTGGCCCGCCGCCGGGTCGTCGACGACGAGGACACTCGGCGCCTCGACGAGGGCCTGGCGGGCTGCCTCGACGTCGATGTCGTGAGCGAAGACCGCGTGGACGGCGAGCGAGTGGGTCGTCACGACCGGGACGCGCACGCAGGTGGCCGACACCTTGAGGTCGGGGATGCCGAGGATCTTGCGCGACTCGTTGCGCACCTTCAGCTCCTCGCTCGACCAGCCGCCGTCCTTGAGCGAGCCTGCCCACGGGACGACGTTGAGCGCCAGCGGCGCCGGGAAGGGCGAGTCACCAGCGAGCTTCTCCGCAATGGCCGCCCGCACATCGCCCGCGTGCGAGCCCAGCTCGCGGCGCCCACCGACGACGGCGAGCTCGTCGTGCAGCCGGTCGATGCCGGGCTGACCGGCGCCCGAGGCCGCTTGGTACGACGCCACGACCAGCTCGGTCAGCTGCCACTGACGGTGGAGCGCTCCGAGGGCGTCCATCATGGTCAGGGTCGTGCAGTTGGGGTTGGCGATGATCCCCTTCGGCCTGGTGCGGGCGGCCTCGGGGTTGACCTCGGGCACCACGAGCGGCACGTCGGGGTCCATGCGGAACGCACCGGAGTTGTCGACCACGACGACGCCCCTCGCCGCCGCGACGGGCGCCCACTCGGCGCTGACCTCGTCGGGGACGTCGAACATCGCGACGTCGACACCGTCGAACACCTCGGGGGCGAGGGCCAGGACGGCGACCTGCTCGCCCCGTACCTGGAGCAGCTTGCCGGCCGAGCGGGCGGAGGCGACGAGACGGATCTCGCCCCACACGTCCTCACGGGTCGAGAGGATCTGACGCATCACGGTGCCGACGGCGCCGGTCGCGCCGACGAGGGCGAGGGTGGGACGCGTCGCGTGGTCCACGCTCGTACCGGGCGCGGTGCCGGTCTCGGTGCCGGTCCCTGTGCCTGCGGCGGTGCCGGTCGCGATGGTGCTGACGGGGCTCGTGTCGCTCATCGTCCGGTCCCTCCGTAGACGACGGCCTCACCCGTGACGGAGTCGAGGCCGAAGGCGGTGTGCACGGCGCGCACGGCGTCGTCGAGCTGGTCGTCGCGGGTCACGACGGACACGCGGATCTCCGAGGTGGAGATCATCTCGATGTTGACCCCGCTGTCGGCGAGCGCCTGGAAGAGCGTCGCCGAGACCCCCGGGTGCGAGCGCATCCCCGCGCCGACCAGCGAGAGCTTGCCGATGTGGTCGTCGTACAGCACGGAGGCGAAGCCGACCTTGTCCTGGATGCGGGTGATCGCCTGCACCCCCGTCTGACCGTCGGTCTGCGGGAGCGTGAAGGAGATGTCGGTCAGGCCCGTCTCGGTGGCGGAGACGTTCTGCACGATCATGTCGATGTTGATCTCGGCGGCGGCGACGGCGCGGAAGATCTCGGCCGCCATCCCGGCCCGGTCGGGCACACCGACGACGGTGATCTTGGCCTCGCTGCGGTCGTGCGCGACGCCGGCGATGATGGGGGCTTCCACGGTCTCTCCTTGCTCGTTGACGCCGGTGTAGGCGGTGTCGGTGACCCACGTGCCCTCGTTCGGCGAGAACGACGAGCGCACGTGGATGGGCATGTTGAAGCGCCGGGCGTACTCCACGCAGCGCAGGTGCAGGATCTTGGCCCCGCAGGCCGCCATCTCGAGCATCTCCTCGTTGGACATCACCGCGATCTTGCGGGCCGAGGGCACGATGCGCGGGTCGGCGGTGAAGACGCCGTCGACGTCGGTGTAGATCTCGCACACGTCGGCGTGGAGGGCAGCGGCCAGCGCGACGGCGGTGGTGTCGGAGCCGCCTCGCCCGAGGGTGGTGATGTCCTTGGTGTCGACGCTCACGCCCTGGAAGCCGGCGACGATGGCGATGTGGCCGGCCTCGAGCGCGGTCTGGATGCGTCCCGGGGTGACGTCGATGATGCGGGCCCGACCGTGCACGGCATCGGTGATGACTCCCGCCTGGGAGCCGGTGAAGGAGCGCGCCTCGTGGCCGAGGTTGGCGATGGCCATGGCCACCAGCGACATGGAGATGCGCTCGCCCGCCGTGAGCAGCATGTCGAGCTCGCGTCCCGGCGGCAGGGGGGTCACCTGGTTGGCCAGCTCGAGCAGCTCGTCGGTGGTGTCCCCCATGGCCGAGACGACGACGCAGACGCTGTGCCCGGCCTTGCGGGTCTCGACGATGCGCCGGGCCACCCGCTTGATGCTCTCGGCATTGGCGACGGACGACCCGCCGTACTTCTGGACGACGATGCTCAACGTGCACAGCTCCTGGGGAGGTTCGGCGGGAGCACCGAGTCTAACTTTCGTGGGGGTCGCCCCTGCCCGGCTCACCGGGGGGTGAGATGTGCGTCCGGCTACACCCTCTGCGAGACGGGGATGAAGAACCGCACGGACACTCCCCCTGTCGGGGCCCGTTCGAGGCGGCACCACCCCCCTGTCGCCGCTGCCCGGTCACGCATCGTCTCCAGACCCCGGTGACCCCGACGCCCCACGAGCCGGTCCGGATCGGTGTCTGCAGCCAGACCGACCCCGTCGTCCGTGACCGTCAGCTCCACCCCGCGTGCGGCACGTCGTACCCGTATCTCCACGTGCGTCGCCGACGCGTGCTTGCGGATGTTGATGAGCGCCTCCTTGACGATGCGCAGCGCCTGGGCCCGCGGGGCATCGGGCAGGGCCACCTCGTCGGCTCCTCGCAGTGACCAGGTCGTCTTCTCGTCCTCGAAGACGTGCCGAGCGACCGTGCCGAGCGCTTCGTCGAGGTCTTGCGCGAGGAGGGGCGGCTCCAGCTCGAAGAGGAGGTTGCGCAGGCTGGTCGTCGCTGTGCTCACGGTGGTGCTGATGGTCCGCACCATGGTCGCGAGGTCGCTTACCTCCGGCGAGTCGCCGAGCTTGCGGAGCAGGAGGCCGAGCCGTAGCTCGACAGCGGCGAGGGACTGCACGGAGTCGTCGTGGATGCCGGCGGCGATGCGCCCCCGTTCGGTCTCCTCGGCCGTCATGAGGCGCTTGAGCAGGTCGTGCCTGGCCCCGACCTCAGCGGCGAGCGACTGCTCGGCCGCGAAGCCGTCCAGTGCGTGGGAGACGTTGTCGGCCACCTGGGTGAAGAGCTCGGCCACCCCCTCGTCGAACGCGTTCGCCCCGTCGGCGTAGATCGACAGCGACGCGACGACTCGCCCGTCCGTGCGCAACGGCAGGGCGACCACCGCTCCGACTCCGTGCTGCAGGGCGGCCTCGTGCCACGGCGCCGTGACGTCGCTGGTGAGGAAGTCGGAGACGAAGCAGGTCTCGCCGTCGCGCAGCGCCCGTGCGGTGGGACCACGTCCGTGGGGGTCCTGCGGGTCGAGCGTGATGACCAGCGAGGTGACGAAGGCGTCGAGGTCGCCGGCCATCGCCAGCATCTTGACGTGGCCGTCAGGAGTGGGGGCGGCGACCGACGACCCGACAAAACCACCCTGCTCGACGCAGATGCGGGTCGTCGAGGCAAAGAGCGACTGGGCGTCGGCACAGACGATCGCGGCCCGGTTGAGCTGGGCGAGCATGAGATAGGCCCGGTTGAGGTGGGCGACCGCGCGCTCCGCCTCCACCCGAGCGGACACGTCGAACGCCGCGGCCACCGTCCAGCGGCATCCGTCCCCCAGGTCGAGGTGGGTCAGGTTGAGCTCGACCGGGAACTCGGAGCCGTCACGCCGCCTCATGGTCAGGGCGAGCAGGTGACCGTGCGACGGTGTCCACGAGTGGTCGAGCAGGGCGCCGCGCCACGCCTGCACCGTTGGCTCGTCGGTCTGGGACGTCAACATCACCCCTGGCCGGCCCACGAGGTCGGTGATCGGGTAGCCGAAGAGACGGGACGCCGGTGAGTTGGCGAAGATGATCACCCCCTGCTCGTCGACGGCGACACAGGACAGGGGGGACGCGCCCAGCAGTGCGGCCACAGAGGCCGGGAGCCGACGGGGGC
Source organism: Actinomycetales bacterium (assembly GCA_038230235.1). Lineage (GTDB taxonomy): Bacteria > Actinomycetota > Actinomycetes > Actinomycetales > Dermatophilaceae > Lapillicoccus. The sequence goes on from JBBRNQ010000037.1 coordinate 24,460, forward strand.
CAGCGAACTCGTTGATCGACGGCTCGCAATCGGTCATATCAGCACGATAGGACCAGCGTCGACCCGGGGAGAAGGACCACGGTCACGGATGGACGGCGTCGGGCACCGCGTCGGGCACCGCGTCGGGCACCGCGTCGGGCAGCGCGTCGGCGCGGGTCTCGGCACCGACGTCGCCCCGTGTGGTCGTGCGTGAGACACAGCCGCACTACGACCGGGGCGAGACGGGGATGAAGAACCGCAGGGACACTCCCCCGGTGGGAGCCCGCTCGAGCCGACACCACCCCCCTGTCGCCGCCGCCCGGTCACGCATCGTCTCCAGACCCCGGTGACCCCGACGTCCCACGAGCCGGTCGGGATCGGTGTGGGTGGGCAGACCGACCCCGTCGTCGGTCACCGCCAGCTCCACCCCGTCTGGGACGCGTCGCACCCGGATGTCGACGTGCGTCGCCGACGCGTGCTTGCGGATGTTGATGAGCGCCTCCTTGACGATGCGCAGCGCCTGGGCCCGCTCGACGTCGGGCAGGACCACCCCGTCTGCTCCACCCACCGACCAGGTGGTCGTCTCCTCGGCCAGGACGTGCTCGGCCGTCGTGTCGAGCGCGTCGCCGAAACCCAGCGCCAGCAGGGGTGGTTCCAGCTCGAACAGCAGGTCCCGCAGGCTCGCGGTCGCACAGACGACGGTCGCGCAGATGGTGCGGGCCATGGCCGAGACGTCGCCCAGCTCAGGGTGCTCGCTCAACCTGCGCAACATGAGCTCCAGCCGCAGACCGGCCGCCGCCAGCGTCTGCACCGAGTCGTCGTGGATACCGGCGGCAATGCGGGCCCGTTCGGTCTCCTCGGCCGCCACCAGGCGCTCCATCAGGTCGCGCCGGGCGCGTGCCTCGGCGGCGAGGGCCTGGGCGGCCGCGAAGCCGTCGAGCGCGTGGGACACGTTGTCGGCCAGCTGGACGAAGAGCTCCTCGATACCGCGGTCGAAGGCCGACGGTCGGTCGGCGTAGACCGTGAGCGAGGCGGCGACGCGCCCGTCCGCGGACAGGGGGAGGGCGATCGCCGCTCCCACTCCGTACCGGATGGCCGCCTCTCGCCAGTGCGCCGGAATGTGATTGGAGGCGAAGTCCGAGAAGAACCTCGGCCGTCCCTCACGCAGGACGCGCGCGGTCGGACCGCGCCCACGGGGGTCGTCCGGGTCGAGCGAGATGTCCAGCGACGACAGGAAGTCGTCGAGCACACCGGCCCGGGCCATGATCCGCACGTTGCCGTCGGGCACGGGCACGGCGATCGACGCCGCGAGGAACCCACCCTGCTCGACGCAGATCCGGGTCGTCGAGGCAAAGAGCTCCTCGGCGTCCTGGGCGACGATCACGGCCTGGTTGAGCTGGGCGAGCAGCAGGTACGCCCGGCGCAGGTCCACGACCTTCTGCTGCGCCTCGACCTTGGCCGAGACGTCCAGGACGCCGGCGATGATCCATCGGCACCCGGCTCCCAGGTCCAGGGGGGTCAGGCTCAGCTCGACCGGGACCTCCGTACCGTCACGCCGTCGGCCGGTCGCGGCGTGACCGTGTCCCGCGCCCGCCCTGGGACCGTCGTCGAAGGCCGAGCGCCACACCTCGACGGTCTCGGCGTCTGCCCGCGCTGCGAGCATGCTCACCGGTTGACCGAGCAGGTCGTCGACCGCGTAGCCGAAGAGGCTGGACGCGTGGCGGTTGGCGAAGACGATCCTGTCCCGCTCGTCAGCCGCGACGATCGGCGCCGGTGACGCCGTGAGGACCGCGACCACCGCGTGGAGCTGCGGGTGGCTGCACCCTGCCTGCTCGACCGGCGACGAGGATGTCATAACGGATATTAATCACACAAATGGATTATCCGCCTCCCGGGATGGGGCGGCCGGCGGCCGGGCTCAGGGATGGAGGGCGTCGAACTCCGCGTCGGCAAGGGTCTCGGCGTCGACGTCGAGGCGCAGGTGCGACAGGACCGACTGGAGCACCCGCAGCGAGCTGGCCGCGCGGTCGCCCCAGGTCGAGAGGTAGCTGAACTGCCACCACCACAGGGCCTCGATGTGGCGCCCGGTGTCGTAGTGCTCGAGCCCGTGGCGCAGCGCGGCACAGATCTCGACGATGTCGCCCGAGAGCGAGCCGCGGGTCAGCTCTGCCGCCGTGACGGGGTCGACGACGTCGGCGTAGTCGTCGAGGCCCTCGAGGAGGTTGGCCAGCCCGTCGCGCAGGGGCTCGACGTCGGGGTCGGGCCCGAGGTCGGGCTCGAAGCGCTCGGAGGGGACGACGTCCCTGATGGCCCCGAGCCGCGACCCGCTGAGCAGCAGCTGGGCAGTGGCGAGCAGCAGCACCGGGATGGCGGTGTCGGCCGCGGCGCCGGCGGCGACCTCGCGCACCGTGCTGAGGTATGTCTGGGCGTCCCGAGCCGACTCGGCCGCGAGGAGCAGGAGCTCGTCGCGCTCGTCGAGCTCGGGGGAGGCGAGCCTGCGGTCAGGCACCGACGGCCCTCCGTCCCTCGATGGCCCGGCCGAGCGTGACCTCGTCGGCGTACTCGAGGTCACCCCCGACCGGCAGCCCGGACGCCGGACGGGTGATCGCGAGCCCGAGGTCCTTCATGTAGCGCGAGAGGTAGGTGGCCGTGGCCTCACCCTGGATGTTGGGGTCGGTCGCGATGATGACCTCGGTGACGGCGCCGTCGGACAGGCGCTGCATCAGCTCGGCGATGCGCAGGTCGCTCGGCCCGATGCCGTCCATCGGCGAGATGGCTCCCCCGAGCACGTGGTAGAGCCCCCGGAACTCGCGGGTGCGCTCCACCGCGACGACGTCCTTGGGCTCCTCGACGACGCAGATCGCGCTCTGGTCACGCCGGGGGTCACGGCAGATGCGGCACAGCGCCTCCTGGGAGACGTTGAAGCAGCGGTCACAGAAGCGGGCCTTGTCCTTGACCTCGAGGAGCACCTGCGCGAGCCGGGTGACGTCGGTCGGGTCGGTCTGGAGCAGGTGGAAGGCGATGCGCTGGGCGCTCTTGGGGCCGACCCCGGGCAGACGCCCGAGCTCGTCGATCAGGTCCTGGACCACACCTTCGTACACGACCCCCACCATAGGGCCCGGATCGTCCCTTAGGGCACCACCGGGCCGACCAGGGACAGGCGAGCCAGCAAAAGCAGGTCACCGGGCGGGGATGAAGAACCGCAGGCGCGTCCCGCCCGTGGGCAGCCGCTCGAGGCGACACCATCCACCAGCTGCCGACGCGCGGTCGAGCATGGTCGTGATGCCTCGCTGGCCGGGCCTCGGGGACGGCGTGTCCGGGTCGAGCCCCGGGGGCAGGCCGACGCCGTCGTCGGTGACGCTGACCTCCACCCCTGTCCCTGTGCCGACGACGTCGAGGTCGACCTTGGTGGCACCCGCGTGGTGGCGGACGTTGGTGAGGGCTTCCTTGACGATGTGCATGACCTGCACCCGCTGGGTCTCGGCCAGCGCCACCACGTCGGCGTCCTCGTGCGAGCGCAGCGACCAGGTCACGGGGAGGTCCTCGAAGACCTGCTCGACGGCGATCGTCATCGCGGTCGACCAGTCCTCGCCCTCCGGGGCGGGCTCGAGCTCGACGAGCAGGCCACGCAGGGAGGCGGTGGCCACCTGGATCGTGCGCGTCACCGCGTCCACCATCGGCACGAGGTCGGGGGCCGACTCGCCCATCCGGCGTCGGAGCAGCCCCAGCCTCAGCTCGACGGCCGCCAGCGACTGGACGGGGTCGTCGTGGATGTCGGCCGCGATCCTGGCCCGCTCGGTCTCCTGGGCCGTGAGGAGCCGGCGGACGAGGTCTCGTCGCTGGGCCGTCTCGTGCTCGAGCCGAGCGGCGGCAGCGAAGCCGTCGAGGGCACGGGACACGTTCTCGGCGACCTGCTCGAAGAGCGCTCCGACCCCCAGGTCGAAGGCCCCCTCTCGCTCGGAGTAGAGGGTGAGGGCCGCGACCGCCCGCCCGTGACGGCGAAGGGGCAGGGACGCGGACGCCCGGATGCCGTCGCGTCCGTCGCGCTCGTGGCCGGGCGCCGTGGCCTCGTCGTGCAGGACGTCGGGACTGAAACAGGCCGTGTTCTCCCGCAGGGCGACGGCCGTGGGCCCGAGGCCCCGGGGGTCCTGCGGATCGAGCACGATCTGCAGCGCGGGGAGGTACGGGCCGAGGCGGCCCGCCTGCGCCACCAGCACGACCCGACCGTCGGCATCGGGGACGGCCACCATGGCGCCGGCGTAGCCCCCCTGCCCGACCGCTATGCGACAGGTCTCCTCGTAGAGGGACGGCACGTCGACGGCGCGCACCACGGCCTGGTTGAGCTGGGCCAGGGTGAGGTAGATCTTGATGAGCTCCTCACGCTGCGTCTCGGCCCGGACGCGGTCGATCACATCGGCGGGGCTCGGTGACGACTCGGCCGGGTCTCCCCCTGGCATGGGATCAGCCCTGAAGGGCGACGTCCAGTGGCTCGAGCTGCTGGCCGCCCCCGAGGGCCTGGCGCAGGGCGTCGAGAGCGTGAGGCACCGCGACGACCACCTGGCCGCGGACGCACCGCTGGAGGTCGTCGACGAAGTGGTCGCCGAGGTCGCCCTTGGCGAGGTAGGCCGAGGCCCCCGCGAGGAGCAGGTCGCTCACGGTGGCGACGTCGGTCTGGGCCGACACCGCGACGATCACCGGCGGTGAAGCCAGTGCGCGCAGGCGCCGAGTCGCCTCGGCCCCGCCGTCCGGCATGCGGACGTCGAGGATGACGAGCTGGGCTCCCGTGTCGAGGACGACCTCCGGCAGCCCCGTCCCTGCCCGGAGTGCGCAGACCACCTCGAACTCGCCGGTGGACTCGAGGACGTCGATGATGGCCGAGCGCATCTCGTCGTCGTCATCGGCCACAGCCGTGCGGATCGTGCCCATGTGGAGCCGTTCCCTTCCGGTCCCCCCCCGGGTGACCTGATCGGGGTCGTCGTGATCGGCCCACACCCCAGTATGCCGAGGCCGCTGTCGCCGGGGCATGACACCTTTGCACCATCTGCCGGTCGCCCGCGGCACTACACCTGCCCTGGTCCTGCCCAGGTCCCGCCCTGGTCCTGCCCTCGTCTCGTCCTCGTCCTCGCCCGGCGACCCTGCCGTAACCGACGACAGGCCACCACGCCCTGTGGGATCATCATGATCCGCTCCGTGTGAGGTCAACAGCAGCGACGCCACCGACACGGACATCCGTCCAGGACAGGATCGACGTGACCGCAGCACCCCCGGACAGCAGCCCGGGTGACCCCACCCCCAGGCCCGTACGGGTCCTCGTCGTCGACGACCACGAGGTGCTGGGTCAGAGCCTGGCCATGGTCCTCGACGCCGAGGACGACCTCGAGACGGCCGGTGTCGCCACCACGATCGAGCAGGCGGCCCAGCTGGTGGTCTCGAGCGCACCGGACGTGATGCTCCTCGACCACCGGCTCCCCGACGGCGACGGCATCTCGGCCATCCCGCGGTTCCTGGCCCTTCGGCCGGAGGTGAAGATCGTCGTGCTGACGGCGAGCGCCCCCGACCACCTCCTCCTCTCGGCCATCGAAGCCGGCGCGTTCGGCTTCCTGTCGAAGTCACGCAGCGTGGACGAGGTCGCCGCAGCAGTACGAGGAGCCGCGGCGGGCGAGTCGGTCATCTCCCCCGAGCTGCTGGCTCGGCTCCTTCCCCGCTTCCAGAAGGGCGGCCCGGTCCCCATCGGGTCGGACCTCACCGAGCGCGAGCGCGAGGTCCTCGACCTGCTGGCCCAGGGCCTGTCGAACGCGGCCATCGCCGCGGCCCTGACCGTCAGCGTGCACACGGTCCGCAACCACATCGCCAACCTCAGCGCCAAGCTCGGAGCCCACTCCAAGCTGGAGACGCTCTCGATCGCCGTGAACCACGGGCTGGTCTCCCGTCGCGAGACCTGACCACCTGTCCGCTGTGTCCGGCTGTCGCAGGGCTGTCGCAGGGCTGTCGCAGGTCTGTCGCGGGGCTGTCGCAGGGCTGTCGCAGGGCTGTCGCGGGGCTGTGCAGTCGTAGTGCTGCAGCACTAGCAGAGGCTCACCCGGTGCACCAGGCCAAAGGGGACGACCGGCCCATATCGCCCGTTACGTATCCGCGACATGATTATCCCTGTCAGCACAACCCGCTGACCCGAACTTCACAGCCCTGACCACTGGACCGGCCCTCCCTCCGTCCCAGCGGTCAGGCACCACGGGCAACGTCCTGCGCCCGTGGGTCCCGCTAGCGCTCAGACCCAGCCTTTCCACGGACCCTGAGCTCCACGTCAGGGTCTCGTGTCGAGACGACCCCCCACCCGGGTCAGCGCTGCCTGTCGACGAGCCCCGTCGGCCGACTCCCCCACAGTCGGCCGGCGGGGCTGGTCCGCGTCCGCCCCCAGCGTCGTCAGCCGGTGTTGCGCAACCCGGCGGCGATGCCGTTGACGGTGAGGAGCAGTGCCCGCTGCACGTCGGCATCGGGCTCCTGGCCGTCGGGGGTCTGACGCGACCGGGCGAGCAGCGAGGTCTGCAGGGCGTGCAGAGGCGCGAGGTAGGTGTCGCGCAGCTCGAGCGTCTGCCTCAGCACCGGGGCCGACTCGAGCAGCGAGCTCTGCCCGGTGACCCGCAGCACCTCGGCCACCGATCGCTCGTGCTCGGCCCTGATGACGTCGAAGAGCCCCTGGTCGTCCTGCGGCACGAGGGTGCGCACGTAGCGGGCGGCGATGTCGAGGTCGGTCTTGGCCAGGGTCATCTGCACGTTGGACAGGAAGGTGCGGAAGAAGGCCCACGAGCCGTACATCTCGCGCAGGGTCTCCTCCCTCCCGTCCTCACGGGCCGCCGCCAGGCCGCTGCCGACACCGAACCACCCCGGCAGGATCATCCGCGACTGGGTCCACCCGAAGACCCACGGGATGGCCCGCAGGTCATCGAGACCGCCCTCGCCCCCGGGACGCTTGGAGGGCCGCGAGCCGATGTTGAGCTTGCCCAGCTCGTCGACCGGCGTCGAGGCGACGAAGAAGCGCACCAGACCGGGATCGCGCACGAGCGCGCGGTAGGCCGTCTGACCGGCGCCCGCGACGAGGTCCATCGTGGCGTTCCACCCGTCGAGCACGTCCTGCGGCAGCTGTGAGGCCCGGTGCAGCACCGAGGCCTCGAGCACGGCGGCGAGCGCCCCCTCGAGGTTCCACCGGCCGAGCTGGGGCAGGGTGTACTTGTCGGAGATCACCTCGCCCTGCTCGGTGACCTTGATGGCGCCGGTGAGGCTGCCGTACGGCTGGCTGAGGATCGCCTCGGCCGTCGGCCCGCCGCCCCGGCCGACGGACCCGCCGCGACCGTGGAAGAGCCGCAGGGTCACCCCGTACGACGTGGCGATGTCGCGCAGCGCCCGCTGGGCCCGGTGGATCTGCCACTGCGAGGCGGCGATGCCGGCGTCCTTGGAGGAGTCGGAGTAGCCGAGCATGATCTCCTGCACGTCGCCGCGGGCGGCCACGACGCGGCGGTAGGCCGGGTCGGAGAGCAGACCCTCGAGCAGCGGCCCGGCGGCCTCGAGCTCGGCGACGGTCTCGAAGAGCGGCGCGAAGCCGATGCGCGCCGACCCCGGCACCTGCGGCGTGCCCGGGTCGACCAGGCCGGCCTCGCGCCCGAGCACGACCACGGCGAAGAGGTCGTCGACACCGTGGGTCATCGAGACGATGTAGGTCTCGACGGCCTGGGGCCCGTAGGTGTCGAGCGCGACCCGGATGGTGTCGAAGAGGTCGAGCACCGCCGTCGTGGCCGGTGACAGCTCGTGCCGGGCGGCGCCGACGGCCCCGACGAGCGGCCGGCGGCCGGCCATCTCGCGCGAGAGCAGCACGGTGCGCGCCGGGCGGTCGAGCTCGCCGTACGGCGTGTCGTGCTCACCGAGGCGGTCGACGAGCTCGGCCAGGGCCACGTGGTGCTTCTCGCTGTGCTCGCGGATGTCGAGGGTGGCCAGGCCGAAGCCGGTCGCGACGGCGGAGCGGAGCAGGCGCAGGATGCCGCCGTTGCCGGTGAGCTCGTCGCCGCCGGCCAGCATCGAGTCGCGCACGAGCGCGAGGTCGGCCACGAGCTCGTCGATGTCGAGGTAGTCGCGGCCGGGCTCGTGCGGGGCGCCGGAGGTGAGCCGGTCACGGGTGCGCTGGAGGCGCACGCGCACGAAGCTCAGCTTCAGCCGGTAGGGCTCCTCGGCGTTGAGCCGGCGGACGGCGGCGTAGGTGATGGGCAGGGAGAGGGCGTCGGCCTCCAGGCTGGCCAGCAGGGTGTCGGAGGGCGTGACCACCCGGGTGGAGGAGCCGATCTCGGTGAGGAGGTCCTCGACCTGCTCGACCAGCACCCGCAGGCCCGCGGAGTGCTGGAGGCCGAGCACGTCGAGCGTCACGGCGGGCGTGACGTGCGGGTTGCCGTCGCGGTCGCCGCCGGCCCAGGCGCCGAAGCGCAGCGGGCGGGCGTGGGGCGGCAGCTCGACGTCGATGGTCGCGAGGCAGCGGTCGAGCTCCTGGAGCAGGTCGGGCACGACCTGGGTGGCGATGGACTGGAGGTAGTAGAGCGCCGTACGGGCCTCGTCGGCGGGCTCGGGGCGCACGATCCGCAGCTCGTCGGTCTGCCAGAGCAGGTCGACCAGCTCGGAGAGGCGACGCTCGTCGCGGGGGGCCTGGGCCGCCGGGCGCCGGGGGTCCTCCGCGGAGGTCACGACGTCGGCGACCAGGCGCAGGAGGTCGAGCACCGATCGACGGCTGGCCTCGGTGGGGTGGGCGGTGAAGACCGGGCGGTACTCCACCCGGGCGAGCACGTCGACGACCGTCTGGCGGTCGAGCGTGCCGGCGGCGAGCGCCTGGCCGATGCGGGCGACGGTGGCCGCGAGCGGGCCGACCTTCGAAGCGCCGGTGAGCTCCTGCCAGCGGTGCAGCTGCTCGGTGACGTTGACCAGCTGGAAGTAGGCGGTGAAGGCCCGGGCCAGCAGCACCGCGGTGGCGTCGTCGACCCCGGCGAGGAGGGTGTCGAGGGCCTCGTCACCGGGCTCGCGGGCCGCCGCCCGCACCTCCTCGACGAGGTCGAGCAGCGCGGGACCCTCGTGGCGGGTCAGGGCCTCGCCGAGCAGGCCCCCGAGCTGCCGGACCGAGGCCCGCAGCGCCGCGTGCTGGGCGTCAGACGAGACGCCGCCGGCGAACTGTGCGACGTCGGGCTCGCGCCGGTCGGCCGCGATCAGCTGCTCGGTGGTGCGGTCGCGCGCGCTGGTCGGGGCGGGGGCGTCGTACGGCGTCATGGCCTCAGTGTGCCGAGGTCGTGTGACATCGGTGTGACGGCGATCACGGAGCGGACACCAGCCCGGGCGTCCGCCGGGGCGACGTGCGAGGGGCGACGTGCGAGGGGTGACGTCCGCTGGGGGCCGGGCCTCGCCTGGCGCGGGTCAGCCGGGGGTGGTCCTCTCGGGGTGCACCCCTCCGGACGGGTGCGGTCGTGCAGGAGTGGTGCCCGAGCGGGTGCTGCGACACACGGCGGAGGAGGATGGAGCCATGAGCCCACGCGACCTGGTCCCCGACGCGCTGCCCTCCCTCGCGGCGGGCGCCCACGACAGCGGCGCGGGCGAGGCCTGCGTCATGGAGTACGTCTCGCTGCTGGCCGGCGAGGAGTGGAGCGACCGTCCCGACTGCACCCACCCGCTGCTCGCCCACGAGGCTCGCACGGTCAACGACGAGCTCGACGACCGCGACCGGCACCTGCTGGTGCCGCTGGTCGGTCGCCTCTTCGGCACGACGCAGGACCACCCGCTGCTGACGGCCCGGCTGCGGCTGCGCCAGGCGCGCTGTGCCGGGAGGCTGCTCGAGCCGGGGGCCCGGCCGCGGGTGCACCCCCTGCTGGCGAGAGCCGACGAGCTCGTCGCGGCGGGGCGCCGTACGGAGGGACCCGGTTCGGAGACTGCGGTCGAGACGCGAGGGGAGCCCGACGCCCAGACCGGCGCCGAGATCGTCGAGGCGGCTCGGGTCACGGCGCAGGCCTACCTGCCCGGCCTCGAGGAGACCCCGCAGGCCCACGCCCAGGTGCACCGGATGGCCGCCCGGATGGCGCTGGTCGCCCTCGCGGGCGACGTCGAGCCGGCGCAGGCCTGGGCGCTCGCGAGCCTCGTCGCCACCCACGCCGTCGCCGCCACGGGCGAGTGCCGCGCCGACTGCGGCGACACCGCCGCCCATGCGCGGCTGCGGGTGCGCGAGCTGGGCGAGCTCATCGACGAGTACGACGCCGCCACCGGCCGCGAGGCCCGTCGCCTCACCCGCGAGGAGTTCGCCGAGCTGGCCGACCTCGTCGGCGCCTGAGCCGGGGTCGGCCGGGGGGCTTGGGTAGCCGAAGAATCACCCCCCGGCTGCGGACAGGGGTGATTCTTTGGCTACCCAAGGGGTCGGGTTGGTCAGCTGGGGGTCTTCTGGGTCCTCAGGGGGGCTGACCAGCGCTCTTCCACCCGGCCGACCTTCCAGACCGTGATGGCCACAGCCCAGGTGAGGACGAAGAGGGCGACGATGCCGTAGCCCACGTGCTCGAGGTCGAGGCCGCCGATCGCGGCGAGGGGGCCGGTGGTGATGCCCATCTTGTCGGCGAGCAGGCCGATGATCTCGACGCCGCCGATGACCAGGGCGACGGCGACCGACAGGGCCGTCACCGTGATGTTGTAGTAGATCTTGCGCACCGGCTGGGCGAAGGCCCAGCCGTAGGCGACGTTCATGAAGCTGCCGTCGAGGGCGTCGAGCAGCGACATGCCGGCGGCGAAGAGGATCGGCAGCACGACGATGGCGTACCACGGCAACCCCGACGCCACGGCCCCGCCGGCGACGACGAAGAGGCCGACCTCGGTGACGGTGTCGAAGCCGAGTCCGAAGAGGAAGCCCACGGGGTACATGTGCCACGGCTCGCGCACGGCCCTGGTGACCCGGCCGAGGATGCGGTTGAGGAACCCGCGGTTGTCGAGCTGGCGCTCGAGCTCGGCCTCGTCGAAGTGGCCGTGGCGCATCCTGCGGAAGACCTTGAGGATGCCGAGGAGCGCGGCGAGGTTGACCAGGCCCAGCAGCAGCAGGAAGACCCCCGAGATGGAGGTCCCCCACACGCTGGTGATCCGCTGCAGCTGCGACTGGTCGTCGGACAACGCCCCCGCGAGCGCCCTCACCCCGGCGGCCAGCAGCAGCACCATGACGAAGACGACCGAGCTGTGCCCGAGGCTGAACCAGAAGCCGACACTCATCGCCTTCTTCCCCTCGGCCATCAGCTTGCGGGTGGTGTTGTCGATCGCCGCGATGTGATCGGCGTCGAAGGCGTGCCGCATGCCGAGGGTGTAGGCCGTGATGCCGAGCCCGACGCCGATGACCTGGCCGCCGACGCGGTACTGCGCCGGCACGACGAGCGTGAGGAACACACCCCAGCCGACGACGTGCAGCAGGAGGATGAACAGACCCATGCCGGTCAGGCTGCGCCGCTCGTCGCGGGTGAGCTGCGGGAGCCGGCGGGTACGGGGAGCCGCCAGCTCTTGGGGCGTCGTCGTCGTCACCTGCTGACCTTAGGCACGAAGATCATTTATTGCAACCAACTCGCAACAAGCCCGTTGGACGGGCAGGTCCGGGCCTGCCGGTGGTCCGGCCTCACACGGTCGGTCAGGTGCCGATCGCCGGGCCGTGGGCGTCGGAGGGGAGCTCGTTGTAGTCGTCGGCCAGCTCCTGCCCCGACAGGGCGGCGATCGCCGCCATCACCTCGTCGGTGACCTGACGGCGCGCCTTGCCCTGCGGCACCCCGTCGTACCGCTCCGCGACGTGGATGGCCGGGCCGAAAGCGACGCCCACGCGGGCGAGCCGGGGGAAGCGCGAGCCGATCGGCTGCACGTCGGCCGTGCCCGACAGCGCGACCGGCACGATCGGCACCCGGGCGGTCAGCGCGAGGAAGGCGACACCGGTGCGGCCGCGGTAGAGCCGGCCGTCGCGCGAGCGGGTGCCCTCGGGGTAGATGCCGAAGGCCTGCCCCGCCTGCAGCACCTCGAGCGCCGCGTCGAGCGACTCCTGGGCCGCCCGCGACGAGCGCCGGTTGACCGGGATGGCGCCCATGACGTC
>JBBRNQ010000038.1:0-36364 GCA_038230235.1 Actinomycetales bacterium
GACGAGCAGCGGCTCATCGAGCCGGGCACCCGCATCTCGCTGGCCGCCGAGGTCGACGTCGTCTACGAGGTCGAGGCGGGAGACTGACCGACGCTGACGAGGACTCACGGACAGGTCGCGTAGCTGAGCGGGGTGATCTCCCGCACTCGGGAGCGACGTTCTACCCCTCACCCTCCCGAGGTCAGCGGGGTAAAACGCTAAGCGGGGTGATCCGACGTCCTCGGCAGCGAGCGATCACCCCTGTATTGCAGCCTTGTCGTCGTCCCCTCCGCAGGAGGATCCTCGAAGTCGAGACCCGTCTCTGCGCGCGAGCAGCACCCAGGTACGGCGTCCGGTCGACACCGATGTATCACGACGGCTCCGGCCCGCTCTTCGGGGGATGAGCCTCTCCGCCACCCGCCGCTCTCCCTCGGCACCGCACCCACCGCACCCACCGCACGCCCCGCACCCCGCGCACCCCCTGAACCCCCTGCGCACCCCGCACGTCCCGTCGTCCTCAGGAGCCCCCGTGCCGACCGACCTGCCCCCCGACCCGCCGCCCGACGCACCCCCGGAGGCGCTGAAGGACCTGCCGCCCGACCCCTTGTCGCTGACCGTCCTCGTCGAGGCCGCCGCCGCCGGTGACCAGCAGGCGTGGGACGCGATCGTCGAGCGCTTCTCGCGGCTGCTGTGGAGCGTGGGCCGCTCCTTCCGGCTCGCCGAGGACGACGCCGCCGACGTCGTCCAGACCACGTGGCTCAAGCTGCTCGAGAACCTCGGGCGCATCCAGGAGCCCGAGGCCCTGCCCGGCTGGCTGGCGACCACGGCCCGCCGCGAGGCGCTGCGCGTGGTGCAGCGCCGCGGACGCGACCTGACCGTGCGCGACGACGACCTCGGAGCCGGGCTGGTCGACCAGGCGGCCGTCGAGCTCGACCTCGCGATGCTGGAGACCGAGCGTGACGCCGCCCTCTGGTCGGGCTTCACCCAGCTCTCCGAGCGCTGCCAGCACCTGCTCCGGGTGCTGATGGCGTGCGACCGCCCGGCCTACACCGAGGTCGCCGACTCCCTCGGCATGCCCATCGGCTCGATCGGCCCGACGCGGATGCGGTGCCTCAGCCGGCTGGAGAAGATCCTCGGCTCCTCGAGCTACGCCTTCGGGCCCGGGTCGGGAGGGGTGGCCTGATGACGCCGCGACCCACCTTCGGCGTGCACGACGCCGACGCCGACCTGCTGCAGCAGCTCGGCCTCATCGTCGACGTCGTCGACCCCGTGCCCGACGGCGTCATCGCCACGGGCAAGGCCCTCTTCGCCCTGCGCGACGTCGACGCCGAGCTCATGCAGGTCGTCGAGACGGACGCTCTCGAGAGCGCGGTGCGCGGGCCCTCCGCCAGCCGCATGCACTTCTTCGAGCTCGGCGACCTCAGCCTCGACGTCGAGCTGACCATCGGCGACCCCTTCGCCGAGGTGCTCGGTGCCGTGGTGCTCACCTCGGGCGAGCCGGTCCCCACCGGGTGCACCGTGGTGCTGGAGACGACGTCGGCTTCATACAGCACGGGGGTCGAGCCCGACGGGCGCTTCACGCTCACCCACGTGCCCCTCGGCCTCCTCCGCTTCCGGATGGAGCGCAGCGACCACCCCCCGCTCCTCACCCCCTGGGTCGACGCCCGCTGACCGCCCGCTGACCGCCCACCCCTCCGCGTCCAAACACGAGAAACCCGTCGTTCGGCGCCCCGCAGAGCCTCAGAACGACGGGCTTCTCGTGTTCGGAAGGCACCAGTGGCGCGGATGGAGCGCCTCAGGCGCCGAACGCCGTGAAGGCGGCGGCGGTCGCGCGCACCACCCGGCTGGCCGCGTCGTCGGTGCGGGCGTCGCGCAGGCCCTCGGCCAGGCTCCCGCCGGCCGCCGCGACCGCGTGCACGTGGGACATCACGCTCACGGTGGCCCGGTCGTTGACCGCCGCCACGCTCGCCACGACCGACCGCGTCCCCATCCCGAGCAGGGCGCTGACCAGCCCCAACGCCTCGTCCGAGGTGACCGCGATCATCCCCGCGCTCTCGCACGCCGACAGCACCACCGCGCCCGGCGGCCTCACCAGCCGCTGCAGGTCGTGCACCATCAGCGGCCCGTCGGCGAGGTCGATGGCCGAGAAGAGCGGGGCGTCGGTGCGCAGGTGACCGTGGGCGGCGACGTGCCCGAGGCGGGCCCCGTCGAGGGCGGTGAGGGCGCGCTCGACCGTCGCGTCGCCGCCGCCCAGGGTGACCACCCCGGTATGGCGCCCGCCGACCATCGAGGCCTCCTCCTGCTCGGTCGTCAAGCCGGGGCCGGTGACGAGCACGACCGGCCCGTCCGGTGGCTGCGCCTCGTGGGCCCGGTGCCATGCCGAGAGCGAGGGAGCGACGGTGAGCACCGATCCGGCCAGCGCCGGGAGCAGGCCCCACGGCGCGCTGAGCAGCGCCGCCGGCGGCACGACGAGGACCGGCCCCTCGAGCGGGGCCAGCTCGCCGAGCAGGGCCGACTCGAGGCGCCGCCCCGTGGCGTTGAGGTCGAGCGGACGCCCGTAGGCGGCCCTGCGCAGCGCGAAGGTCGCGTACGACGCCTCGTCGACCGCGTGGGCGACCGGCCCGACGACCCGCCGCGTCACCCGGCCGCCGCGCGCGAGCAGCAGCTGCAGCTCGTCGTCGACCTGCACGAGGTACAGGGCCGTCGTGTCCCCGAGGCCCGCGAGCGCGGCGGTCGCGTCGGCTGGAGCCACGTCGACGGTGCCGCGCAGGTGACGCTGGCGACGCCGTACAGCGGTTTCCAGGCGGACCCTCTCGCGGGCCAGGCCGGGCCCCGGCTCGTCGGCCGCCTCGAGCCGGCGGGTGACGTCGCGCAGGGCGGCGACCTCGGCGGCGAGAGCCGGATCGGACGGGAGCGCGGAGCCGGTGGTCAAGGCGGTGGCGCGCCACCGCTCGGCCCAGTTGACGAGGTCGCGAGGGGAACCCGAGCGGGCGGCGTCGCGCACCGCGAGCCGCGCGAGCTCGAGGCCGTGGTCACCCGCGAGGGCCCGCAGCTCGAGGTCGCCCATGACGGAGCGGTGCTCGTCGACGGCGTCGAGGCCGCGGCGGCAGGCGTGCCGCAGCCCGCGGCGGTCGCCCTCCTGCTCGGCGAGGAGCGCGGAGGCCAGCCAGCCGGCAGCGCGTGACAGCGGTGGGCCCTGGTTGCGCGCCCGAGCGGCCTCGCTGAGCGCCTGACGTGACGTGCCACGGTCGTGGTGGCCGCGGGCGACGCCGGCCAGCAGGAGCAGGGCGTCGGTCAGGGCCGGGTCCTGCAGGTCGCGGAGCGTGGTCACCATCGCGCGCAGCCGCGCCGGAGTGGGCCCCGCTGGTCGGGCGCCTCCATCCTCCCCGGGCGTGGCACTCGCCTGGGCGGCCAGCAGGGCAGCCCGCGTCGCCCAGCGAGACCGGCGGTGGGCTCTGAACAGCGAGGCGGCGGCGGTCGCGTCGGCCTCGGCCCGCACCGGGTCGCCAGCCAGGAGCGCTGCTCGCGCGGCGAGCATGAGCAGGTCCGAACGCCATACCGGGGGAAGGTCAGCGCGGTCGAGGAAGCTCCGGGTCATCTGCCGCGCCTCGGTCACCAGACGCGCCGTCAAGAGGGTGGCGACATGGTCGAGGGTCTGCTCACGCGGGTCGACGGCCCGGGCGAGGGTGGACTCCCGGGTCTCCTCGATCAGGCGAAGGGCGGCAACCACGTCGCCCCTGGCGCTGTGGACCTGGGCCAGGCTCCGGTGGGCCAGCAGGGCCTCGACCTGCTCGCCGGTCGCCGTCAGGACAGCCTCGGCCCGGAGATAGGCCTGCTCCGCCTCGTCGGTGTGACCGAGGGCCAGGAGGACGTCGCCGCGCATGGACTCCGCACGTCCTTCCCACAGACCGTCCCCGTGACGACGACTCAGCCGGGTCGCCCTCGTCGCCGTCTCGAGGGCCTCCTCATAGCGACCGAGCAGCCACAGGGTCGCGGCGGTGAGGCCGAGGACCCTGGGCAGGCCCGGCCCCGGCGTGACTCCCTGGGCCAGACGCAGCTCCGCCAGCGCCGACGCCGTCCGTCCCGCGAAGAGCAGCACCGTCGCCCTCGTCGCCCGCACCAGGCCCACCCGTTCCGGGCCGACCCGGCGAGCCGACCGGAGGGCGAGGCCCGACTCGGCGAGGGCCACGGCGACTCGACCCCGGTCCCGCTCGATGATCGCGAGCACCTGGTGGGCGACCGAGGTGAGCTCGGGCGTCGTCCGGGCGGCGAGCACATCTCGAGCGATCGACTCGGCACGAACCGGCTCGGTCGTGGCGAGGTTGAGCAGCCCTTCAGCCCCCAGATGCTGCAAGGATGTATCACCGGTGGATGGGGACGCCTCTGGTTCGATGTCGGCGCTCATCCGGGTGCCGTCCCTACTTCCGCGTGAGGGACCAAATGCAGTCTTCGAATGATGGCACGTCCGACGGGCCCGCGGGCTCGGAGCCTCTGCCGCTCGACGAGGTGCGGTGGTGGTCACCCTTCGACGAGCGGGCCGGCGCCGGGCGGTCGGAGGCGCAGGTGGACCTCATCCTCACGGCCTTCACCGAGGCGCAGACCCCCGTCGGTGTCCATCGCGGCGAGGACGGGGCGGTCGACTACCTCTACCGCCAGGGAGTCGTCCTCACCCGCGAACGCGACGCGGCACGGGTGCGGCAGATCCTGGAGGGGGGGTACGACGGGCAGAAGGGCGATCAGCGCACCCCGGCCGATCTGGCCGGTCTGCACGTGGTGCGCATCCTCGACGGTCGTGACGCCGACGAGGTCTGTGCCGACTTCGACAACCGGTTCGGTGCCGGGGTGGTCATGCTCGACCACGTCGTGCACGTCTGTCACGTGTCGTGGTGCTCTGCCACCGAGCCCTTCCCTGCGGGTGACGCCGACGGGTCGGTCGTCACCAACACCGACGAGCGGGCCGACGGTCGCCTCAGCCGGGTCGTCGTCGTCGACACCGGACTGCGCGCCGACGTCGTCGGCGACCACGACTTCCTCAAGGGGGTGGACGGGGGGCCCGAGCCCCTTTCTGTGGGGCACTACAAGGGCCACGGCACCTTCATCGCGGGCGTCGTGCGCAGCCACGCCCCCGCCGCCGAGGTCCACGTCATCGGGGCCATGGCCACCGGAGGCGCGACCTTCGAGACCGACCTCATCGACCGCCTCGACGACGCCCTCGACCTCGTCCCCGACATCATCAGCCTGTCGGCGGGGGTGCGCACCCGCCGCAACCTGCCGCCGATGACGTTCGAGGTGTTCTGGGAGGAGCGGCTCCAGTACCTCAAGGGCACGGTGCTCATCGCGGCTGCGGGCAACGACGGAGACCGCGGACCCTTCTGGCCGGCGGCCTTCCCCTGGGCGGTCTCGGTGGGGGCCCTCGAGGACGACCGGCGGGCCGGCTACAGCAACTACGGCAGCTGGGTCGACGTCTACGCGCCGGGCACCCACACGCTGGGGGCCTACCCGAAGGAGACGTACGAGTACCTCGAGCCGCCTCAGGTGGTCGGCAGCACGGCCGAGTTCCCGACCGGGTTCGCCCTGTGGAGCGGCACGTCCTTCTCCGCCCCCATGGTGGCGGGGCTGACCGCGGCGCGGATGACGTGGAGCGGTGAGAGCGGTCGGCAGGCGGCGCACACCCTGCTGGACCGGGCGAAGACGGACGCCGTCGTCGGCGTCGGCGCCGTCCTCAGCGACGATCGGCACGGGCAGAGCTGACCGGGAGCGGTGCCGAGGCGCGCACTGCTGCGGACGGGCGGACCGCCCAACAGGCAGAGGTTGAGCTGGCGGGGCTCCATACGTGGATGAAGCGGGCTCCCGCCCGGCTTCTGCCTGTTGGTGCGTCCAAAACTCGGCTGTGGACAACCCGGGCGACCCCGTGCCGGGCGGGCAGCCTTGACCCATGGCCCCCAACCGTGTCGTCGAGGAGCTCACCCGGCTCGGAGGGTGCGCCACCCGGCTCCAGCTCGACCACGTGGTCTCGGCCCGCAGGATCCGCCGCGCCGTGCGGTGCGGCGAGATCGTGCGCCTCCGGCGTGGGCTCTATGCCCTGCCCATCGCCGACGAGCACCGCCGCGCGGCCCACGAGCTGACCGCCGTCGTCTCCCACCTCAGCGCGGCCGCTGCGCACGGGTGGGCCGTCAAGACCCCTCCGGAGACCCCGTGGGTGACGGTTCGCCGCAAGCGCCACCTCGGCGCCGACGTGCGGAGCACCGTGGTGGCGGTGTGGGCCGACCTCGACGACGCCGAGGTCGTGGACGGCGTCACCAGTCCGTTGCGCACGGTGGTCGACTGCGCCCGACGGCTGCCCTTCGACGAGGCGCTCGCGGTCGCCGACTCGGCGCTGCGGGGGCTTGACGTCACGTCGGAGGAGCTGCGGAGGTCGACCCGGCACCTGCGAGGGCCCGGTGCTCCGCAGGCGCGTCGAGTCGCCCGGCACGCCACCGACCTCGCCGCGAACCCCTTCGAGTCGGTGCTGCGGGCCATCGTGCTCGACCTCGCGGAGCTCGGCGTGACGGGCGAGGACGCGTGAGCGGCGGACCGCCCCGAGCTGCGCCTCGTGCCAGGAGTGGGTCGGCTGTCGGTGCGAGCGCAGCTGCCGGTGTGGGACCGCGGGCTCTGGGCGCGGGTCGACCTCGGCGACGTGGGGCTGAAGCTCGCCCTCGAGGCCGAGGGCTTCGCCGCGCACAGCTCCCGCTCCGACCTGCTGCGTGACTGCCACCGCTACACCGAGCTCTCGGTCTGGGGGTGGACCGTCCTGCGCTTCGCGTGGGAGGACGTCATGCTGCACCCCGCCTACGTGCGGTGGGCGATCGTCGGCTGGCTCGCGCGGCGGGAGGGGCTCCAGGTGCCGGTCACCCCGGCCCGGTGGCACCCGCGCGCGGCGTGAGTGGACGCGACGACAGGCAGAGCCGCGCGGACGGGGCTCCATACCGGGATGAAGCGGGCGACCGCGCGGCTTCTGCCTGTTGGTGCGTCCGCCCAGACGCCCGGATGCCGCGCCCCCGGGAGGGGGCGCGGCATACGGGATGGTGCGGGGTGAGGCGAGAGGTCAGCGCTCCTCGGTGCCCGCGATGTAGGCCTCGAGCTTGGCGCGGCCCTCGGTGTCCTCGCGCTGCACGGGCGGCGACTTCATGAGGTACGACGAGGCGGAGAGGAGGGCGCCGCCGATGCCGCGGTCCTTGGCGATCTTGGCCGCGCGGATGGCGTCGATGATGATGCCGGCCGAGTTGGGGGAGTCCCAGACCTCGAGCTTGTACTCCAGGTTGAGCGGCACGTCGCCGAAGGCGCGACCCTCGAGGCGCACGTAGGCCCACTTGCGGTCGTCGAGCCAGGCGACGTAGTCGCTCGGGCCGATGTGCACGTTGCGGTCGCTCTTCAGCCCGGCGAGGGAGCCGGTGAGGTTGCTCGTGACGGCCTGCGTCTTCGAGAGCTTCTTGGACTCGAGACGGTCGCGCTCGAGCATGTTCTTGAAGTCCATGTTGCCGCCGACGTTGAGCTGGTAGGTGCGGTCGAGCGTGACGCCGCGGTCCTCGAAGAGCTTGGCCATCACGCGGTGGGTGATGGTCGCGCCGACCTGGCTCTTGATGTCGTCGCCGATGACCGGCACGCCGGCCGCCTCGAACTTGGCCGCCCACACGGGGTCGCTGGCGATGAAGACGGGCAGGGCGTTGACGAAGGCGACCTTCGCGTCGATGGCGCACTGGGCGTAGTACTTGTCCGCGACCTCGGAGCCCACCGGCAGGTAGGAGACGAGCACGTCGACCTTGGCGGCCTTGAGGGCGGCGACGATGTCGACCGGCTCGGCGTCGGACTCCTCGATGGTCTCGCGGTAGTACTTGCCGAGGCCGTCGTTGGTCACGCCGCGCTGCACGGTGACGCCGGTCGGGGGGACGTCGGCGATCTTGATGGTGTTGTTCTCGCTGGCGACGATGGCTTCGGAGAGGTCGAAGCCGACCTTCTTGGCGTCGACGTCGAACGCCGCGACGAACTCCACGTCGTTGACGTGGTAGTCACCGAACTTCACGTGCATGAGGCCGGGGACGACGGCGCTCGGGTCGGCGTCCTTGTAGTACTCGACGCCCTGCACCAGCGAGCTGGCGCAGTTGCCGACGCCGACGATGGCGACACGAATGGATCCCATGGGTACTCCTTGTGTGTGGTGTCCCCGGCGGGGGTTCGTAGGCCGCGGGGCTGGCTGGTCGTGCTGGTCCGGCTGTCGTGCTGGTCCGGCTGTCGTGCTGGTCCGGGGTCGTGCTGGTCCGGGGTCGTGCTGGTCCGGCTGGTCTTGCCGGGTACGGCCCGGCCGTGCTGGGTCTGGCTCGTGCCGACGTGGTGCTGGTCGAGCTGGTCCGGCGAGTGGTTGGCTTCATACGGGCGGAGGAGCGGAGCGCTCGGCGCTGATCAGCTCCTCGAGCCAGCGCACCTCGCGCTCGGCCGACTCCTCGCCGTGCCGCTGCAGCGCGGCGGTGTAGGCGTCGGCGCGCTCCCGGTTGCGCGCCGACGTCTCGCGGATGGTGGCCAGGCGCTCCTCGAGCCGCGAGCGCCGCCCCTCGAGGATGCGCAGCCGCACCTCGGCGGTCGTGCGGGCGAAGAAGGCGAAGTGCACGTCGAAGCCGTCGTCGTCCCACGCGCTCGGCCCGGCGCCCTCGGCGACCGACTGGAAGTGCTCCTTGCCGGCCGCGGTCAGCTCGTAGACGATGCGGGCCCGCCTGCTCCCGGCCAGTCCCGGCTTCTGCGAGGCCTCCGAGACCCAGCCGGTGGCGAGCAGCTCGCGCAGGCACGGGTAGAGCGAGCCGTAGGACAGGGCCCGGAAGGCACCGAGCGCCGTATTGAGCCGCTTGCGCAGCTCGTATCCGTGCATCGGCGACTCGTGCAGCAACCCGAGGACGGCGAAGTCGAGGAGGTCGGCGCGGCGGGTGGAGCGGGGCACGGCGTCCTCCTTCGGGGTACGGTGCGAGCCGGTAGGTGACAAACTCAAGGTTTGTCAGGTCACCGTACACCACGATGTATCTGGGCGATACATCGACGCGCAAGGGGATGCGTCACGTGGCGGCGCACCCTGGCAACGATCCCGACCGGGTCGACTCAGAGCCGCCGCACTCGACTGCTGCTATATCCGCAGTCGAGCGCACCGACTCGGAGTCAACCCCCCGGGCGGGCACAGGGGCTCAGTGGAAGGTGGCGACCCCGCCGTAGAGGTAGACCACCGCGCCGTTCCCGCCCGCGCAGGTGACCGGCTGGTCGCCGGTGCAGGCCATCGGGTAGGCCTTGCCGGTCACCGGGCTCGTGGCGGCCACGGTGCGCGGCTGGTTCGGCGCGGGGGAGCTGGCCAGGTAGGCCTGCTGCACGGCGATCGCGAAGGGGCAGCTGGTCTGTGACGAGCCGGCCGCAGCCCGCGACCAGGGGCCGTTTCCACTGCCCCCGCAGGCCTTTCCGGGCAGGGCCACGGGGGGGTAGGAAGTCGTGGTCGGTGTCGGCGTCGGCGTGGTGGTCGCCTTCGCGGGCTGCGTGCTCGTGGCCCCGGCCTTCGGTGGCGGGGCGACCACCTTCGGGGTGGCCGACCTGGTGGCCGCCCCGGCGGGCGCGCGGTCGCCGGAGCCGCGCAGCACCCCGAAGACGAGCACCGAGAGCCCGACGAGTACGACGACGACGGCGGCGGCGAGGATGGCGAGCACCCGGACCGCGATCCGCGAGCCGCTGGGTCGGTCGTCGTCGACGACCCCGAAGGCCCGGCGCACGGGTGCCTCACCCTTGGGCGGCTCCTCGCGCCACTGCGCCAGCTCGGGTTCGGGCTCGAGCCGCCAGCGGCCGTAGGCCGACGGGTCGTCGAGCCCACCTCCGACACCGGGCGGCTGGGTCGGCGGCGGGGCGGCGTAGGACTCGGTGGGCGCCGGGGTCCACCCCGCGTCGGGCGGCTCGGCGGCCGCGCGGGGACGCTCCCACGGCGAGCCCGCCGCCGGTCGGGCCGGCACCGAGGCCAGGGGGTCGGTGGCGACCTCCCCCGGCAGCACCATCCGCTGCGTCCGCTCGCCGTACGGCGACCCGTCCGTCCCGACCGCCCCGGCCTCGTCGCGAACCGACGGCAACACCGCACCCGCACCCGCACCCGCACCCGCCGAGCGACCGCGTCCCGACGCCGACCCGTCCTCCCGCACGGCTCGCGTCGCCATCGGCGTCGGGTCGTCGTCCGGGCCCAGGGCGGGGTCGACCCCCGACCCCGCACCGGCAGGCGACCCGAGGTCTCCGCGCTCGGCCGGCGTCAGGGGCACGGGCACGGGCCAGCCACAGGTGCGGCAGCGCTGGTCGCCGGGCACGAGCGGGGCGCCGCAACGGTCGCAGAAGGTGGGCACGGTGAGCTCCCTGTCGGCGGCTGCGGGGTGAGGTTCGCCCGGGTAGGCGCCCCCCTGTCTGGACCCTGCAGTCTGGCACGGTCCACCCTCCCGACGGGCCCGACCAGACGAGGACTGACCCGTTCGTCTCGAAAGAGAGTGATGTCGCTGTTTGTAGGGTATCGACCGGTCGCACGTGCCGAACCCCTCCCTGTCACCAGGTTCAGAGCCGCCGCACAGATTTCAGCCCCCTCCACCCCCCGTCGCATAATTGCCGGGCGCGCATCGCCGGCCACCCGCCCGCGCCCGCACCTCGCCCGGTCGCGCAACGGCCCGAGCGCACCGACGAAAGCAGGACCGTGAGCAGCCAGAAGCCCGTCCGACGACCCGACACCCGGGGCCCCCGCCGCGCCGTGCGGCGCCCGCCGTCACGGGGTCGCCGCGTGTGGCGCTGGGTGCGCTGGCCGCTCTTCGCGTTCCTCAGCCTCTTCGCCCTGGCCTGCGTCGCGGTGGCGGTCGCCTACGCGCGCACCGACATCCCGACGCCCAACCAGCTGGCCAACGCACAGGCGTCGATCCTCTACTACGACGACGGCAAGACCGAGCTGGCGCGGATCAGCGCCACCGACGGCAACCGCGAGAGCGTCGCCCTCAAGGACGTGCCGGTGACCGTGCAGCACGCGGTGCTGGCCGCCGAGGACCGCTCGTTCTACTCCAACCCCGGCATCTCCTTCACCGGCATCGGACGCGCGGTCTGGGACGCCGTACGGGGTCGTGACACCCAGAGCGGCGGCTCGACGATCACCCAGCAGTACGTCAAGAACTACTTCCTCACCCAGGACAAGACCCTGACCCGCAAGGGCAAGGAGATCATCATCGCGGTGAAGATCGACCGCACCACGACCAAGGACGAGATCCTCCAGGACTACCTCAACACCATCTACTTCGGCCGTGGCGCCTACGGCATCAAGACCGCGGCGAAGGCCTACTTCGGCAAGGACCCGAGCCGGCTCACGGTGGGCGAGGGGGCGGTCCTGGCGTCCGTGCTCAACGCCCCGTCGCTCTACGACCCCGCTCTGGGCAAGACCCAGCAGCAGCGCCTCGCCGACCGGGTCACCTACGTGCTCGACGGCATGGTGTCGCAGGGCTGGCTCTCGACCGCGGACCGCGCGAAGGTCGTCGGCGTCGCGAAGACGATCGCGCCGCCCACCCGGAAGGCGCTGTCGGGCACCAACGGCTACCTCGTCGCCGCCACCCGCGACGAGCTCGCGTCGGTGCTCGACCTCACCACCGACGACATCGACCGCGGCGGGCTGCGTGTGACGACGACGATCAACAAGGCCTCGCAGGACGCCGCGGTCGCGGCCGTCGCCGGCGAGATCCCCGCCTCGGCGACGGAGAAGGGCGTGAGTGCCGGGCTGGCGGCCGTCCGCCCCGGTGACGGCTCGATCGTGGCGATGTACGGCGGCTCCGACTACCAGAAGCGCCCCCTCAACTCCGCGACGCAGGCGACGCTGCTGGGCGGGTCGACGTTCAAGCCGTTCGGCCTCATCGCCGCTCTCGAGCAGGGCATCAGCACCCGGACGCGCTTCTCGGGAGCCACCCCCTACCAGGTGCCCGGGACGGGGGAGACGGTGCCCAACGAGTTCAACGAGTCGTTCCCCCGGGTCACCCTGCGCTTCGGCCTGGCCAACTCGATCAACACCGTCTTCATGCGGCTCAACGAGCAGATCGGGCCGCAGGCGACGCTGGACGCCGCCGTGAGTGCCGGCATCCCCAAGGGGACGGTGGGCCTGGTGCCGGTCCCCTCCGACGTGCTGGGGGTCGCCGCACCCCACGTCCTCGACGTGGCCAACGCCTACGCGACGATCGCGGCCGGCGGGAAGCGGGCCACCCCCCACCTCGTCGCCCGGGCCACGTCAGACGTCCTCTCGGTCGACTACACCGCGCCCAAGCCGACCGTCCAGGCCTTCTCGGCCGAGGTGGCGGCCGACACGCTCGACGCGATGCAGGCGGTCACCGAGTCGGGGGGCACGGGTGAGCGGGCCTCGTCGCTCGGGCGCCCGGTCGCGGGGAAGACGGGCACCACCGACAGTCGCAAGTCGGCGTGGTGGACCGGCGTGGTGCCTCAGCTGTCGGTCTCGGTCGGCATGTACAGGGACGTCAATGGCACGCAGGACTCGCTCTCCGGAATAGCCGGCCTCAACGACGGCCTCGCGCTCAACGGCAACTCGGTCCCCCTGTCGATCTGGCTCGACTTCATGAAGGTCGCGACCCAGAACCTCCCCGTGCAGCAGTTCCCCGCGCGCGTCGGGATCGGTGACGACAAGGTCTTCGTCACGCCGACCCAGACCTACACGCCGCCGCCGACGACCTCGACCTCGACGCCCCCCCCGACGACGACCACGACGACGACCCCGCCGCCGACGACGACGACGAGCACGGGCCCCCGTACGACGCCCCCGCCACGCACCACACCCCCCGGCCGCCCGACCGTCCCCGGGACCGCGGGCCCCTCGGCCCCGGCGACCAGGACCCCGCCGGCGGGCGGCGCCCCGCCCGCAGCCGGCCCCCCGCCGGCGGCCGCCCCGCCGCCGGCAGCCGGCGGCGGATAGGACGCCTGATGACCCCCTCACGGCCCGTCGGCGCCACCCCCACCCGGTCCGCCTAGGCTTCCGCCCGTGTCCTCGAGCCCCCCGAGCCCCCTGAGCCCCGTGAGCCGTCCGAGCCACCTGAGTCCCGACCAGGTGACACGCCCGTCCCTGCAGGACCCCGTGGTCGCCGCGGCCTCCGAGGTCATCGGTGGCCCTGTCGGCCGGTATGCCGCGCCGCTCGCCCGGGGGGTCCGCCACACGGCCGCCCTGCTCGTCGCCGCCTCCGCGCTGCCGATGGGGGCCGCCGTGCTCGAGCGGGCCCACTGCCTGGGATCAGGCTGGTCGACGCCCGACCAGTTCTGGCACATGTGCTTCTCCGACCTGCCCGCGACCTACAAGGACAGCGGGCTCAGTGTGGGGCTGGTGCCGTTCCTCACCGGCGGCTCCGGCGCGCCCTCGGTGGCCCAGCCGCCGCTGACCGCCTTCGTCATGTCGGCGCTCGCCCAGGTCGTGCCCGCCGGCGCGAGCAGCCAGCGCATGCTCTGGTACTTCGGGCTCTGGGCCGCTCTCGCCGCCGTCCTCATCGCGGTCAGCGTCTGGTGGACCGCGATGTCGATGCCCCGCTTCCCCCTGCGCGCCGCCCATCTGGCGCTGTCTCCGGTCGTCGTGCTCACGGTCGTCGTCGCCCCCGACGTGCTCGGGGTCGCGCTCGTCGCCGGTGGTCTCTGGGCCTGGGGTCGCAGCCGGCTGCTGCTCAGCGGGGTGCTGCTCGGGCTCGCTGTCTCGGCCCGCACCTACCCGGTGCTGATCCTGCTCGCCCTCTTCCTCGTGAGCCTGCGGGCGGGCCGCCTCGACGCCTGGCTCCGTACGGCGGGGGCAGCGCTCGCGGCCGTCGTGGTCGTGGGCGGTGGCCTGCTGGTCCTCAACCCCACGGCCGCCCTGGCCGCCTACCGGGCCTGGGCCGGGGCGGGGGCGGGCTTCGGCTCGCTCTGGCTGCTGCCGCAGCTGGCGGGCTACCCGATCCCTCCGGGGGCGGTCACCACCCTCGCCGTGCTGGGGTGGGTCGCCGCCCTGATCACCGGCACCCTGCTCGCTCTGGCCGCGCCGCGGCGTCCGGGCGTGGCCGAGGTCAGCCTCGTCATGGTCGCCATCGTCCTCGTGACCGGCAAGTCGGTGCCGGTGCAGAGCTCGCTGTGGCTCGTGCCGCTCGTCGCCCTGGTGGGACTGGCCTGGCGCGACCACCTCGTCTGGGCGGCCGCCGAGGCGTTGCACTTCGCGGCCGTCTGGCTCTACATCGCCGCGATCTCCGTCCCCGACCGCGGGCTGCCCCCCGGGTGGTACTCCTTCTTCCTCGTCCTGCGCCTGACGAGCATGCTGTGGCTCGTCGGCCGCACCTGGCTGGTCTCGCGCAGCCGCTGGCCCGACCTGCGTGACGAGGCCGCGGAGCTGCGCCGCGTGGCCGAGCGGCAGGGCGGGGGTCTCGACCCCGGGCTGCTCGCGGCGCTCGAGGCGTCCGACGAGGAGTCGGCGCTCGAGCAGGAGGCTGACGAGCTGGCCGGGCCGCTGCGCGGAGCCCGCGACCAGCTCATCGTCCGCATCGGCTGAGCCCGGTCAGAGGCCGTCTACGGCCTCCTGCTCCCCCTCCCTCCTCGTCGTACCTGACCCCGGAGAGCCCCCTTGACGGCTGCCCGGAAACGCGTATAGTCCTCTGACGTCAGAAGAACTCATCAGAGGAGTAGCCGTGGTCAAGGTGGCCGTCCTGCACACCAGCTTCGTCTTCGTCACCGTCGAGCCGGTGATCACCGACCTCATCACCGAGCTCCTGCCGCAGGCCGAGATCCTGCACTTCGTCGACTCCGACGTGCTCGCCACCGTGGTGCGCGAGAACGGCATCTCGGCCCAGAGCGAGGCCCGTATGGTGCACCTCGCGCAGGCCGCGGAGGCAGCCGGTGCCGACGTGATCTTCTCGGCCTGCTCGTCGCTCGGCCCCACGCTCGACGCCGCCCAGCGGGCGGTCGGGGTCCCCGTCGTCAAGATCGACGAGGCGATGGCCCGGGAGGCAGCGACCTACGACCGCATCGGCGTCCTCGCCACCGTCCCGACCACCCTCGGACCCACCAGCGACCTCATCGTCGCCCGGGCCGCAGACCTCGGCCGCACGCCGTCCATCACCCAGCGGCTCTGCCCCGGGGCCTTCGACGTGCTGATGGCCGGCGACCGCGATGCCCACGACGCCATGGTCGTCGAGCAGGCCCGTGACCTGGCTCCCCAGGTCGACCTGCTCGTGCTCGCGCAGGCCTCCATGCAGCGCCTCGCCGGCCGGCTCGCCGAGGAGACCGGCCTCACGGTGCTCACCAGCCCTCGGCGCGGGGTCGCCGACCTGGCGGCCGTCGTCAGCGAGTCGGTATCGTGACGGCCCCCGGGCTGCCGGTGAGCGCGGTCGCCTGGGCCGACCTCGTCGGTCGGCCCCAGGCACCGCCTGCCGCCCTTGCATCCCCCTACGCCACCGCATCCCCCGACGCCACCGCATCCCCCGAAGCCACCGCATCGCCGGACGCCACCGCGTCCCCCGACGCAGCCGGCGACGCACGGGACGGGCAGCGGGCCTGGCACCTGGCCTCGACCCGGCACCTCGTCGTCCTCGACGACGACCCGACCGGCAGCCAGACCGTCCACGACGTGCCGGTGCTCACCAGCTGGTCCGACGACGACCTGATGTGGGCCTTCGCCCACCCGGGGCGGGCGTTCTTCGTCCTCACCAACTCCCGCAGCCTCCCCTCCTCCGAGGCCGAGCAGGTGCTCGCCGACCTCGACCGCTCGATCGCGCGGGTGGCCGACCGCTTCGGCACGCAGCCCGTGGTGGTCAGCCGCAGCGACTCGACCCTGCGCGGGCACTTCCCCCTCGAGACCGACGTCCTGGCCCACGGCGCCGTCGAGCGCGGTGCTCCGCTCGACGCGGTCGTCCTCGTCCCGGCGTACCTCGAGGCGGGCCGGGTCACCGTCGACGACGTCCACTGGGCCCGCAGCGGCGACGACGCCGTCCCGGTCGGCCTCACCGACTACGCCCGCGACGAGGCCTTCGGCTACACGAGCTCGGACCTGCGGGACTGGGTCCAGGAGAAGACACAGGGCCGCATCCGCCGCGACGACGTCGTCAGCCTGTCGCTCGACGACATCCGTGTCGGCGGTCCCGCTGCGGTCACACAGCGCCTGCTCTCGGCGCGTGACGGCGCCGTCGTCGTCGTCAACGCCGTGCTCGACAGCGACCTCGACGTCGTCTGCGCCGCCTTGCGGCAGGCCGAGGAGGCCGGCTGGCGGGCGGTCTACCGGACGGGGCCCAGCATGGTCGCCGCCCTGCTCGGGCTGCGTCCCAGCGCGCCGCTGCACCACGACGAGATCGTCGACCCGCGGCACCCGGGCAGCCACGGCCTCGTCGTCGTCGGCTCGCACGTCGAGCTGAGCACCCGTCAGGTGACGCGGTTGCTCGAGACCGAGGGTACCTGCGCGGTCGAGGTCGACGTGGCCGCACTCGTCGACCCCGAGGAGCGGGCGGTGGAGGTGGAGCGTTGTCTGCGGGCCGCGAGGGACGGGGCTCCATCCGCCGACGTCGTGCTCGTCACCAGCCGGCGGGTGCTCGTCACCGAGACCGGCCAGTCGAGCCTGACGCTCTCGCGACTGGTCGCGTCGGTGCTCGTCACGCTCGTGCGCGAGCTCACGTCGACCTGGGTGCCCGCCTGGGTGGTCGCCAAGGGCGGGATCACCTCGCACGAGGTGGCCACCGGGGGGATCGGCATCCGCCGGGCCATGGTGCTCGGCCAGCTCCTGCCCGGCCAGGTCTCGGTCTGGCGCAGTGAGTCCGAGCCCGGGCGGCCGGGTCACCGGCCGCTGCTCGAGGGCCTGCCGTACGTCGTCTTCGCGGGCAACGTCGGTGACGAGCACAGCCTGCGCGACGCCGTGCTCACCCTGAGGGGGTCGGCCGATGCGTGACCTCGGACTCCAGAGCCTGCACGACGCCCTCCGTGAGCACCGGGCGATCGGGGCTTTCTCGACCTACACGATGGAGCAGACCCAGGCGATCTGCCGGGCGGCCGAGCAGGCCGACCTGCCGGTCATCATCCAGGCCGGAGCGAGCGCCTTCTCGCACACCCGTCTGGCCGAGCTCGCCCCCTCGGCCCTGCGTGCCGCCGACCTGGCCAGGGTCCCCGTCGGCGTCCACCTCGACCACTCGCGCGACCTCGGTCAGGTCAGGGCCGCCCTCGAGGCGGGCTACACGTCGGTGATGGTCGACGGGTCGCACCTGCCGTTCGAGGACAACGTCGCGCTGACCTCGGCCGCCGTCACCGCGGCCCGCGACTTCGGGGCGTGGGTGGAGGGTGAGCTCGGGTCGGTGCCGGGCCACGAGGACCGCTCGGTGACCACCGCCACCACCGGGCACGGGCGCAGTGACGGCTTGACCGACCCGTCCCTGGCCGAGGAGTTCGTCGCCCGGACCGGTGTCCACGCCCTGGCGGTGGCGGTCGGCAACGTCCACGGTACGGCTGACGTCGCCCGCCCGCTCGACCTCGCCCTCCTCGCCCGCCTGCACGCGGTCGTCGACCGACCCCTCGTGCTGCACGGAGCCTCCGGACTGCCGACCCACGAGCTGCAGGCCGCCCGACGGCTGGGCGTGGCCAAGGTCAACGTCAACACCGAGCTGCGCGAGGCCTTCCTCGCGGCCCTCGCGCAGGGACTGCCGGGCGTACTCCCGACCGCCGACCTCGCGACGGTGCTGGCGGCCGCCCGCGAGGCGGTGCAGGTCGTGGTGGGAGCCAGGATCCGCGACCTCAGCGACCCCCTCCCCGACCCCCTCTCCGACCCCCTCTCCGAACCGCCGGCCTCACCCGAGACCGCGGTCTCCCCCCACGCAGCACCCGATGCCCCCACCCACTCCCGACCCCCGCTTCACCCCGCTACCCCCGTCCGAACCCTTTCGTAGAAACCAGAAACAGGAGTCGTCATGCGCAGCGTTGCCCTCGGCGGAGCTCTCGCCCTCACCCTCGCCCTCCCCCTTGCTGCCTGCAGCTCGGGGGCCAACAGCCCCGGCACCGGGCCCGCAGCCGCGGCGGGGGGTACCGCCGCACCCGGCGGCGCCGCCGCGGGCGCGGTGTCGGGAGACACCTACGTCTTCCTCCCCAAGTCGCTGAACAACCCCTACTGGGTCGATGCCCGCAAGGGCATGGAGGCCGAGGCGGCCAAGCTCGGCGTCAAGGCCCAGTTCCTCGGGCCCGACACCGACGACGCCGGGCAGCAGGTGGCGATCTTCGAGTCGGTCCTGTCGAAGAAGCCTGCGGGCATCGCCATCTCCCCGAACGACCCGGCCAGCGTCACCAACATCATCGCCCAGGCCCGCAGCGCCGGGATCCCCGTGATCGCCTGGGACGGACCGGTGCCCAGCAGCCAGGTCCTGGGCTACATCGGCACCGACAACGTCACGGCGGGCAAGAAGCAGGCCGAGGCGCTCGTCGCCGCGATGGGCGAGACGGGCAAGGTCGCCGTCGTCATCGGGTCGTTGTCGGCCCCCAACCTCAACCAGCGCCTCACCGGCCTCAAGGAGGGCCTCGCCGCCCACCCCGGCATCCAGATCGTCGCCACCGAGGAGTCCGGCGAGTCGGTCGCCGACGCCCAGGGCAAGGCCGAGACCATCCTGCAGGCCCACCCCGACCTCAGCGCGATGGTCGGCATCGGCGGGTCCGACCTCCCCGGCATCGCGGGGGCGCTGAAGTCGGCCGGGTCCTGCGGCAAGATCAAGTCCGTCGGCTTCGACGTCGTCCCCCAGGGCATCCAGGGGATGAAGGACGGCTGCGTCAACGCGCTCATCTCGCAGAAGCCCTACGGCATGACCG
Organism: Actinomycetales bacterium; assembly: GCA_038230235.1. Taxonomy (GTDB): domain Bacteria; phylum Actinomycetota; class Actinomycetes; order Actinomycetales; family Dermatophilaceae; genus Lapillicoccus. The sequence continues at coordinate 18,820 of JBBRNQ010000038.1, forward strand.
GGCAGGCCCTGCAGATCCTCGTGAACTTCCACGCGAAGACCTCCAAGCTCGACAGCAACTTCACCGTCGACACGGGGGTCGACGTCGTCACCCCGGCCAACCTCGCCACCTTCGTCTCGACCCCCCACTGACCGGCCGTGGCGTCGAGTGAGCCGGGAGGTCCCGGCACCCCGGCCGGCCGGTCACCACTGGTGCGGATGGTCGGCATCGAGAAGAGCTACCCCGGTGTGAAGGCCCTGCGCGGCGTGGACCTCACGGTCCACGCCGGGCAGGTCGTCGGACTGGTCGGCGAGAACGGCGCGGGCAAGAGCACCCTGCTCAAGGTCCTCGCCGGGGCGGTGGCCCCCGACGCCGGCACGATCGAGGTCGACGGGGCGCCGACGTCGCTGCGCACCCCGCGTGACAGCCAGAAGGCGGGTATCGCCGTCATCTACCAGGAGCTCATGCTGGCCGAGCACCTGAGTGTCGCGGAGAACGTCTTCGCCGGGCGGGAGCCCTCGCGTCGGGGTCGGGGGATCGACTTCGGGGCCATGAACGCGGCGACCGCCGAGCTGCTCGCCCGGCTCAACGTCAAGGTGGCCCCGACCGAGCGGGTGGGACGACTCAACGTCGCCCGTCGGCAGATGGTCGAGATCGCCAAGGCGCTGTCGATGCGGGCGCGGGTCATCGTCATGGACGAGCCCACCTCGTCGCTCACCGAGGACGAGGTCGGCTCCCTGCTCGACGTGGTCCGTCAGCTGAGCGCCGACGGTGTCGGCGTCGTCTACGTCTCGCACCGGATGCGCGAGATCTTCGACGTCGCCACCGACGTGACGGTCCTGCGTGACGGTCAGCTGGTCACCTCCGCGCCGATCGGCGAGCTCACCCCGGATGCCGTCGTGCGCCACATGGTGGGGCGCGACCTCGTCGACATGTACGGCCGTCGCGACCAGCCGCTGCCGCCCGACGCCCCCGAGGTGATCCGGGTGACCGGCCTGCGGGCCGAGCCCCGGGTCATCGACGTCGGGTTCGCGGTGCGGGCCGGTGAGATCGTGGGGATGGCCGGGCTCATCGGCGCCGGCCGCACCGAGGCCGCCCTGTGCGTGTTCGGCAGCCTGACGCGGACCGCCGGCGAGGTCCACCTCGACGGGCAACGCGTCGACCACGGCAGTCCCCGGGCCGCGATCGAGGCAGGGATCGCCTACGTGCCCGAGGACCGCAAGGCCGACGGACTCTTCCTCGGGCTCCCGGTGCGCGCGAACATCTCCTCGGCCCGGCTCGACCTCGTCTGCCGGTCGGGCGTGGTCTCCGGCTCCCGCGAGAACGACCTCGCCCGACGGCTGGTGCGTGACCTCACGGTCAAGACCAGCTCGGTCGAGACGGCGGTGGGGACGCTGTCCGGCGGCAACCAGCAGAAGGTGGTCCTCGCCCGATGGCTGGCCCACCTCCCCAAGGTCCTCATCCTCGACGAGCCGACCCGCGGGGTCGACGTCGGGGCGAAGGCCGAGATCTACCGGCTCGTGCGCGAGGTCGCCGCGCAGGGGGTCGCCGTCCTGATGATCTCCTCCGAGCTGCCCGAGGTGCTCGGTCTGAGCGACAGGATCCTCATCATGCGCGAGGGGCGTCTGGTCGGAGAGCTCGACGGGCCCACCGCGAGCGAAGAGCAGGTCATGGCCCTGGCGACCGGGGTCGAGGTTCTCGCATGACCGAACAGGAGACGACGATGTCTGACCGCACCACCACCACGACCTCCGCCCCGGCGGCACCACCACCGTCCACGCCGGGGTCCGCCAACGGCCGCAGCTGGGCGACCGACCGGATGCGGCGGGTGCTGGCCGCCCGTGAGGGAGGCCTGGCCGGGGTGCTGGTGCTCCTCGTCATCCTGCTCGCCTGGCGCTCGCCGTACTTCCTCACGACCGGCAACCTCGTGGTCGTCGGGAGGCAGGCGGCGCTGTCCCTGCTGATCGCCATCGGGATGACCGTGGTCATCCTCGCCGGCGGCATCGACCTGTCGGTCGGCTCGACCGTCGCCCTGGTCAGTGTGGTGACGGGCGAGATGCTCGTGACCCTGCACGTCAACCCGGTGCTGGGGGCCGTGGTCGCCGTCCTGAGCGGGGTCGTCGTGGGGCTGGTCAACGGCGTGATCGTGGCGATGAGCTCCATACCGCCCTTCGTCGTGACCCTCGGGATGCTGGCCGTCGCGCGCGGTCTCGCCCTCGGGATCACGCAGGGCCAGACCCTGAGCGGCTTCGACCCGTCGTTCCTCGTCCTCGGCCAGGGGTCGCTCGCGGGAGTGCCCATCCCGGTCTGGATCGCCGCCGTCCTCGCGGTCGCCGCCCACCTGCTGCTCACCCGGACCCGGTTCGGGCGCAACGTCTTCTTCATCGGCTCCAACGAGCAGGCCGCCGTGCTGTCGGGCATCCGGGTCCGCCGCACCAAAATCGCGATCTTCGCGATCGCCGCCGGCCTGGCCGGTCTGGAGGCGGTCATCGAGACGGCCCGGCTCAGCGTGGGGCAGCCGTCGGCCGGCAACGGCTACGAGCTGGTCGCCATCGGCGCCGTCGTCATCGGCGGCACCAGCCTCTTCGGCGGGGAGGGCAGCATCCTCGGCACCGTCCTCGGCACGCTGCTGCTGGCCCTGATCCAGAACGGCCTGATCCTGCTCGGCATCTCGGCCTACTGGCAGCAGGTCTTCAGCGGGATCATCATCGTCGCGGCGGTCGCCCTCAACATCTGGCGCCAGAAGGGTGGGCGTTCGTGATCCCGGAGCCCGAAAAGTATTCTGGGCCCACACAGGCTCTGCGGCCAGACCCCTCGCGGACCTCTTCCTTCGGCGTCGGACGACAGGACCACCTGCATGGGCACACGACCCCCGTTGGCCGAGGGCCTGGCCGACGACATCGTCAACGACGTGCTGGCGGGGCGCTACCCCACCAACAGCCCCCTGCCCAGCGAGACCGAGCTCGCGGAGCGCACGGGGGTGAGCCGCCTGACCGTCCGCGAGGCGGTCAAGGCGCTCGCCGCCAAGGGGGTGGTGCGGGTCGAGCACGGCCGCGGGACCTTCGTCAACCCGACCGACCGGTGGTCGGTCCTCGACCCGGTCCTGCTCATTGCCCGCTCGTCGTTCGAGAAGGACGCGATGGCGTTGCCCCGCAAGCTGATCGAGGCGCGCCGCCTGGTCGAGGTGGCGGTCACCCAGCTGGCCGCCGAGCGCCGTACCCCCGAGCAGGTCGACGAGATGGGCACCAGCCTGCTGGCCATGCGCGCGGCTGCCCGGGCCAAGGACGTGCCGGCCTTCGTCGAGGCCGACATCCTCTTCCACCAGCAGGTGATGGACGCGGCCGACAACAGCTTCGTCACGTCGCTCTTCGACCCGCTGGCCCGCATCCTGCGCCTCACCCGGCACCAGACGTCGTCGCACGGCCCGGTGCGCACCCACGCCATCGCCCACCACCAGCTGGTGCTCGACGCGATCCGGCTCGGCGACCCGGTCCAGGCCGGCGCCGCCATGCACGCCCACATGGTCCAGACCGAGCACGACATGGACCACTACGTCAAAGACCCCGCGTCGGCCCTCCTGGCCCTGCGCGCAGGCGACCTCGCGGCAGGTCCGCGGGCGAGCCGCAGTCCCTGAACACCCCTCACGTCCCCCACCTACAAGGAGCTTTCGTATGAAGATCGTCGTCACCGGAGCGCACGGCAAGGTCGGCCGCTTCACCACCGAGGCCCTGCTGGCCGCAGGCCACGACGTCCTCGCCGTCGACCTCACCCGTCCGGGGTTCGAGCGCAAGGAGCCGGGCACCGCCCGGTACCAGATGGCCGACCTCACCGACCTCGGTGAGGCCTTCGAGGTGACCCGGGGGGCCGACGCGGTCGTGCACGCGGCAGCCATCCCCGAGCCCACCGGCAACCCGCCGCAGGTGGTGTTCCGCACCAACCTCATGGCTACCTTCAACATGATCGAGGCGGCCGTCCGGTTCGGCGTCCCCCGCTTCGTCAACATCTCGAGCGAGACCGTGCCGGGCTTCTTCTTCCCCGAGCGCGACTTCCTGCCCGACTACGCGCCGGTCGACGAGCTGCACCCGATCCGTCCGCAGGACCCCTACGCGCTGTCGAAGTCGTTCGGCGAGCAGCTGATGGATGCGGCGGTCTCCCGCTCCGACATCCGGTGCATCTCGATCCGGCCCAGCTGGGTGCAGTTCGAGGGCAACTACGAGCAGAACCTCGGCCCGCAGGTGCGCGACCACGCCGTGACGAGCCCCAACCTCTGGAGCTACATCGACGCCTACGACCTGGCCGACGCCATCGCGCTGGCCGCCGAGTCCGACCTGCCGGGCCACGAGGTCTTCTACATCGCCTCGCCCGACAACGTCGGCGGCCACGACTTCGCGGCAGTGCTGAAGGAGCACTACGGCGACAAGATCGAGCTGCGTGACCTCGAGCGCGTCGACGCGTCCGGCATCTCCTCGCGCAAGGCGATGGACCTGCTGGGCTGGACGCCGAAGCGCTCCTGGCGCGACTACCTCGACGAGTCGGGCCGCGCCCGCACGTAGTCGTAGAGCTCGGTGTCGTCGTGGTCGGCACCCCGGGCCGCGGCCGCCTCGGTGAACAGCCGGGCGGCCGCGGCGGCCACGCCGGTGGTCAGGCCCGTACGACGCGACTCGTCGGCCACCAGACCGAGGTCCTTGACGAAGAGGGAGAGACTGCTGCGCACCTCGGTGCCGGGGTCGACCATCCGCCCGCCCCGGTCGTCGAGCATGAACGAGGCGCCGGCGCCGCGCCGTACGGTCTGGAGGGCCAGGGCGGGGTCGAGCCCGAGCCCCTCCGCCAGGGCGAGCGCCTCGGCGGCCGCGGCGATGTGGATGCCGCAGAGCACCTGGTTGACCATCTTCATGGCCTGTCCCTGGCCCGGGTCGGGTCCGACCTCGACCACGTCGCCGAGGACCCCGAGCAGGGCGCGCGACACGTCGTCGAGGCCCGAGGCCATGATGAGCAGGCTCCCGTCGCGGGCGCGCAGGACGCCCCCGCTGACCGGCGCGTCGACCACCCTCGTGCCGGGTGGGACCTGGCCAGCGAGCCGGGTGACCCAGGCCGTGCCCACCGTCGACAGCACCACGACGGTGGCCCCGGGGGTGTCGAGGGACTCGAGCGCCTGCCGACCCAGGAGCGCCTCGTCGGCCTGCTGCGGCGTGGCCACCATCACGACGAGCACCTGCGCCCCGCGGGCGGCATCGGCCGGACCGGTGGCGGCGTGGTCGGCACCGGCCGCCTCGAGGCGCTCACGGTGGGGGTCGTAGGCGCGCACGCGGTAGCCCGCGGCGACCACCCGCCGCACCATGGGCAGACCCATCGCCCCCAGGCCCAGCCAGGCGACGACGGGCAGGGCGGCACTCTCGTCGGTCATGGGTGGGGGTCCCGATCCGTGAGGGGCCGCGGTGGGGTGCCGGGTTCGGCGGTCGGCCGCGGCCACCCTGTCACACCGGGGAGCCCACCGGGTGGATGGTTTTTGGGTCCCGGCCCCACCCCCGGTACGCTGGGCCGGTTCGCCGTACCTTCTCGCCGTCCACCTGTGGATGACGGGCGGGGTCCTGTCACCCCGACGTGGCAGTCTCTGGGATACGGCGGGCAACGCAAACGCAACCCTCCTGTCACGGAGAGACCGTGACCGCCAAGACCGAAGGAGGTGGGTCACCGCATGCGTCAGTATGAACTCATGGTCATCCTCGACCCCGAGCTGGACGAGCGCACCGTCGCCCCGTCCCTGGACAAGTTCCTCGCCGTCGTCACCAAGGACGGTGGGACCGTCGACAACATCGACATCTGGGGCCGTCGTCGCCTCGCCTACGAGATCAACAAGAAGGCCGAAGGCATCTACGCCGTCGTCAACATGTCGGCCGAGCCGGCCACGGCCCAGGAGCTGGACCGCCAGCTCGGGCTGAACGAGTCGGTCCTTCGCACCAAGCTCCTGCGCCCCGGCGCCTGAGCGAGCCACCTCACGAGCGAACGAAGGATCCATGGCAGGCGACACCGTCATCACGGTCATCGGCAACATCACCGGCGACCCGGAGCTGCGTTTCACGCCGTCCGGGGCTGCCGTCGCGAACTTCACCGTGGCCTCCACGCCACGGGCGTTCGACCGCCAGAGCAACGAGTGGAAGGACGGCGAGACGCTGTTCATGCGCTGCTCCGTCTGGCGTGACGCTGCCGAGAACGTCGCCGAGTCGATCCAGCGGGGCACCCGCGTGATCGTCTCCGGTCGCCTGAAGTCGCGCTCCTACGAGACCAAGGAAGGCGAGAAGCGCACCGTGGTCGAGATGGAGGTCGACGAGATCGGCCCCTCCCTGCGGTATGCCTCCGCCAAGGTCACCAAGACCCAGCGGAGCGGCGGTGGCGGCGGTGGCGGCTTCGGCGGCCAGGGCGGCAACGGCAGTGGGGGTGGTGGCTGGAGCGGAGGCTCCGGTGGCGGCTCCGGTGCCTCTGCCGAAGACCCGTGGGCCACCGAGCGCGGCTCCGGATCTGGTGGCGCCAGCCCCCAGGGCGGTAGCTGGGGCGGCGACCAGCGTCCGGCGCCTGCTCCCGCCGGTGGTCAGGGCGGCTCTCGCGAGGGCGGCCAGGGCGGTTGGGGCGGCGGCGCGCCGAGCTACGACGAGCCTCCCTTCTGATCCCGGTTTCGCTTCTTCGCCTGAGGTGACCTGTCGCGAGGCAGGCGCCGTACGGCCTCATGTCCTACCCGAAACACCCCATCCCGGGGCACCACCCCGGGCTCTCACGACACGAAGGAGAGCACCACGATGGCCAAGCCCGTTGTGCGTAAGCCCAAGAAGAAGGCGAACCCTCTCAAGGCCGCCAAGGTCGAGAACATCGACTACAAGGACACCGCGCTGCTGCGCAAGTTCATCTCCGACCGAGGCAAGATCCGGGCGCGCCGCGTCACCGGTGTCTCCGTCCAGGAGCAGCGCCTCATCGCCACGGCCGTCAAGAACGCCCGTGAGATGGCCCTGCTCCCCTACTCGAGCTCAGCTCGCTGAGACCCGAGCAGAGATAAGGACACACCATGAAGCTCATCCTCACCCACGAGGTCTCCGGCCTCGGCACCGCCGGTGACGTCATCGACGTCAAGGACGGCTACGCCCGCAACTTCCTGATGCCCCGCGGCTTCGCCACGCCGTGGACCAAGGGCGGCCAGAAGCAGGTCGACGCCATCACCAAGGCGCGCTCCACCCGGGCGATCCACGACCTCGACGCCGCGAAGCAGCTCAAGGGCCGCCTCGAGGCCAAGCCGGTCACGGTGACGGCCAAGGCCGGCACCGGCGGTCGCCTCTTCGGCGCCGTCAGCGGTGGCGACGTCGCCGCGGCGGTCAAGGCCGGCGGCGGTCCCGAGCTCGACAAGCGCAAGATCGAGGTCCTCGGTCACGTCAAGACGACCGGCACCTACCAGGCCACGGTCCGCCTCCACCCGGAGGTCTCCGCGACCGTCAACCTCGAGGTCGTCGGCGCCTGACGCCAGCACCCGCAGGCACGCCGTACAGCCGGCACGCCGTACGACGCCCCACCCGGTCACCGGGTGGGGCGTCGTCGTGTCGGGAGGACCGCATTCCCCGTCCCTCACTCCCCACCGGATGGGCCTGCGGACGAGGCGAACCCCCGGACGCCGCGCGCGCGTCCGGGGGTGCCCGTGCTCCTCAGCCCTGCGTCAGCTCTGCGTCAACCGTGCTGGGCCGAGGTGGTGCAGTCCGGGTGGTCTGACCCTGCCTACTTCCCGGTCCCCGTCAGGGACGAGGTGACGATGCCCGGCAGGGAGTTCGCGTTCCCCTTGACCGACAGCGTCGCGCGGTAGCTCACCGCCGTCGTCGGGCGGAACGTGACGCTGACGTTGCACGACTTGCCACGGGCCAGGGTGGTCCCCAGGCACCCGGCACCCGCGATGGTGAAGAAGCCGCGTTGGACGCCGGTGACGGTGCTGGTGCTCGCCGGGTTGCCGTTGAGGGTGAACCCGGTCAGCACGGCGGCGGTCGTCCCGGTGTTCTTGATCGTCACCGTCAGCGTCTTGGCGGTGTTGATCCGCACGACCCCGAACGCCGCGGCCGCGACCGAGAACGAGCTCCCCGTCCCGGTAGCGGACAGCGAGACCAGGGTCTGGCCCGCGACCCCCGGCCGTACGTCGTTGTGCCGGAGCGTGAGCGTCGCCGCCCGCGCCCCCACGGCAGTGGGCGTGAAGGACACGGCCACCGCGCAGGTCGACCCGGGGTTGACGACGACCGGGAGGCCGCGGCAGTTGGCAACCGCCCCGTTGGGCGTCACCGTGTTGACCGTGTAGTCCGCCGCCGCCGCCCCGCTGACGGCCTCGGCGGTGATGGTCAGCGGTGCCGTGCCCGTGTTGGTCACGTTGGTGAACCGCACGACCGGTGCGCTCGGCGTCGTCGTCCCGAAGGCCAGGGCCCCGGTGCTGACGGCGATCACCGGCACGGGCTGCGGGGCCGACACCCCCGACAGCGCGACCGTGACGACCTGACCGGTAGAGGCCACGAGGCGCAGCGTCGCCGTCCTCGTGCCCGTGGCGGTCGGCACGAAGCGCACCGACACCGTGCACCTGGAGTCCTGGGCCATCGCCGCCCCGCACGTGCTCGCCGAGACGGCGAACTGGGCGGCGTCGAGCCCGGTCAGGGTCGTGCCGGTCACCGAGGTGCCGGCCGCTCCGACGTTCGTCAGCGTGAGGGTCTGCGCAGCGGACACGGTGTTGACGGCTGTGTCGGGGAACGCGAGGCGCGTCGTCGGGGTGACCAGCGGGCCGGCCACCCGCCCGGAGACGAGGAACCTGTCCGTGCGCACCAGGAGGTTGCCGGCGGTGTCGCGGATCTCGAAGGCGTTGGCCGGCGTCTGGAGGCCGGGGGCGACGAAGGTGCCACCCACGACCTTGTGGAACGACGTCCCGTCGCCGAGGTGGCCGGCTGGAGCAGCGGGGCCCACGTTGGGGTCCCAGCGCAGGTAGCCCGCCGCGACGGTGGCGCTGCCGGCCGCGTCCGGCGTCGTGAGGGCCGAGCCGAACGCGCACGGCGCGGCGCCGCAGCCGGTGTCGATCGTCCCCGCCTTGGCCAGGATGCTGCCGGTCGCGTCGGCCTGGATCGTCTTCTGACCGTACGGGGTCACGAAGCTGTACTGGCCACCCGGGCACAGACCGCCGCGCACGACGATCCGGGTGCGGGTGAAGGTGATCTGGTCGCTCGCCGACGGCACGCCGTTGGCGAAGGACCCCTCCAGGCCCACCCGGAGGAAGCCCGTCCCCGGGGCGATCCCTGCGGCCGGGCAGCCCGGCGTCACGATCTGCTCGGAGTCGGCGAGGTTGTAGAAGAACTCCGCCGGGAAGTTGCTCGGGAAGGCCAGCGGCCGGGTCGCGTTGTAGAACGCGTCCGGGAGGAGCACGCAGCCCGGGTCGGCCTGCTGGGTGCAGGGCTCCAGACGCGTGCCGTTGTCGTCCTGGTACCACTGCGGGTAGCCGTTGGGGTCGAGCTGGGCGGCCACGGCGGGTGCCGTGTTGGTCGCCTCGGCGCTCAGCGCCACCGTGTGGGTGGAGCCCGGACCGTTGACGTTGTCGTGGACCACGAGGTCGGCAGACTTGGCACCGACCGTGGTCGGGGTGAAGACGACGTCGACCGGGCAGGTCGCGCCGGGGCCGACCGGACTGGTGCAGCCGTTGGCGGCCACGGCGAACTGGTCGGCCGCCGGTCCGGCGAAGGTCAGACCGGCGATGTCGAGTGGTGCCAGTCCACCGGCGTTGGAGACCGTCAGGGTCGCCTTGGCGCTCGTGCCGCCCACCTTCAGGGGGGCGAACGAGAGCGTGCGGGGCGTGAAGGAGATCGCCGGGGTGGCGGCTCCGGCCTGACCGGTCCCCGTCACCGGCAGCTCGAACGGGTCGTTGAACCCGTCGTGCCGCACGGAGATGGCGGCGTGCCGGCTGCCGACCGCCGAGGGTCGGAAGGTCGCGGACAGCGAGCACTGGGCTCCCGGGGCGAGGGTGACCGGGAAGGCGAGGCAGCCGCCGCCGGCGAGGGCGACGTCCGTCGCGTCAGCGCCGGTGACCGACGCCCCGCTCAGGGTGATCGGGTTGATGCCGGTGTTCTCGAGGGTGACCTGCTGCGGGTTGGAGGTGACCCCGACCGGCTGCAGGTCGAAGTCCACCTGGGGCACGGTCGCCTCGAGCGGGCCCTTGAGCTTGCCCATGACCACGAACTGGTCGGTCTCGCCAATGAGCCGCGGCAGCGTGCCGGGGGCGTCGTCCTGTCCCGGCAGCTTGACGACCTTGACGAAGTTGGCCGCCTGACCCTCATAGGTGAACGGGGCGCCGATGACCGGGTGACCGGTCTTGGCGTCGCCGAGGTAACCGGCCGGGGCGGAGGGAGCAACGGCCGGGTCCCAGCGCAGGAAGCCACCGAGCGGGCGGGCCTGGAGGGCGAGCCGGAAGTCGCAGACGTCCGGGGCGACGGGTGCGCAGCCCACGTCCTCGGTCCCGACATTGCGCAGGATGATGCCCTTCGGGCTCGTCTGGAGGGTGACGGCGCCGTACGGGTGGATGAACTGGTAGGTCGAGCTCGGGCAGAGGTTCTTGGCCGTCACCCGGATCCGGGCGAACGTCATCTGCTCGTGGCGGACGGGGTCGCCGTTGGCGAACGCCCCCTCCATGGCGGTCCGGATGAGGACCGATCCCGGTCCCGAGCAGCCCTCGACGGCGAACGGGGCGTTCTCGGCCACCGTGTAGAAGAACTCCGACGGGAAGTTGAGGCCGGGGGCCGCGAGCGTGTCGCCGGTGGGGTCGTTGCGGTCGAGGAACGACAGCGGGCTCTGCCCGTCGTACGTGGCGTCCGGGAGGACGATGCAGTACGGGTCCTTCGGGTCGAGGCACTCACTGACCTTCAGGCCGGACTCGTCCATGTACCAGTCAGGGAAGCCCGTCCCGCGGTCGATGGTGCCGGCCACGGCCGCGTGACCACCGATGCCGGTCCCGGAGACGGCGACCTTCACCGGCGGCACGGAGTTCGACGTGAGCTCCAGCGCGGCGCTCTTGTCACCCACCGTCTCGGGGAGGAAGCGGACCCCGATCTGGCAGGTCCCCCCGGGTGGCGTCGACGCGAGGGTGCAGGTGTTCGAGCCGATGGAGAACTGCTCGGCCCCGGAGCCGGTGCCGGAGTTCGTCAGGGCGACGGTGCTGACCACGAGCGGCGCGCTCCCCGTGTTCGTCACGGTGACGAGCTTCGGGGCGGAGAGGACCCGCACGCGCTGCTGGCCGAACGCCAGCGGGTCGGGTGTGGCGACGCCGGTCGCCTGCGCGCCCCGGTTGACGGCGGTGCCGGTGAGCGGGATCAGCGACGGGGAGCGGTAGCGGTCGTGCGGCACGGTGAGGGTGCCGGTGCTGATCCCGGTTGGACCGGCAGCCGGGGGGCTGAAGGACGCGGTGACCGTGCACGACGCGTCGCGCGCCAGGGGCGCCGCGCAGGTGGTCCCGGTGACCGCGAACCCCGTGCCGGTGACGACCGGGGCCGCGACGGTCAGCGGGGTGGCGTCCAGGTTGGTCAGGGTGACGGTCGTCGACTTCGTGGCGCCGAGCTCGACACCGGCGAAGTCGGGTGCCGACGGTGACGCCGAGAGGGGACCGGCGAGCTTGCCCATGACCGTGAACTTCGTCGTCGTCATGGGGGTTCCGTTGACGTCGGCGAGCACCGTGCCCGAGGAGTCCCTGGCCGTGAAGGTGTTGCGCTGGGTGCCGCCGACGATGGTGTGCAGCGTGAGCGCGTCTCCGAGGTATCCGGCGGGCGGGGCCGACTCGGCCGGGTCCCACTTCAGGAAGCCGGCCGGACCACCCATGACCTCCGACGCCCGCGCGGCGTCGAAGTCGCAGGGCAGGGTCGGGGTGGGTACGCACCCGACGTCGACGGTGCCGGCGCCGCGGATGATCGTCCCCAGGTTGTTGGTCCGCAGGGTCTTCGTCCCGAAGGGGTAGTCGAAGGTGTAGTCGGTGTCCGGGCACAGTCCGGTGCCGGTGATCCGGGTGCGACCGAAGGTCATCTGGTCGCCCTGGGCCGGGGCGCCGTTGATGAAGGCGCCCTCGAGCGCCATCCGGACCGAGACCCTGCCGGGGACGCCGCCGCAGCCGGTGGTCGTGAAGATCTGCGACTCGGTCATGCCGTAGAAGAACTCGTCGGGGAAGTTCGCGGGGAAGGCGTAGGGCGCGATGACGTCAGGAGGGAGGATGCAGTTCGCGTCGTTGGGGTCGAGGCACGGCTCGAGCCGGGTGCCGGCCTGGTCCTGGTACCACGTCGGGAAACCCCCGATCGCGGGGTCGAGCACGGCGGAGCGGGCGCCCACGGGCACTGCGGCCTGCGCAGACCCCGCCGGGAGAGCGACCATGGTCAGGGGCAGGGCGAGCGCGGCCACGAGCAGCGTCACGATCCTCGCGCGCACCCTCGTGCCGCCCCTCGACCCCGGTGCGTGGGGGCCCCTCGACCCTCGCACCCGGCTGAGTCCTACCCGTGACATGCCGCGACCGTCCATGCTGTGCTTCCCCCGTCATCCCCCTCGGCAGTGCGCCGAGTCCTGGTGATCGTGACCCTCCCAAAGGTCACCCGTCTCTCACCACCCCCATGGTGAGCGGTGCCGACCCCCAATTCTGGGTATTGTCTGGGAGGTCGAGAGGAGCATGCTGGGAAACTGGGGGCCACGGACGAGGACCTCGGCGTCAGCGTCTTCCGCCCGAGGAGGTCGACGGCATACGGTCGGCGCATGGCCGACGACGTCCGCACGATCCTGAACGACCTCTCCTACACCGAGTGCCCGCGCTGGCACGAGGGGAGGCTGTGGTTCGCCGACTTCTACACGTATGCCGTCTACTCCGCCGCCGCCGACGGCAGCGACCGCCGGGTCGAGGCGCAGGTGCCGAACCAGCCGTCGGGGATCGGGTGGCTGCCCGACGGTCGGCTGCTCGTGGTCTCGATGCGCGACGCCAAGCTGCTGCTGCGCGAGGCGGACGGCAGCCTGGTCGAGCACGCCGACCTCGCGCCCTTCGTCACCGGGCACCCCAACGACATGGTCGTCGACGACCAGGGCCGCGCCTTCGTCGGCAGCTTCGGCTTCGACCTCATGGCCGGTGCCGATATCGCCCCGACGGGCCTGCTCCGGGTCGACCCCGACGGCACGGTGACCCAGGTCGCCGACGACCTGTGGTTCCCCAACGGGTCGGTCATCACCCCGGACGGCACCCTGCTGGTCGACGAGACCTTCGGCAACCGCATCACGGCCTTCGACATCGGCGAGGACGGCTCGCTGGGGAACCGCCGGGTGTGGGCCCGGTTCGGTGGGATCCCCAGCAGCCGCGTCATCGGCGAGGCCCTGCCGCACCTCGTGGTCGCGCCCGACGGCTGTGGGCTCGACGCCGAGGGCTGCCTGTGGGTCGCCGATGCCGTGCACGGCCGGGTGATCCGCGTGCGCGAGGGCGGCGAGATCCTCGCCGAGGTGGTGCCCGGGACGGGGGTCTTCGCCTGCATGCTCGGCGGGGACGACGGGCGCACGCTCTTCATGTCGTGCGCGCCTGACTTCGACGAGCACGCGCGGTCAGCGGCTCGCGAGGCCGAGATCAGGGTGGTGACGGTCGCCGTACCGCACGGCGGGAGGCCCTGACCGGCGGTGGGGGTGCCGTCCGGGTGGGCCGGTTGCGGGGCGTGCGGTCCGGCAGCGGGTCGAGCCCCGGTAGCGTCCGGGGAGCCGGTGGGGGCAGCTCGACCCGGACGCCTCCGGATGGGGGAGGAGCACGGCCCCGTCCCGCGTGTTCAGCGGGCCCCACGGTCATAGTCTCGGCCGAACGTCGGGGTCCCTTGGCGTTTTTGCCGACGCGTGCCCGTTCGATGGGCGGCGCACCTTTTCGGACGTATTTTCCCTATTTCGGTCCCACGCGCCCGTCCCATCGGGATCGAGCCCCGCGCGCACCCGTGCTCGCTCGTGGGTGGACCTGCCCCACGTGGCCGTCCTGCGTCCCTGTCCACACCGCCCACACGTCCACGCTGTCCGCCCGGCACCCTGCCCGCAGGAGTAGCATCGCCGGTGTGACGACCACCCGGTTTCCCACGCGGCCCGCCGCGACCAGGAGCTGGTGGCTGCCCTGACGGGCGGCCTACCCACGAGCACCATCACGAAGCCGCCCCGAGAGGGCGGCTTTCTGCGTGTCCGTGCGCAGGGTCACCCTCCGGGTCCGGCCCCGACCACCAGGACGCCGAAGGAGCACGACCCGTGAGCACCCACCGCAGCACCAGCACCCTGAGCCCCATGAGCACGGCAACCCCCGAGAGGATCGACGTGACCAGCGACGTCACCGCCGCCACCCGCAGCGCCAGCAGCATCCCGCAGGAGGGGAGCGGCGCACCGCAGGCCGGGCCCGCACCGCGCAAGCGGATGCTCACCGGTGACCGGCCGACGGGCAAGCTGCACCTCGGTCACTTCGTCGGCAGCATCGAGAACCGCATCCGCCTGCAGAGCGAGTACGAGGCGTTCTTCATCATCGCCGACCTGCACATGCTCACCACGAAGAACACCCGCGCCGACATCGACCAGGTCAGCAAGAACGCCCGCGACATGGTGCTCGACCAGCTCGCCGCCGGCATCGACCCGGCCAAGGCGACGTTCTACCTGCAGTCGGCGGTCCCCGAGGTGATGGAGCTCAACACGCTCTTCCAGAACCTCGTGACCGTGCCCCGGCTCGAGCGGGTGCCGAGTCTCAAGGACATGGCCCGCGCGGCCGGCAAGGACGAGATGCCCTACGGCCTGCTCGGCTACCCCGTCCTCCAGGCAGCCGACATCCTCTGCGTCAAGGGCAACGTCGTGCCCGTCGGCAAGGACAACCACGCCCACGTCGAGGTCACGCGCGAGATCGCTCGCCGCTTCAACCACCTGTACGGCGACGTCTTCCCCATCCCCGAGCTGGTGGTCTCCGAGATCACCACCCTGATCGGCACCGACGGCCAGGCCAAGATGAGCAAGTCGCTCGGCAACGCGATCATGCTCTCGGACGACGCCGCGACGGTGCGCAAGCGCGTCGCGGGGATGTACACCGACCCCAACCGCGTCCGCGCCGACATCCCCGGCACCGTCGAGGGCAACCCGGTCTTCGCCTACCACCGGGCTTTCAACGACGACCGGGCCCAGGTCGACGAGTTCGAGGACCGCTACCGGGCGGGTCGGGTCGGCGACGTGGAGGTCAAGGACGCGCTCGCCGAGGCGATCAACCGGTACCTCGAACCCATGCGGGAGCGGCGGGCGTCCTACGAGGCGCAGCCTGGTCTCGTCGACGAGATCATCGTCGAGGGCACCGAGATCACCCGCGCGGAGGTGCGCACCGTGGTCGCCGAGGTGAAGAAGGCGATGGGCATCACCGGCGCCTACAACCAGCTGCGCCGCAAGGCGGAGCAGGCGAGAAAGAAGCGCGGCGACGCCTGAGCCCCACTCACCACCCTCGTTGCGTCCGCGCCGACGCTGGTTCCATCCCTCCGCGACGCGGACGTAACGCGGGGCGTCAGCCCGGCTCAGGAGTCGCGGGCGTCGGGCACGGGGTCGTCCTTCGGCTGCTTGAGCGCACCCGGGGACACGGCGCGAAGGTCTGCCTCAGCCTTCTTGGCCTCGTCGATGGAGTGCTCGACGCCGTCCATCGTCGCCTGTTGCTCAGCGGTGAGGTCGGGGGTGGGGTCTTCGGTCGGCTGGTCTGACACGGGGTCTCCTGGAGTTGGATCGAGGGTGATTGGGCACCCATGTCCTGTCTACCCCCTTGTGTCGCGCACCACCACCGACCACAGTCCTCGCGGCAGGGCCCGACCCCGCTAGCGTGTGTCCAGCCCGGCGGTGCGCCTCGTCCAAGCGCACCGTCGCCGTCCCCGAAAGGATCATGTCTCCGATGCCGTCCTGGCTCTGGTTTATCGTGCTCGTCGTCGTGGCCTTTGCGGGCGTGTACCTGCTGATGCGCTCGCGCGCGGCCGGCCCCACAGGCCGCGCCCCGAAGGCGACTGCCGACCCGTATGCCGCCACCTCCGGTCCCAGCGGATCCGCACCGACAGTGGGCGGAGCCTCCGCGGGCGCGGGGGCCGGGCAGGCGACGAAGCCCAGCGAGCGCGCGCAGGAGCGCGCCACCGACGCCGACCCGTCGGCCGGTGCGGCCGCGGTGTCAGGGGCGGCAGCAGCAGCGGGGGTGGCCGGTGCGGCCGGAGTCACCGCAGCCGCGGCGGCGGCGTCGCAGGAGAAGACAGCCGCGCCCTCTGAGCCTGCGGCGACCGAGGCCACCGGCGGTGGTGACTGGGACGACGACGCGAGCCCCTCCTCCGCCGGCACGCAGGAGCCGGTGACCTCCGGCTCCGCGCCCCCGGCGGATGGTGCAGACGACTGGGACGACGCGAGCTCTTCCTCCCCTGAGCCGGTGGTGTCCGCCCCGGTCGATTCGGGCAGGGACGACTGGGACGACGCGACGGCGGATGCTGCTCCGGTCGCAGCGTCGGGTGGGGACGACTGGGCGGAGGCCAATGAGGCTCCGGCTGCCGAGCCGGCGATGGTGGAGACCGCGCCCTCGCCGACGTCGGGTGGTGACGACTGGGCCGACGCCAACGCGGCTCCGGCGGCGGTGGCGACATCGGGTGGTGACGACTGGGACGAGGCCAACGCCGGTCCGACCGCACCGTCGGCCCCTGCTGAGCCGGCCCCTGTGTTGTCGGGTGGCGATGACTGGGCGGAGGCCAACGAGGCTCCGGCTGCAGAGCCCGCGCCGACGTCCGGTGGTGACGACTGGGCTGAAGCCAACGCGGCTCCGGCCGCGGAGCCCGTGGTCGTGGCGCCGCCGGGTGGTGACGACTGGGCGGACGCCAACGCGGCTCCAGCGGCGGAGCCCGCGGCAGTGGAGAACGCCCCCGCGCCGACGTCGGGTGGTGACGACTGGAACGAGGCCAACACGGCCCCGGCCGCTGACTCTGCAGTTGCTGATTCCACCTCTGCTGAGCCCGCCCTCGATGAGCCCTCGCCCGAGGTCACGTCGGGTGGCGACGACTGGGCGGATGCCAACGCCACCCCGCCTCCAGAGTCGGCGGTGACACCCGTGCCCGAGGTGTCATCGAGTGGCGACGACTGGGCGGAGGCGAACGCGGCCCCGGCGCCCGAGCCCGAGCCGCGCGCGTCCGCGGTCGATGAGGTGGCGGGTGAGCCCGTCACGTCGTCGGCCCCGCACTCCGAGCCCGTGACCTCGACGTCCTTCGTCGACACCGGTGACCCGCTCGACGCCCCGGGGTCGTCGGACCAACCGGCCACTGACAACGACCCCCAGCCTGCCCAGGTGTCGGCGCCGGAAGACGAGGCGGCGGCGATGGAGGCCGAGCGCCACAGTGACGGTGCCGAGGCATGGTCCGCCGCAGTCGTGGAGACGACACCCGAGACCGCACCCGAGACCGCACCCGAGACCGCACCCGAGACCGCACCCGAGACCGCACCCGAGACCGCACCCGAGACCGCACCCGAGACCGCACCCGAGACCGCACCCGAGACCGCACCCGAGACC
>JBBRNQ010000039.1:0-36332 GCA_038230235.1 Actinomycetales bacterium
CGGATCCCCGAGAGCAGGACCTCCGGCGCGGATCCCTTGCCCAGGAAACCACTTGCCCCTGCCCGCAGCGCCGCCACGACGTAGTCGTCGGTCTCGAAGGTCGTGAGCACGAGCACCCTCACCCCGGCGAGCGCGGGGTCGGCGGTGATGAGCTCGGTGGCGCTGAGACCGTCAGTGCCCGGCATCCGGATGTCCATGAGCACCAGGTCGGGGTGCAGCGCGCGCACCTGGCGCACGGCGTCGGCGCCGTCGACCGCCTCCCCGACCACCTCGAGGTCGGGGGCGCTGCCGATGAGGGCGACGAACCCGGCGCGGATCAGCGCCTGGTCGTCGGCGACGAGCACCCGCGTGGTCACGGCGAGCTCGGCGAGGGTGAGCTGCCGGCGCCTTGCACCCGTGGCGTCACGACGACACCGTCGCCAGTGCGCCGCCAGCCCTCAGCCAGTGAGCTGTCGGCGACGAGCACCCGTGTCGTCACGACGAGACCGTCGCCAGTGCGCCGCCAGCCCTCAGCCAGTGAGCTGTCGGCGACGAGCACCCGCGTCGTCATCGTCAGACCTTCGACGGGGTGCCGGTGGGGCGGGCGTCGCCCCGGTAGCGCACCACCCACTCGTCGTGGCCGTCAGGACCCGCCGTGAGCTCTCCGCCGGCGGCCGCAGCGCGCTCCCGCATCCCGGTGAGCCCGTGCCGGATGCCGGTGGGGGACTGCTCCCTCCTGCTGGCGCGACGGTTGTGCACCTCGACGGTGCAGCCCGTCGCGTCGTACGCGACGACGACGACAGCCGGGCCCTCACCGTGCCGGGCGGCGTTGGTCAGTCCCTCCTGCAGGATGCGATAGGCCGTGAGCTCACCGGCCGCACCGAGGTCGACCGCCGCGCCGGAACGGCGCAACGTGACCGCCAGGCCCGAGGCCCTGGCGCGCCCGACGAGCGTCTCGAGGTCGGAGAGCCTGGGGGCGGGGGCGGTGTCGAGGAGGTCGCCAGCCGGTCCGTTGTCTCCGGTGCCGCCGTCCGCCGGTGTGCGGAGCACGCCCAGCAGGCCGGGCACCTCCTCCAGCACGACCTGGCCCGCCTCGCGCACGTGGGCGAGCGCGGTGGCCGCCCCGTCGGGGTCGCTGCGCAGGAGGTGCGAGGCCACTCCGGCCTGCACGGTGATCACGGCGATGTGGTGCGCCACGACGTCGTGCAGGTCGCGGGCGATCCGCAGGCGTTCCTCCGAGACGGCCCGACGGGCCTCCTCCTCGCGGGTCTCCTCGGCCCGTCGCGCCCGCTCGTGCGCGGCCTCGAGGACGGCGCGCTGGTTGCGGACGGCGATGCCGGTGACCGCCGCGAGCCAGCTCCACGGGCCGAAGCCGTAGGAGAAGGCCTCGATTAGCCCGAGGTGCATGTGGGTGACGATGAGCGCGAACGGCGCGAGGCCGGTCGTGAGGGCGGCGGCCAGCGCAGGGCGCAGCGGGACCCGTGTGGCGAGCGTGTAGACCGCGACCGTCGTCGGCACCAGCGCCCGTGACGGACCGCCCACGACGACGACGCCCACCAGGCCGATGCCGACGGTCATCGCCCAGACCGCCCAGGGCCACCGTCGACGCGCCAGGAGGGCCAGCGACGCGAGCACGCACAGCACGGTGGTCGGGGTGTCGTTCGCTGCGAGCAGCAGCCGCGACGGGGTGTCCTGCGCCATCAGCGCAGCGACGAGCGCCAGTACGGCGACGACCACATCGACCACGACGGGGTGTCGGTGCAGCCACTGCCGTGCCGTCGCGGGGCGAGGCGCGGTGGTCACCGGATCACTCTAGGAGACGTCGACCAGGGGGTTGATGACGGTGAGCGCCGGGAACCACGAGAAGTCGCGATCGGCCGACCAGAGCGCGTCGACTCCGTGGGCGAGGCAGATCGCGGCGATCCGGGCGTCGTGGATACGGGCACCGGTGACCCCGGACGACCGCACCAGCTCGGCCAGCACCGAGGCGTGTGCGGGTGCCTCGGCGAGCAGGTGGACCCGGGGCGCCGCGAGCAGCACGTGGACCGCCTCCAGCGCGACCTCGAGTGGAGTAGGTGGTCGGTAGATTCGCGGGTGGGTGACCACGGCCAGGAACTCGTGGACGCACGGCCACGGCACGGCCCACGGCTGCGTCCCGGTGGCGATCCGCCGCAGGGCCTGCGCGGCGGGTGCGTGGTGCGGGCTGTCCTCCCGGTGGGCGTAGACGAGCAGGCTGGTGTCTACCGCGATCACGTCTGCCCACCGTACGACCGGTGGACGACGTCTTCAGCGGCGAGGTCCACAGCGAGCCCCGTGCCGGAGGCGGTGGGGAAGTGGAAGTCCACCGGTGCCGTCACCGTCCGACGGCGCTCGACCTCTGAGCGCAACCCGGCCACGACGAGGTCCCTGAGGGTTAGCGACTGCTCGCGGGCCAGCGCCTTCGCGTCACTGGCGAGGGCGTCGGGGAGGTCGATGGTGGTCTTCATACGGCAAACCGTAGCAACCGACCCGTACTCCCGTACTCGACCTCGTAAGCCTCAAACGTCCGACCTCCTGCTACCAGTTCTCCATCGACCGGGTGAACACGCCGGCGAGGTCGTCCTCGTCCGGATCCTTCGGGCAGATCGCGAGCAACCGCGACTGGGCGAGCGTCCCCTCGACCAGCGAGGCCACGTCACCCTCGCCGAAGCCGACCTCGGCGAGGCCGCTGGGCTGGCCGACGTCGCGCATCAGGTCGACGAGCACCGACGGCAGGTCGTCACGCGGGTCGTCGGTCTGCGTGTGCTCGGGGGCCAGCATCCGCGCCGCCGCCAGGTGCCGCTCGGGCGACGAGTCGAAGGTGAAGCGGAAGGCTTCGGGGGCCGTGAGGGCGACCGACATGCCGTGGGGAACGATCGCCTCGTCACCGGGGTAGTCGTCGGGGTGGAAGCCGCGTACCTGTCCGGCGATGGGGTAGGCGTTGGCGTGCGGCAGGTGCACCCCGGCGTTGCCGAAGCCCAGCCCGGCGAAGGTCGCGGCCATCGACATCTCGAGCCGGGCGTCGATGTCACCGCCGTCACGGTAGGCCCGACGGAAGGCGGAGGCGAGCAGGCTCATCGCCTTCTCGCTCCACATGTCGGCGATGGGGTTGGCCCCGCAGTAGGGCACTCGCTTGTCAGGTTGCTTCCGGGGAAAGGTGTCGTAGGCGCGTGCGGTGTAGCTCTCGAGCGCGTGGCACAGGATGTCGAGCCCGGAGGCGGCCGTCACCCCCGGTGGCATCGTCGCGCTCAGCTCGGGGTCGACGACGGCGAGCAGGGGACGCAGGCGCTCGTGGCTGATGCCGGTCTTGACCTTGCGGGCGAGCACGTCGAGGACGCACACCGACGTCGACTCGGCGCCGGTCCCGGCGGTGGTGGGCACCGCGACGAACGGCAGCAGCGGCCCCTGTGGCGCCTTCCCCCCACCGACCGGTGCGTTGACGTAGTCGAGCAGGTCACCGGGGGAGGTGAGCATGAGGTCGACGGCCTTGGCGGTGTCGATGCTCGAGCCTCCGCCCACGGCCACGACGCCGTCGACCCGCCCGAGGCCGCGGGCCGCTTCGATCGCCTCACGCATGCTCGCGTCCGTGGGCTCGACGTGCGCCTGGTCGTAGACGACCACCTCGACCCCGGCTGCGCGGATCGCCTCCGCGACCCGGTCGGAGACGCCGCTCGCGGCGATCCCCGGGTCGGTGACCAGCAGGGCCCGGGTCACCCCCAGGGCGGCGAGGTCGTGACCGACCTCGTTGCTCGCTCCGGCGCCGAACTTCAGGCGAGGGGAGGCGTAGGTGAAGACCGATTCGTTGTCGCTCACGGGGCTCATCCTGCCCCATGGCCGTCAGCTCCAAACCCGGCGACCCCAACCCGGTGACCCAAACCCGACGACCCCAACCCGGCGACCCAACCTCGCGGGCACGAGCCACCCGTCCGCGTACGCTGCGACCGACGACACCCGGCGCCGGCCGGTTCGAGAGGTGGTGGCTCGTGGACGGGACGGACGGCGACCCCCTGCGGTCCGCCTGGAGCGAGACGCCGTACGACGACGCCTGGCGCCCCTTCACCGGCCGCTTCGCCTTCCACCCCCGCTACTCCGAGCGCGAGCTCCCGGCCATCGACGAGCCGCCGGGCGCCCTGGTGCTCGACCTCGGGCGGGTCTTCTCCGCCGACCCGGCCCGTTTCGCGGCCGGCGTCGCCGCCGTCGAGGCCTCGACCGCACGGGTCCTGCTCGACCTCGCGGGCCACGACGACCTGCTCGCCCTCGACTGGCAGCACACGGCCTACCGCTACTCGCCGCAGCGGCTGGCGGTGTCGGGCCTGCGGCTGCCGGTGCCGGTCTTCCCCGACGGCGACTACTACGTGCACACCCCCGACGACCTGCGGTGGGGCACCTTCGGCCACCCGTGGCAGCAAACGCTGACCCTCTGGGGGTCCGAGCTGGTCGACACCCTCGGGGTCGAGCTCGCGACCTGGCTCCCGGTGCGTCGCCGTGGCGCCCGCCGTGCGGCCGAGGGTCTCGGCGCCACCTGATCTCGGGTGGTGGGGTCTCTTCCTCGGCACCAGACCTGGCCCTGATGGCCCCGACCCACCCCCCGACTTGCCGCGGTGGGCGCCGCGCAGCTCGCCCGTGGACGAGCCAACTCACGGCGCTCACCACAACAAGTCGGGCTGGGGGAGGGGTGACCTGGGGGAGGGGTGTCCGGGGGGGTGAGGTCCGGGTCAGGACTCCTCTCCTGCCACGTCGGAGAGCCACGTCCGCAGGAGGCGCTCCAGGGTCGCGCGGTCGCGGGGCCCGAGCGCACTGACGAGGCGTTCCTCGTTGGCGATGTGGTCGGTGAAGGCCTCGTCGATGAGCCGTCGTCCCTTCGCCGTGAGCCGCACCCGCACCGCGCGCCCGTCGTCGCTGGGGCGCCGCACCCGCATCACCAGGGCGGCCGCCTGGAGGCGGTCGATCCTCTTGGTCACGGCTCCGGTGGTGATCATCGTCGTCCGGGCCAGCTCCGCCGGCTGCCGCTCGTACGGAGCTCCGGCGCGCCGGAGCGCGCACAGCACGTCGAACTCTCCCTCGCCCAGCCCGTGCGCCTCGTAGACCGGCACCAGCCGGGTGGTGAGCGCTGCGGCGAGGCGGTGCAGCCGGCCGATCAGCTGCTGGGGGCTGACGTCGAGGTCGGGGCGCTCCCGCTCCCACTCGGCGACGATCCGGTCGACTCGGTCAGGCAGGGGCGCGGCCATGCGCTTGACCTTAACGCTTCCATGGAAGCCTAAGAGGGGCCGCTCAGGTTGATTTCACTTCCACGGAAGCGTAATGTTCCTTCCATGGAAGCAAAAGTGGCCGCAGCCAGAGCAGCTGGTTCGTCGCGTCTCGGTCGCACAGCGGCCCTGACCGCTCTCGCCCCGATCGCCTGGGGGTCGACCTACTACGTGACGCGGAACTACCTCCCGGCGGGCCTGCCGCTCACGGGGTCGGCCCTGCGGGCCCTGCCCGCCGGCCTGCTGCTCCTCGCGGTCACCCGGCGCCTGCCCCGCGGGGAGTGGTGGTGGAAGACGGCGGTCATCTCCACCCTGACCATCGGCGGCTTCTTCGTGCTCGTCTACGTCGCCGGTCAGCGGCTGCCGTCGGCGGTGGCGTCGACGCTGATGGCCGCCTCCGCGCTAATGGTCCTCGTCGGCGCCCACCTGCTCCTCGGGGAGCGGGCCCGTCGCCGCGCCTGGCTCGGCGCGGTCGTCGGTCTGCTCGGCGTCGTCATGCTCGTGGGGTCGGCCACCGGCGGCCTCGACGCGGTGGGGGTCGGCGCCTCCCTGCTGGCGATGGTGGCCTCGTCCCTGGGCTTCGTGCTCACCAAGCGCTGGCAGCCACCGGTGAGCCCGACGACCTTCGTGGCGTGGCAGCTGACCCTCGGGGGCCTGCTGCTCACTCCCCTCGCCCTCGCCATCGAGGGCCCGCCCCCCGCCCTGACCGGCACGCAGGTCGCGGCGTTCACCTACCTCGTCCTCGTCGGCACCGCCGGCGCCTACGTCGCCTGGTTCGTCGGCCTGCGTGCCCTGCCCGCCGGCACCGTGGGGCTCATCGGCCTGCTCAACCCCGTCAGCGGCGCCCTGCTCGGCGTGCTCGTGGCGGGCGAGCGCCTCTCGCCCCTGCAGGTGGTCGGGGTGCTCGTGGTCCTCGCCGGGGTGTCCGCCGGCCTCCCGGCCCGACCGGCGCCCGGCGCCCGACCAGAGCCGCCGACCGCCATCGACGCCGGGCTCGTCGTGACCGCCCAGGGGAGCAAGGCCATCCAGGTGTCCGCGCAGCTCACCCCTGTTACCGCAGGTGCGGCAGGTGCGGCGGGTGCGGCAGGGTCTGCAGGTGCTGCCCCACCAGCGCCACGAAGTCGTCCGGACGCTCCATCGACGGCAGGTGCGCGACGTCCGCCCACTCGACCAGTCGTGCCCCCGGCACAGCCGCAGCCCCGGGGGTCCCGTGCACGACCCGCCGCCCGGCGTCCCCGATGGCGTCCACGTCGAGACCGCCGACCAGCACCGTCGTCGGCACCCTGACCTCGGTCAGGCGCTCCAGCGCCGGCGGGTCGAGCTCGGCCTCGTCGAGGTCGTCCCAGTCGGCGGTGACCTCGAAGGCCCGGCGCTGCATCACCCGCACCGCCCCGCGCACAGCGGCGTCGACCTCGAGCGGCCCCCGGCTGGGCCCGTCCACCCACGTCACGAGGTTGGCCTCGACCGCCGCGTCGAGATCACCTGCCGCCAGGGCCGACCGCTCGGCACCGAAGAAGGTCCGCAGCTGGTCGGTAGCCTCGGCGATGAGCGACCCGCCCGGTGCGCTCAGCACGAGCGACGCCACGAGGTCGGGCGCAGTGAGGGCCAGCTCGACCGCCACCCCGCCACCGTACGACGCCCCCACCACGTGGCAGCGGGTCACGCCCAGGTCGCGCAGGACCGCGACCACGTCGGCGACGGGGTCGAGAGGTCCGGTGGGACGGACCGACGACTCGCCGTACCCCCGCAGGTCGACCCGCACGACGTCGTGAGCGGCTGTCAGGCCCGCCCAGACCGGGTCCCACATCCGTCGGTCGGCGACCCCGGCGTGCAGCAGCAGCAAGGGTTCTCCGCCGCGTGGTCCGGCCCGGTCGTGAGCCAGCAGCGCCTCCGCCGCCATCACGCTCCTCGCTCGCCGGTCACCTGCTCGACGACGCGGGTGAACTCGACGTCGGCGTCGACCTGGATCCGCTCGCCCTCGATGGTCGTGAGGCGGTCGAGACGCCCGTGGTGCCACCAGTAGACGTCGGGGCTGATCGGGCCGAGGCTGTCGGTGTGCCCCACGGCGCCGAACTTGGCGAGCAGGGCCAGCGAGGCCAGCAGGGTGTCGTCGCCGATGACGTGGAAGGCCAGCTGGTGCCGGTGCGGCACGGCGACGAGCACCCCGAGATCGGGGTCCGGCTCGTGCCCGGTCTCCCGAGCCACCACCTCGTCGATCTGCAGCACGGTCGACGCGAGGAACATCGAGTCGCTGAAGAGCACCTGGACCCGTCCGCCCTCGCGCTCGAGGGTCTGGCGCTCCTCGGCCTCGACCCCCCGCAGGTTGACCCGCCCCGCTCTCCACAGGTCGTCGATCGGTCCGTGCTCCTGCACCGCGTCGTCACCGAAGAAGGCGACGCTCTCGGGCAGGTCGAGGTTGAGCACCTCGACCAGGCCAGGAGCCACGGTGCGGGCGTAGGCCATCCCGCCGGAGCTGACGCTGTCGGCGGTGACGACCCGGGAGTAGGTCGAGGCGAGGAGCAGGGCGGGGTCGCGCCCGTCGAAGGGGGAGGCGTCGAGCGCGTCGACGATGCCGGTGACGTGGGCGCGGACGACCTCGGGCCAGGCCAGGCGACCCCCGACCGCCCGCTGACAGGCGATCGCGAGGCCGTCGAGGTCGAAGCGTCGACCACTGGTGTCGACGGCTCCGCCGCCGTCGATGACGACGTCGAGACCGAGGTCGGCGAAGGCGCGACGGGCCAGCAGACGCAACGCGTCGGCGTCGTCGAGGCTCAGCTCGGGCCACACGACGTCGGGGGTCCCGTCGGGCCCGGTCGCCGAGGCGGCGCCCCCGGTGACCTCCGCAGCCGGCTGCTGCGCGTCACCCGGTGCCGGGGCCCCGCACGGTGGGGTCGGCACGTCACCCTGTGCCCGCGCCGCAGACGGGTCGTCCGACCCCTCCGGGCCGACCCGTCCCGGTAGCACCGGGGAGCCTTCGCGAGCCTTGCGGCGAAACCAAGCCATGGGTCCATGCAACCACGCCCGCCGGGCAGGCGCGGACATTGTGCCTCATGCCCGACACCATCTCCCCGGCACGTCCTCGGGATGCGGGTCGGTCAGATCGGAGGAACGACGTCCACACGGTCGGCAGCCCCGCAGCCGCGTCCTCGGTGCGGTCGCCGCCCTCGGAATGGTCGCCACCTTCCCGGCCCTGGGCGCCCCCGCGGCCACCTCCGCCAGCCCCGCGGCTTCCACCAGGTGGGTCCAGACGTGGGGCGCCGCCGCGGCCACGGCGATCGACAACCAGTGCGCCGACTGCACGATCCGCAACGTCGTGCACCTCACCGAGGGTGGGGACACGGTGCGGGCCACCTTCTCCAACGAGCTCGGTACGGCGCCCCTGGTCATCGGCAGCGCGACCGTCGCCGTCGCGGCGTCGAGCACGACCGCCCAGGTCAACCGCTCTGGGCCCTGTCACCGCTCTGGGCCCTGTCACCGCTCTGGGCCCGGAGAACCCGCCGCGGTGCCCGCACCCTGCCGGACCGGCCAGGACCTCGTACGCAGCGCCGTACGAGGTCCTGGCTCCGGTCGCCTTGCGCTGTGGTCGTGCGTGGTCAGAAGGTGACGACCACCCGCCCCCGCAGGCCCCCCGCCCCCACGGCGTCCAGCGCCTTCGCCGCCTCGGCCAGGGGGTAGGTCGCGGCCAGCCGGGTAGGCAGCCTGCCGCTCACCGTCTCGGAGAGCAGCCGGGCCAGCGCCTCGCCGTCGTCGACCATCGCCACCGCGGTCGTCGTGATGCCGCGCTCGGGCGAGACGGGGAAGGCGGGCTGCAGGCCGACGTAGCGCCCACCGTCGCGGACGGCCGCCAGAGAGGCCGGCAGCACCGCGGCGTCGAGGACCGCGTCGACCGTCAGACCGTCGAGGGTCGTGACGAGCCGGCTCCCGCTGCCCTCGACGAACGCGCGGTCGCCCTCGCGCGCGAGCCCGATGACCGTCCAGCCCGCCCGTGTGGCGAGTACGGCGGCGTACCCACCGACGGCGCCCGCTGCCCCGGTGACGAGCAGGGTGCCCGGGGGCGCCCCCAGCTGGTCGACCGCCTGCTGGGCGGTGAGGGCGTTGAGGGGCACGGTGGCCGCCTCCACGAGGTCGAGGTCGTCGGGGACGACCGCCACGGCAGTGGCCGGGACGACCGCGACCTCGGCCAGAGCGCCCACCGCCTTGTCGGGGCCGTGATGGGTGGCGGCGACGCGTGCCCCGACGACGAGGTCGGGTCTCGTCGCGGACACGTCGCTGCCGACGGCCTCGACCGTGCCAGCGACGTCCCAGCCGAGGCCGGTCGAGTCCGGGTGCTCCA
Source organism: Actinomycetales bacterium (assembly GCA_038230235.1). Classification (GTDB taxonomy): domain Bacteria; phylum Actinomycetota; class Actinomycetes; order Actinomycetales; family Dermatophilaceae; genus Lapillicoccus. The sequence continues at coordinate 9,577 of JBBRNQ010000039.1, forward strand.
GCGGCATGATGCCGTGGAAGCCGTGGTGGGCGACGAAGACGTCGACCGGGTTGACCGCAGCGGCCACGGTGCGGATGGCGACCTCGGACGGACCAGGCTGCGGGGTGGGCAGGTCGACGACCTGGACCTGCCCGGGGGTGTCGGTGATGCGGGTGACGACGGCGCGCACGGCGTGCTCCTTCGGTTCGGTGGTGCCCTGGCGGGCGACTGCTGACGGGACTACTGTGGGCGAAAGCACTCTCCATCAGGAAGTAGGCACCTGAGAGTGCGTTACTTACCGAAAGGGAACCACATGCCGACGACCACCGCCCAGCAGCGCCGCGAGCAGGCCAAGGAGGAGTACGACGCGTTCCTCGCCGCCTGCCCCAGCCGGGTGGTCCTCGACCGGCTGTCCGACAAGTGGGTGACCCTCGTGCTCGTCGCCCTCGGGGACGGGGGGCGGCGCTACAGCGAGATCGCCCGCACCATCGCCGGTGTCAGCCAGAAGATGCTCACCCAGACGCTGCGGGGGCTCGAGCGCGACGGGCTGGTCACCCGTACCGTGACGCCGTCCGTGCCCGTGACCGTGACCTACGAGCTCACCGACCTCGGCCACTCGCTGCGCGCGGTCATCGGCGCGATCAAGGACTGGGCCGAGCAGCACATTCCCCAGGTCGAGGCCGCCCGGGCCGACTACGAGCGCCGGATGGCGTGACGGGTTGGGGAGCCCGGCGGTGGGTGGACCGTCTTCGGCTTTCTACGTCGAGCCGTAGACAACGGTAGACGCCCCGATCGAGCGCTGGCCGCCCTCGCGACCCGGGGCTCGGTAGCAGGACAACCCCCCCGCGCGCGTGCCACGATTGTCAGCGTGCGTCGCCCGCTCGTCCTCGCCCACCGCGGCAGCTCCGGCGAGCTGCCCGAGCACACCCTCGCCGCCTTCCAGCGGGCCCTCGAGCAGGGCGCCGACGGGATCGAGTGCGACGTGCGCCGCACCGCCGACGGCGAGCTGGTCTGCCTGCACGACCGCACCCTCGACCGCACCGGCGGTCGTCCGGGGTTGGTGTCGACGATGACCCTCGCGCAGCTGCGCGAGGTCGACTGGGGCGCGTGGAGATACTCCCCGGCCACCCCCTCGGCGCAGGGCCCCGGTCGACGGGTGGCCAACGACGGCCGGCTGGTCACCCTCCACGAGCTGTGCGAGCTCGCCCTCGACGCCGGTCGACCGGTGGGGTTGGCCATCGAGACCAAGCACCCCACCCGTCACGGTGGCCGGGTCGAGCGCGCCGTCGCCGAGCTCCTGCGCGACCACGGTCTGGCCCACCCGGTCGCCCCGGGGCGCTCGTGGGCCCGGATGATGTCGTTCTCGACGCTCGCCGTACGACGCATCGCGGGCCTCGTCCCGGGGATGCCCACCGTGCAGCTCGTGGCCAACGGACCGTCGCTGCCGCTGCTGCCCAGCACCCTGCTCGGCGGCGCCCGTACGGCGGGTCTCGACGTCGCCATCCTGCGCCAGCATCCTTGGGTGGTCGCCGCGGAGCGGGCAGCGGGACGTGAGGTCTTCGTCTGGACCGTGGACGAGCCGGCCGACGTCGAGCTGTGTCTCGACCTCGAGGTCGACGCGATCATCACCAACTACCCCCGAGCGGTCCTCGACGCGGCGAGCAACGGGCACCCCCAGCACCGACCCTGACGGGTTCGAGTCGACGGCAGGCGTCCGCCACCCCCTCATTTGGGGGGAGGAGCACCCCAGATGCGGCTGCCGGGGTGGCGCCGCGGTGGCGAGGATGACGGAGATACCAGAGCCGACCCGTCGACGTTGATCCACGTCACTCGGGGGACGGCCCTACCGGAAGAGTCGGAAGGAACCCCCGTGAGAACCACAGAACCCCGAGACCAGGAGTCAACCCTGGTCAGGAGCTTGCGAACCAAGCTCATCCAGCACAAGGTGCTCAGCCTGCTGAGCCTCATCGCCCTGGTGATCGCCGCCAGCACGTCGGTCTCGTCCGCCCAGGGCGGAGGGGGGACGGCGAAGCCGCCGAAGGGCGCGGTCGCCCCCTGGACCGTGGCGTCCCTGCCCACCCCCCTCTCCCTCACGGTCCCGGCCAACACGGCTGTCCTCCACGGGTTCGACGAGACCGGGCTCATCCAGTCCGCGTCCGTGTCGGGGGCGGCCTGCCCGGCCCTGGCGCCAGCGGCCTTCGGTGGCTCCGTCGTGCTCAACGGGCGCACCGTCACCATCCCCTGCAACCTGATCATCCAGATGCCCGCCAACACGCTCACGTGGGCCGACTTCGTCAACGGATCGTCCGTGGCCGGGGCCGTGCCGCTCGCGGGCCTCGAGCTCAGCCTGGTGGGCAACATGGTCGGGCCCCGCTACATCGCGGCGCTCGCCTACGTCTCCCAGCTGTCGCTCGACGGCGGCACCGGCAAGATCACCGGCTTCGACTACGCCAACGGCACCATGCTCGTCGACGACGCCGCCGGCGCCACGGTGCGGGTGCAGCTCAACGACCCGGTCGTGCCGGGCCTCGTCAACGCCGCGGGCAACCCGACGGGACGCTTCAGTGCCGGCCAGTCGCCCGACCCCCGCTTCAGCGTCGACCAGGACAACCCCACGGTCCATGGCGGCACGGGCTACCCGATGTGCATCCCCCGCACCGATCCTGCCGTCGGCGCCGACCCCCTGTGCCCGCAGGGGAACCGGCCGCTCGCGGCCGCGGGCTGCCGCAACTTCGGCGCTGCCGGCGTGGCCCTGCCGGCCGGTGGAGAGCTCGGTGCCCCCACCGCGGCCCAGACCTACTGCACGCAGTGGGTCATGAACAACCCGGCCGTCTCGGTGGCCAGTGGAGACGCTCGCCAGCAGGCGCCGTTCGAGGTGGGTGACTACGTCAACTACGCCGGGACGTGGATCGGAGCCGACGGGAGCCGGATCTTCTCCGCCCACACCGTCGAGGCCAACGTCGGGATCTACACCCAGCCCGGTACGCAGCCGGCCTACATGGCCATCGGTGACTTCGGAGTCGGCTCGGCCGACCCGGCAGCCACGGCCGTGAACGGCGTGGGGCAGGAGACCCAGAACCGGATCTTCCTCGAGGCCGAGACCACCGACGTCAAGACCCCGGTGGACATCTACTACGAGGACCACGACGCCACCCTGGGCACCCGCAGCCGCTGGATCACCCCGACCGAGATGACCGGTGAGAACGCCGCCCCCGCGGTCGGCCCGACCGGTGGGATCACCACCCAGAACACCGGCGCCCAGGCCCAGCGGGCCCGGCTGCGGGCCACCAAGGCGCCCGTCGGTCTGCTCACCCAGCCCTCCCGGACCGTCCGGGTCGCGCAGCGCACCCTGTGCCTGCCCACCCCGCTCAGTGCCACCGGGCTGACCATCGACCAGGGCGCCCTCGACGGCTGCTTCGCCACCAACGAGACCCCCGCCCGCACCCGGGCCAACGGGCTGGCCGCCGGCCAGTACAAGGCTCCGGTCTTCGAGTACATCTTCCCGGAGAACGTCAAGTCGGGTGACGCGCTGGTGCCCTACGACTTCTGGCACCTGCCGTTCCTCGTCAACGGTGAGGTCGGCGGCCCGGGCCCGCTCGTGCCGACGCCCTGGTAACCCGCACCGCCTGACCGCGGAGTCGCCAGGTCAGGAAGACCGCTCCACCTGGCTGGGCGATGGCGCTCAGTCACGGCGGCGCCCAGGGCCATCACGGCCCTGGGCGCCGCTGCGCCTCCCCACCCGACCGACCCGACCGGACCCGACCGGACCCGACCGGACCCGACCGGACCCGACCGGACCGAGTCACCCGTCAACTCCAAGACCCACCCAGCACCCCCGAAGCCACGTAGCGACCGCCAGACCGACACCCAAGACCACCGCACCCTGGAAGGGCGAGGACCCCATGAAGCACACCCCGAGTCTGCGAACCACCACTGTGAGAACCACCACTGTGAGCTGTGCCGCGCTGCTCACCGCGGGGGCCGTGGCGCTGGCCATCCCCCTCACGACCAGCCAGGCCGCGACCCCGCCCGCCTCTCCATCCCCGGTCTCGGCGGCGGTGTCGTCGTCGCACTCGTCGCACTCGTCGTCGTCGGTGTCATCGGTCGCGAGCTCGTCGAAGGCCGTCCACCTGCCGGCCGACTTCCCCCTCGCCGAGGTGCCGCTGCCCGCGGGCAAGCTCACCGCAGCATCGGGTGTGAGCCCGCGCTGGGGGGTCATCAAGCTCGTCACGGGCTCGGACACGGTGGTCATGAAACGGGTGATGAACTTCTACAAGACGCGCGGCTGGACCCGCACCAGCGTGAACGGCCTGTCCAAGGGCGTCTACACCCTGGGGATCGCGTCCTCCAACCACGACCACACCGCCACGGCGAGCGACCTCACGATCGTGGTGGTCAAGGGCTGATCGGCCGGTCACGCCACACTCGCGCCCGGGCGGCGGGTCTCGGCGGGGAATGAAAAGGGCGGCCCTCAACTGTGGCGGGACCCCAAAGTATCTGTAATCATACTATAATGTCCATAAATAGCACTCGACGCGGCGACCCACACGGGATAGCCTTCCGCCAGTGCTGTCCGTGCTGTCCGTACTGTGCGTGCTGTGCGGGTGGACAGGACCGGGGTGTGCGGGGGACGACCGAGTACGGCGACAGGCCGGCTCGATCCAGACGGGAAAGGGGGGTGACGACGTGCCGAGACAGGCCCAGCCCGTGAGCGACGACCTCGACGACCCGGTCGACCCCGTCGATCCCGCCGCGCTCGCCTCGCCCCTGCGGCCGACCGCTGCCGGTCCGCTGGCCGACCGTGAGCGCCCCCGGACCATCAGGGCGCCCTGGGCCCCTCCTGCCGTGCCCAAGATCCGGCGGGCCGTGGTCGAGGACCTCGAGAGCCGCGAGCTGCCGAGCGACCTGATCGACGACACCGAGATCGTCGTCTCCGAGCTCGTCGGCAACGCCATCCGCCACGCCCGTCCGCTGCCCGACGGCATGATCAGGGTGCACTGGAAGGTCAAGGCCGGCGTCGTCGAGATCGAGGTCTCCGACGGGGGAGGGCGCTCGACCCCCCGACCGGCGCCGAGGTCGGTGTGGGCCTCGACCGGTCGTGGTCTGCGCATCGTGCGCAGCCTCGCCCACGAGTGGGGCGTCACCGAGGAGCGCAGCGGCCGCACCGTCTGGGCCGCCCTGGGCGGACCCTCACGCCGCCGGTCCCGCTAGCCGCGCACCGGAGGTCCATCGCGTCCACCACGGGCCCAGCACCCGCAGCGGCCGCAGTGACCGCAGCGGTCGCAGCACCCGCAGCAGTCGCAATGACCGCAGCGGTCGCAGCACCCGCAGCAGTCGCAGCACCCGCAGCAGTCGCAGCACCCGCAGCGGTCGCCCGTCCGGGATTCGCCCTCCACTAGGGTCGTCTGTCATGGGCAGAGCCAGCAAGCGACGCAGTACCCGTTCCGGGTCACCGGACCCGTCGAGCACGAAGGCGGCGCCGGCCCCGTTCGTCGTGCGGCCCTTCGAGGGACTGCCCTGCGAGACCGAGTGGGTGGCGATGCGTGAGCTCGTGCCGGCGGCGACGGCCCACATCTCCCTGGCCCCTGGGGTCGTCCCGGCGGGGGCCGCCTCCACGACCGTCGCCACTGCGGGAGAGCCGCAACAGGTGGAAGCGGGTGAGGGTGCGTCCCCCACCACCGTCGTGACGGTCGCCACCGTGCTGCCGCTGGCCTGGCCCGCGTTGCACCGCAACGACGGTGAGGTGCTCGTCGCCACCCAGTCGGGGGCCAGCAGCGGTGATGCGAGCCGGGACCTGGCGGCTGCCCTGCTTCTCGCCCTCGCCGCAGACGAGGGCACGCCCGTGGTGACGGTGCCCCCGCCCACCGTCGAGACCCCCCGACTGCAGGAGCTCCTCGACCTCGAGGCGCCCTTCGAGGTCACCGTCCACGAGGGTTTCGACTTCTGGGTCGGTGACGCCGAGCTCGACGACGAGGGTCGCGAGTCGTTGCAACGGGCCAACGAGTCGTCGATCCCGACCTCCCGGGTCGAGGGGGTCCCCTCCGCCTACTGGTGCGAGATCAACGGCCGCACCTACGTGCGGTGGGTGCTGCCCCACGACGAGGACGCCGCGACGGACGCCCTGGCCCGGCTGCTCGCCGCTGACGCCTCCCGTCTGGTCGACGGGTCGCGGCTGCTCGGCGCCTTCCGCGCCTCCGGCCTCATCGTGCCGGTCTGGGAGGTGCCGGTCGACGACGACCCCGGCTCCTTCACCGACGCCGTCCTCGCGATGCAGGTGCGCGTCGACGAGGCCCTCGCGACCGGGGCCGCCCTGACCGCCGAGGAGCGTCGCGCCCGCGCTGGCCTGCTCAACCGCCAGGTCACGCTGCGCTGACCGGCGCCGACGACCCTCCATACGCACCCCGTCCCCCCATGAGCGTCCCGCCTCCCGTCGTCGCAGTCGTCCCGGCCAAGGACGAGCAGGAGCGGCTCGGAGCCACCCTCGAGGCCCTCGCGCAGCTGCCCGAGGTCGACCTCGTCGTGGTGGTCGACGACGGCAGCTCGGACGCGACGTCGCGCGTGGCGAACGAGCACGGGGTCCTCGTGTGCCGTCATCGCACCAACCGCGGGAAGGCCGCCGCGATGACGACCGGCGCGGCCGCGGCCCGTGACCACCTGGGCCCCGGAATCGACCACCTGCTGCTCTTCGTCGACGCCGACCTCGAGCAGTCGGCCTCCGCCCTCGGGGCGCTCGTGCGCCCGGTGCGCGACGACGAGACCGACATGACGGTCGCCGTCCTGCCGCCCCAGCGCGAGTCCGGGGGCGGCCATGGCTTCGTCGTGCGCCTGGCCCGCCGGGGCATCGTCGAGTCCACGGGCTGGGTGCCCAGCCAGCCGCTGTCGGGCATGCGCTGCCTGCGGCGCAGCGCGTACGACGCGGCGCAGCCCCTGGCGCGTGGGTGGGGCGTCGAGGTCGGGCTCACCGTCGACGTCCTGCGTGCCGGCCTGCGGGTGCTCGAGGTGCCGTGCGACCTGCACCATCGGGTCACGGGCCGCGACTGGCGCGCCCAGCTGCACCGGGCGGCGCAGTACCGCGACGTGTGGCTGGCGCTCCGGCGACGATGACCCGTGCGCCCAGCTGCACCGGGCGGCGCAGTACCGCGACGTGTGGCTGGCGCTCCGGCGACGATGACTCGTGGGACAGGCACCTCGTACGAGGTGCTGCTTGCTAAACGAGCGACCCTCGTACAGAATGAACACAGCGCAGATCGTTGGGCTCAACGGTCGGTGTCGGTGGTTCAGCAGCGAGCTACAGACATCCACCCTCCAGCTGGGGGAAGCGCAATCACATGAGACTGGTGGCGTGGTCGTCGACCCGCCACCAGTCTATGTACATGAGTGGCCCCTCATGAGTGGTGCCCTGACCTCACTCGTGACGTTGGGGTGAGGTGTCGCTCGTGATCTTCGGGCGAGGTGTCACGAGTGCCACCTCAACCCGATGTCACGAGTGCCACCGCTCCAGGCGGGAGAGGACCTGGCCGTCCGGGCCGGGCCCGGAGCGCTCGCGCAGCTCGAGGTCGCGTAGGGCGACAGAGGTGACCAGCGGGAACGCGAGCAGCCACGCCACCGGCGGGATCGCGACCCCGGTGTCGTTGACGAGCAGGCCGATGGTCACCGTGAGGGTCAACCCGAGCAGACCGGCCCGCAGCAGCGGCACGCGCTGCAGCAGCGGCCCGACCGGCCGGCCCACGACCGACCCCGGCCTCAGCAGGGCCCACCAAGTGAGGACGAGGACCACCGGGACGGCGTAGGCGAAGATCGAGGTGCCGGTCAGGGTCTCGAGGTTCTGCTGGAGCTTGCGGACGACGACGTCACCCCCGCCGCCGTCGATCAGGGTCTGCACGAAGCGTCCGAGGTGCGAGCGGGCTCCCGGTCCGCGGGCCCAGTCGAGCAGGGAGATGACGAGCACCACGGCGACGGTGACCCCGGCGACGAGGAGCGCCCGCCGCCAGGTCACCCGCACGCCGAGCGCGGCGAGCCCCACGACCGCGAGCCCGGGGACCAGGGCGGGTGGCCCGCCGGCGTCGGCGCCCCACTGGGGTGCCGCATCGACGACGAGGACGACGAGGCCGAGCAGGGCGACGGCTCCGGCCGCGACTGCGGGATGCTCCCGCAGACGGGTGGCGACCGAGGTCGCCACGAGGAAGAGCGCGGCCGCGACGAGGGCGAAGGTCACATTGCCGATGCCGTAGAACCGGCCCCCCACAACGGGATTCAGACCCAACGGCGACGAGATCTGCAGCCGCGAGCCGGTAACGACGTCGACGAGCAGCACGACCAGGGTGACGGTCGCGACGGCCGTCGAGGGTCCGGTGGGCGAGCGGCGCCAGGGCCCGCGCACGGCGACCGCACCCACGAGGGCGGTCCACACGAGCGTGACCACCACGAGCACCACCCCAGCCGCCGGAGCGCGCCACCAGGGCACGAGCATGGCCAGGAAGGTGGCGACCGGGAAGGCCGCCGCGACGACCAGCCCCCGCCGTACGACGACCAGGGCCAGGTCGCGCTGGGCTGGGCTCCCCAGCGCTCGACGGCGCACCACGACCAGGGCGAGGAGGGCACCGAGGACGATCGCCCCCCAGGTCGTGAAGAGGGGCTGGACCACCGGGCTCACCCCCCTCGACGCGGCGTCGGCGTCCACCAGCGCCGCTCGTCGCCCGGCGGGGGCAGCGCTCGCCTCGGTCGCGGCGGGGATGCGCTGCAGGGCTGAGCCACCCACCGAGTCGGGGAGCTCGGCGCCCACGTGCGCCACCACGGTGGCCGTCAGGTCGTCGAGCTGGACCAGGCCTGACTGGCGCGTCGACGGCGACCACAGCGTGCCCGCCCCGATCTGCGGCCCGGCGGCCAGCACGACCCGCAGGCCCGGGGCACCGTCGTCGGCCAACCCGGCGACGAGGACGTCGGAGCCCTGGGGGGCCGCCGCGACGACCTCACCCACCCGCGCGTCGAGGGCGCCGACCGCTGCGTGCCGGGCCGTTGCATCGGTGGCCAGCTGCGGGTCGACCGCGCCGACGTCGACGAAGGTCGTCGGGCACAGGGCGATCGCCGAGGTGAGCGTCGTGGGGTCGAAGGCCCGGTAGTGCGCGACCACCCCGTCCGGGTCGGCGGCAGCGATCGCGGCCCCCGGTCCCACGGCGCCGAGGCACTGACCGCGCGAGGCCGCCGCGACGGCCAGGGTGCCGGGACGGGTGCCGAAGGGTCGCTCGGAGGCCGCGTCGGCGTACGCCGACCAGCTGTCGACCCGCGAGCCCGTCACCTGCGCAGCCGCGCACCCCGTGACGTCGTCGGGCTGGGCGGCCCGCCCACCGGCCGACAGGGTGAGCCACCCGTCGACCGGGCACGTGACCCGGTGCACGGTCGTGACGTTGAGGCTCGCCGACGAGCCGTCGCCCAGCAGCGCCCACAGCGCGGGGGTGCGTGCGGGGTCGAGGTCGGTGGCCGAGAGACCGCCGACCCCGACGACGACCAGGCTCGTGCCCTCCGACGGCCCCAGGCGCAGGGCCTGCGGTGGGGTGCGGTCGGTATGGAGCGCGCTCCCGAGCAGGGCGGCCAGCGCCAGCGCCACGAGCGCGGCCAGCGCCTGCCCCAGCTGTCGACGCGTCACCGCTCCAGCGTAGGCGCTCCACGCGGGCCCCTCGCGGGGCGCTCGACCGGCACCTGCGCTGGACGCCTCGCGGGCAGGCACCCGGGTCCGTACTACCGTGACGACGCGACACGGCCCGCCCCGCGGAGGGCGGACGGTGGTCGCGACCCGCGTCGGCTCCCCGCTTCGGCTCCGTACACCCCCGCCCAGGAGGCACGATGACCACCCGCTACGGCTACCTCGGCCCGCGGGGCACGTTCTGCGAGATGGCCCTCCACGCGTGGCTCACCTCGCCGACGCACCTCGGCAGCGAGGCCAGCGGCCCGGATCTGGAGCAGGTGCCGTGCAGCTCGGTCGCCCTCGCCCTCACCGCCCTGCGGGCCGGTGACCTCGACGCGGCGATGGTGCCGATCGAGAACTCCGTCGAGGGCGGGGTCAGCGCCACCCTCGACGCGCTGTCGGTCGGTGAGTCCCTCGTCATCATCGGCGAGGTGCTCGTCCCGGTGACCTTCGTGCTCGGGGCGCGGCCCGGGGTCACGCTCGCCGACGTGCGGGCCGTCGGCACCCACTCGCACGCGTGGGCGCAGGTCCGCGGGTGGATGGACGCCCACCTGCCGGAGGCGGTCTACGTGCCCACCCTCTCGACGGCGGCGGCCGGGGCGGGGCTCGACCCGACCGCGGCGGAGGGGGCGCCGTACCAGGCCTTCGTCGGGGCGCCGGTCGCGGCGTCCAACCACGGGCTGGAGGTGCTGGCCGCCGACATCGGCGACAACCCCGGGGCCGTCACCCGCTTCGTGCTCGTGGCCCGGCCGGGCCGCACCGCGCCACCTACGGGGTCCGACAAGACGAGCGTGGTGCTCTTCCAGCGGGACGACCACCCCGGAGGTCTGCTCGAGCTGCTGGAGCAGTTCGCGACGCGCGGGGTCAACATGACGCGGCTGGAGTCCCGACCGACGGGGGACGCGATGGGGTCCTACTGCTTCACCATCGACTTCGAGGGGCACGTCGCCGACGAGCGCGTGGGCGAGACCCTCATGGGCCTGCAGCGGGTCTGCGCGCAGGTGCGGTTCCTCGGGTCCTACCCCCGGGCCGACGGGACGCCCACACCGCCGAGGACCGGGACGGCGGAGGCCGACTTCCTGCGGGCCCGCGAGTGGCTCGGCGCCCTGCGCGGCGGCGGGACGGTCTGACCGCCCGCGCCAACGGGCACCCGGCGTGAGCAGCCAGCTGGCCGCAGCCTCAGCCGCAGCCGCCGCTCAGGGACGGGGCGCCACGCGCACGACGAGGGCGAGGTGGTCGGCCACCGCCCTGATCGAGCGGGCGGGCCCGATGATGTCGCCGTCGACCTGCACCTCCTCGGGGTGGTCGACCCCCACCTCGATCTCGGCTGCGGCGTGGTGGTCGACGAGGGCGTGACCCCAGCGGCTGCGCGTGACGAGCCGGGTCGCGACCGCCGCCCAGCCCATCGGTCCGCGCGGGGAGATGACCACGACGTCGAGCAGGCCGTCGTCGACGACGGCGTCGGGCATCAGCTGCAGGCCACCGAGCAGGCGGCCCACGTTGCCGATGACCACCAGGCGCGTACGGCGGGTCATGGCCTCCTCGTGGCCGAGGCGCAGCCGTACCTTGAAGGCGTTGCCGACCAGGCTGCGCGCACCGGTGACGAAGTAGGCGGCCCCACCGACCCTGGCCTTGAGGGCGTCGGGGGTGTCGGCCATGATCTGGGCGTCGAGCCCGACACCGGCCATGACGAGGAAGAGGTACTCCTGCGGTGTCGCCCCCTTCTCGCGGGTCACGTGGAGTCGACCGACGTCGACCCGCTGGTTCTGGCCCGTGATGGCGACGAGGAGCGCCCGCTCGAGCGAGTCGACCGGCAGCTCGAGGTTGCGGGCGAAGAGGTTGCCGGTCCCGGCGGGCAGCAGCCCCATCGGGATGTCGCTGCCGACGAGCCCCTCGGCGACGGCGCGCACGGTCCCGTCACCACCTAGGGCGCACACGAGCACGGCGCCGTCGGCCAGCGCCTGTCGGGCCTGCCCGGTGCCCGGGTCGTCGACCGTCGTCTCGTACCAGAGGGGTTCGCCCAGGCCCTCGGTGAGCATCATCGAGGTCACCCTCATGCGCACGGCCTCGAGGTCGGTGAACTTCGTGGGGTTGGCGACGACCGCAGCCCGGCGCAGCGGCTCGGGCGCCTCCACCCCCTCGGGGCGGAAGTCGTTGCGGTGCGGTCGACGGCCCAGTCCGATACGCCTGGGACCCTGGCTGCGGCGGCGGCGGGCCTGGACCAGCGCGACGACGACGGCGAGGGCGACGACCACCGCCACCACCCAGAACCACGGGTTGCCAAGCACGTGACGACGCTATCGGAGCCGGTGCGCGCGGCGGACCACGATCGCGCCGATAACCTCGACTCGTGACCGAGCCGCAGGGATCTCACGCCCAGCCCAGTGACCCCCAGCCCAGCGACCCCCAGCCCCCCGAGCCCGTGACCCCGGTGCCCGACGACAAGGACTGGACCTGGACGCTGCAGCGCGTCTGCCCCGAGTGCGACTACGACGCCCAGACAGTCGAGCGCGCGGCCGTCCCGGCCCTGGTGCGCGACGCGATGTCACGCTTCCCCGACGCGCTCCGCCGCCCGGGGGCTGCGGAGCGACCCACCCCGACGACCTGGTCGCCGCTGGAGTACGCCTGCCACGTGCGTGACGTGTGCCGGGTGTTCGCCGAGCGGGTGGACCTCATGCGCGAGCAGGACGAGCCCCGGTTCGCCGACTGGGACCAGGACGCCACCGCCCTGCAGCAGCGCTACTGGGAGCAGGACCCGGCGGTGGTGAGCACCGAGGTCGACGAGGCCTCCGACCTCGCGGCCACCGCCTTCGCGCGGGTCCGCGACGACGACTGGGAGCGCCGCGGGGTGCGCAGCAACGGGTCGGAGTTCACCATCGACTCCCTGGCGCGCTACTTCCTGCACGACCTCTACCACCACGTCGCGGACCTCGGACCGCGCTGACCCGCGGCAGAGGAGCAACCTCCAGCCTGTCAGAGACCCAGTGCCTCAGACCTCAGCCCTCAGACCCTCAGACCTTCAGTGCCGCAGCCTCGGCGGCCAGGCCCTCGATGCGGTCCCAGTCGCCACTGGCCACCGCGTCCTTCGGGGTGAGCCACGACCCGCCGACGCAGCCGACGTTGGGCAGGGCGAGGTAGGCCGCCGCGTTGGCCGGCGAGATGCCGCCGGTGGGGCAGAAGCGCAGGGTGGGGCAGGGCCCATGCACCGAGCTGAGGTAGGGGATACCGCCGCTCGCCTCGGCCGGGAAGAACTTCATCGCGTCGAGCCCACGCTCGGCGAGGGTGAGCATCTCGGTGAGCGTGCCCGACCCGCACAGCAGGGGGACACCGGTCTCGAGCACGGCGTCGAGCAGCCGCGGCGGCGAGCCCGGGGTGACGATGAAGCTGGCTCCGGCGTCGGTCACGGCGGCGGCGTGCTCCGGGGTCAGCACGGTGCCGGCCCCGACGACCATCTGCGGCACCTCGGCGGCCACCGCCCGGATCGCCTCGAGCCCGGCCTCGCTGCGCAGGGTGATCTCGATGACCCCCACGCCTCCGCGGAGCAGGGCCAGCGCGAGCGGCACGGCCTGCTCGACCAGCTCGACGACGACGACGGGGATGACCGGCGAGATGTCGAGCACGTCGGCACCACTGCGGATGACGGGGGTGGTCTCTGCCTGGGCGTGGGTCATTCAGCCATCTCCTCGAGCTCGGTGGTGTGGGGTGCGCCGTCGGAGGTCGCGTGGTCGAGGGGCGCCTCCGCGAACCCGCCGAACACGTGCGCGCCCTGGTCGGCACGACCCACGACGCCGCGCAGCGCGCTGAAGAGCTCGCGCCCGGTGCCCCATACGTCGTGGTGCTCGAGACGGGCCGGCTCGCGCGCCGCCAGCTCGTGCAGCGGCAGCAGCACCTCGAGGGTGCCGGCGACGGTGTCGAGCCGGATGACGTCGCCGTCGCGCACCTGCGAGATCGGCCCGGCGTGCATCGACTCGGGGGTCACGTGGATGGCGGCGGGGATGCTGCCCGAGGCGCCGCTCATGCGTCCGTCGGTGACGAGGGCGACCGCGTGCCCCTGACGCTGCAGCACCTGCAGGCTGGGGGTGAGCGAGTGCAGCTCGGGCATGCCGTTGGCCGACGGTCCCTGCTCGCGGATGACGACGACCACGTCGCGGTCGAGCTCGCGCCGCGAGAAGGCCTGCAGGAAGCCGACCTGGTCGGTGAAGACGCGCGCGGGCGCCTCGACCACCCGGTGCTCCGACGTGAGCGACGAGGTCTTGACGACCGCGCACCCGAGCGACCCGCGCAGGACGCGCAGGCCCCCGTCGGGGGCGAAGGGCGCAGCTGCGGGGCGCAGCACGTCGAGGTCGCCCGAGGTGGTGACCGGCTCCCAGCCGAGCGCGCCGTCGTCGTCCAGCACCGGCCGGCTGCGGTACGCCGTGAGCCCGGCTCCCATGAGCGTCATCACGTCCTCGTGCAGCAGGCCCGCGTCGAGCAGGGTGCCGACGAGGAACGGGGTGCCGCCGGCGGCATGGAAGTGGTTGACGTCGGCCGATCCGTTGGGGTAGATCCGGGCCACCAGCGGCACAGCTGCCGACAGCGCGTCGAAGTCGTCCCAGGTGAGGACGACTCCTGCGGCGGCGGCCATCGTGATCAGGTGCATCGTGTGGTTGGTCGAGCCGCCGGTCGCGAGCAGCGCCACGACGCCGTTGATGACGGCCTTCTCGTCGACGACCTGCCCGATGCCGTAGCAGCGGTCGCTGGCGGCGATCTGCATGACCCGCAGGGTGGCCTCCGCGGTCAGCGCGGCCCGGAGCGGGTTGTCGGGGTGCACGAAGGCGGCGCCGGGCAGGTGCAGGCCCATGACGTCCATCAGCATCTGGTTGGAGTTCGCGGTGCCGTAGAAGGTGCAGGTGCCGGGGGAGTGGTAGGACGCGATCTCCGACTCGAGCAGCTCGTCCTTGCCCACCTCGCCGGCGGCGAAGCGCTTGCGCACCTCCGACTTCTCGCCGTTGCTGCGGCCGCTCGCCATGGGGCCCGCGGGCACGAACGCGGTCGGCAGGTGCCCGAAGGTGAGGGCGCCGGCGACGAGCCCGGGCACGATCTTGTCGCAGACGCCCAGCATCAGCGCGGCGTCGAAGACGTCGTGCGACAGGGCGATCGCCGTCGACATGGCGATGACGTCGCGGCTGAAGAGGCTGAGCTCCATACCGGCTCGGCCCTGGGTGATGCCGTCGCACATGGCCGGCACGCCGCCGGCGACGCGGGCGACCGCGCCGTGGTCTCGCGCCGTCGCCTTGATGGCCTGGGGGTAGTGCTCGTACGGCGCGTGCGCGCTGAGCATGTCGTTGTAGGCGGTGACGATGCCGACGGAGACCCCGCTGGTGCTGGCCATCAGGCTGCGGTCGCTGCCGCCGCAGGCCGCGACGGCGTGGGCGAGGTTGGAGCAGCCGAGGTCGGTGCGGGCGGGCCGCAGCCCCTTCTCGAGGGCGGCCGAGCTGACGCGACGCAGGTAGGCCGTGCGGGTGACTCGGCTGCGCGCGGTCACCCTGGCGGTGACCTCGGCCACCACGGGATGCAGGGGAGGGGCCGGACGGACGGGAGGCACGGGAGGGAGTGGGCTGGAGGCCATGGCGGTCCTTCGCAAGGGGTCGGGCGTGTCCTGACGGCCGCGGCGGTGGTGCTGCCGCGGGGTGAGGTGTAACGACGACGCTGACGTCCACTTGTGATCGCGATCACAATCATAGGCGCGGCCGGGTGTGAGCCACGACACGTCCGGATGGCGGGACGCGCAACGCGCACCCCAGTCTTCAGCCTTCGTCGGCCCCGGACCGCACGATGTCGTTGCGGTGGTGCACGGACTCGTGGGCCGCCTGCCGGGCCAGCCACCGCAGCGTCCGGATCTCGGCACGAGAGCCCTCGCGACGGATCACCTGCCGCTCCCAGTCCGGGACGGCGACCGCCGCGACCTCGGCGGCGAAGCCCTTGGCGTGGGCCCGCAGTCCCTCGACCACGGTCTCGATCGATGCATGGAGGTAGCCGAAGCGGGTGGCGCGCAGCTCGCCGTACATCGGGTCGAGGGCGGGGGAGTCCTCGCTGACGCCGCGGTGCAGGCGCAGGGTGTAGATGGCGAGGACGTCGCGCACGTGGCAGGCGTACTCGATCGGCGCCCACTCCACCGGGCTCGGACGGCGACGCAGCACCCCCGACGGAAGCTGCCCCAGGATGGCTGGCAGCTCGGCGACGACCGCGTCGACGAGGCGGACGGCGCCTTTCACCGTGACCGCCTCGTAGTCGAGGCCGCACCGTGAGCAGGTGTAGAGCTCGTCGAAGACGTGCGGCAGGTCGCTCACCCCGCCCAGTCTACGAGCCGCCCTCCTGCCGTGCAGGAAGGTCAACTACCTGCGACGTGCGGCAGGTCGCTCACCCCGCCCAGTCTACGAGCCGCCCTCCTGCCGTGCAGGAAGGTCAACTACCAGCGCGGATAGGGTGACGCCATGATCGACATCAAGCTCGTGCGTGAGACGCCGGACGTCGTCCGGGCCTCGCAGCAGGCTCGCGGGGAGGACCCCGGCCTCGTCGACGCCATCCTCTCCGCCGACGACCGGCGGCGGGCGACGCTGCTCGACTTCGAGAGCAAGCGGGCCGCGCAGAAGTCGGCGAGCAAGGACATCGGGGCCCTCATGGGCCGGGCGCAGAAGGCCCGCAAGGCGGCCGACGCAGACGCCGACCACCTCGAGCAGCAGGCCCACCACGCCCGGGTCACCGCGGGCCGGCTGAGCGACGAGGTCAAGGCGCTCGAGGAGTCGGCCGCCGACGCACAACGCGAGCTCGACGGCCTCATCCGCTCGGTCGGCAACGTCATCATCGACGGCGTGCCCGTCGGCGGCGAGGACGACTACGTCGTGCGCGAGACGGTCGGCACGATCCGCGACTTCGTGGCCGAGGGCTTCGAGCCGCTCGACCACCTCGTGCTCGGTGAGAAGCTCGGTGCCATCGACATGGAGCGCGGCGCCAAGGTCGGTGGCGCCCGCTTCTACTTCCTCACGGGCGTCGGCGCGCTGCTCGAGCTGGCCCTGCTCAACCTGGCCGTCGCGCAGGCTGTCGGGGCCGGCTTCACCCCCATGATCACGCCCACGCTGGTGCGGCCCGAGATCATGGACGGCACCGGTTACCTCGACGCCCACGACGACGTCTACCACCTGCCGGCCGACGACCTCTACCTCACGGGCACCTCCGAGGTCGCGCTCGCCGGCTACCACGCCGACGAGATCCTCGACCTCGACGGCGGCCCCAAGAGGTATGCCGGGTGGTCGACCTGCTACCGCCGCGAGGCCGGGTCGCACGGCAAGGACACTCGCGGCATCATCCGGGTGCACCAGTTCCAGAAGGTCGAGATGTTCTCGTACTGCCGCGTCGAGGACGCCGAGGCCGAGCACGAGCGTCTGCTCCAGTGGGAGAAGGACATGCTCGCCAAGGTCGAGCTCCCCTACCGCATCATCGACACCGCCGCAGGCGACCTCGGCCGCTCGGCCGCCCGCAAGTTCGACAGCGAGGCCTGGGTGCCCACGCAGGGCCGCTACCGCGAGCTCACCTCGACGTCGAACTGCACGACCTACCAGGCCCGCCGCCTCGGGGTGCGCGAGCGCGACCCGCACGGCAAGGGCACTCGTGCCGTCGCCACGCTCAACGGGACGCTGGGGACGACGCGCTGGATCGTTGCCATCCTCGAGAACCACCAGCAGGCCGACGGGTCGGTCGTCGTCCCGAAAGCCCTGCGCCCCTTCGTCGGTCTCGACGTGCTCGAGCCCGTCGCGCGCTGAGCCACCCGGGCGCAGGCGGCGGCACCGCACTGCCACTCCGTACATAGGCTGTGCCGATGGCGTCGGATCCCACCGCAACCACCCCGGGCTGGGGCGCCCGTGCGGCTGCCTACTTCGCCCTCGACCCGGCGGACGACGACTGGGTACGGCGCGCCCCCGCCGGGGCAGCGCGGGCCGACCTGGTGCTGGCCCTGGCCTTCGTCGCCCTCGCGTCCCTCGGGCTCGAGCTGGCGCGCAGTGGGGGGGCCCTCGAGCGGCACGCGGTCTGGGGGGAGTACCTCGTGATCCTCTCGATGACCGCGCCGATCGTCGTACGCCGCCGCCTGCCCGTCCTGTCGGCCGTGGCGGCCAGCCTCGCCTTCCTCGTCGGTGGGGTCACGATGCCCGACGTCGCCCTCCAGCTGTCGGTGCAGGCGGTCTACTTCTTCGCGCTCTTCAGTGCGATGGCCTGGGCATCCAGCCGCAGGGCGGTGCTCGCGGCCATGGGCGCGATCCTCGTGCTGATGTTCGGGTGGCTCACGGTGCAGTACTCGGTCGGTAGCGCGGTCGACCAGATCCGCGCGCAGCTGGGGGGTGCCACGTCGACGGGGTTCCTCGGTCCGATCGCCGCGACGATCATCTACTCCTTCCTTGTCAACGTCTTCTACTTCGGTGGGGCTGTCGTCGGCGGGCAGGCCGCCTGGCGGGCGGCCCGCTCGCGCGCGAGGCTGGCCGACCAGGCGGCGAGGCTGTCGGCCCAGGCCGGCCAGATCCGGGAGCACGCGGTGGTGCAGGAGCGCCTCCACATCGCCCGCGAGCTGCACGACGTCGTCGCCCACCACGTCTCGGTGATGGGTGTGCAGGCCGCTGCCGCCCGACGGGTGATGGAGCGTGACCCGGCCACGGCGGCGGCTGCCCTCAGCTCGGTGGAGGAGTCGGCTCGGTCCGCCGTGTCCTCGATGCGCTCCCTCGTCGGCACGCTGCGCGCGGTCCCTGGAGACGCAGCCGTGGCGGTCACGACGGGGTCCTCGGCCGAGCAGCGCGACCGCACCCCGGTGCCGGGTGTGCGTGACCTCGCCACACTCGCCGAAGAGGCCCGCCAGGGGGGCATCGACGTCGACTTCACCCTGGTCGAGAGCGCCCCGGGCGCCCTGGACCGCGTGGGCCCGGCCGCCGGTCTCGCGCTCTACCGCACGGCCCAGGAGGCGGTCAGCAACGTGCGTAGGCACTCGACCGCGGCCGCGGCCCGCGTGACCCTGCGCGTGGACGCCGCCGCTGCCGGCTTCGCCGAGGTCGAGGTGCTCGACGACGGCCGACCCCGCAGCGGCACCTCCGGCTCCGGACTCGGACTGCTCGGGATGCGCGAGCGCGTCGGCTCCCTGGGCGGCACCATCGAGGTCGGTCCGCGGGTCACCGGCGGCTACCGCGTGCGCGTGCGGCTCCCCCTCGCCCCGCGCACGGACGCGTCGTGACGAGCGTGCGCGTGCGGCTCCCCCTCGCCCCCCGCGCGGAGGCGTCGTGACGAGCTTGCGGGTCGTCGTGGTCGACGACCAGCCCCTGCTGCGCTCGGGTCTGGCGATGATCCTCTCCGTGGAGGACGACCTCGAGGTCGTCGGCGAGGCCGGTGACGGCGCCGAGGCGGTGCGCGTGGTCACCGCCCTCCGACCCGACATCGTCCTCATGGACGTGCAGATGCCGGTGATGGACGGCATCGAGGCGACCCGCGCGATCGTCGCGGCCGACCTGGCCCGGGTCGTCATCCTCACGACGTTCGACCGTGACGACTACCTCGTCGACGCGCTCCGGGCGGGGGCGAGTGGCTTCCTGCTCAAGAACGCGGAGGCCGAGCGGCTCGTCGACGCCGTCCGGGTCGTTGGCTCCGGGCACGCCCTGCTCGCGCCGGAGGTGACGATGCGGGTCATCGACCAGATGCGCGCCGACGACCTCACCGGGCGACCCCCGGCGCCCCATACGCGCCACGTCCCTGCCCTCGACCTGCTCACCCCCCGCGAGCACGAGGTGCTCGTCCTGCTCGGTCGTGGCCTGTCGAACGCCGAGATCGCCGGTCGCCTGTTCGTGGGTGACGCGACGGTCAAGACGCACGTCTCCAACCTGCTCGCCAAGCTGCACCTGCGCGACCGCGTCCAGGCGGTCGTGCTCGCGCACGAGGCGGGTCTCGTCCCTCCGACGGACCCGTGAGGCGGCGGCTCGTCGGCCTCCTCCCCCTTGCGGGTGATCCGCACCCCCCTGCCGCTGCCTAGCGTGGAGATCAGAGCACAGTGATCCACCAGGACGAGTGAAGAGGCGGGGAGCGCGATGATCGAGACCAGGGGACTGACGCGGACGTTCGGCGAGACCGTGGCGGTGGACGACGTCGACCTGGTGGTGCCAGCCGGCACGCTCACCGGGTTCGTCGGCGGCAACGGCGCCGGCAAGACCACGACGATGCGCATGATCATGGGCATCCTCGCTCCCACGTCGGGTGAGGTGCTCTGGCAGGGGCGCCCCGCGACGCGCGCCGACCGGGCGGCCTTCGGCTACATGCCGGAGGAGCGCGGGCTGTACCCCAAGCAACCCCTGCTGCGGCAGCTGGTCTACCTCGGTCGGCTGCACGGGATGTCGGCGTCGGCGGCGACCCGGGCGGCGACCGAGCACCTCGGCCGGTTCGGGCTCGCCGACCGAGCGGGCGACAAGCTCGAGTCGCTCTCGCTCGGCAACCAGCAGCGCGTGCAGATCACCGCCGCGGTGATGACGAACCCCACCGCCCTCGTGCTCGACGAGCCCTTCTCCGGGCTCGACCCCGACGCGGTCGACTCGATGGCCGACCTGCTGCACGAGCACGCGTCCCGTGGGGTGCCGGTGATCTTCTCGTCGCACCAGCTCGACCTCGTCGAGCGCCTCTGCGACTCGCTGCTGATCCTCTCGAGGGGGCGGGTCGTGGCGTCCGGCACCACCGAGCAGCTGCGCAGGCGCGGCAGGGTGCGCCACCGGCTGGTCGCCGGCAGCGACGTCGGGTGGGTGCGCGGCGTCGAGGGGGTCAGCGTGCTCGATGTGGACGGCAGCACGGCGGTCCTCGAGCTGCTCGCCGACGACGCCGCCGACCGGGTGCTGCGTGAGGCCCTGGCCCGCGGCTCGGTCCGCGAGCTCAGCCCGCTCGTCCCCAGTCTCAACGACATCTACCGGGAGGTCACGGCATGACCACGTCCACCAGCGCACAGGCCGGCAGCGAGTCGGCAGCGTCCCTTGAGCCGGCGTCGTTCAACGAGCCGTCGTCGTCCCGCAAGCCGGCGCAGCCCGTTCCCCAGGGTGATGAGCACGGTGACCGCGGGTCGGCCTGGCTGATCGTCGCGGGTCGCGAGATCGTCGTCCGGCTCACCGACAAGAACTTCATCGTCTCCACCCTGGTCACCGTGGCCCTGCTCGCCGGGTCGTTCGGGCTCCAGGCGGCCCTGGCCGGGGGCGCCAGCTCGGCGAGCGTGGTGGTCTCGGGCCCCGGTGCCAGGGCCGCGATCTCTGTCGCCGACCGGTTGGCCGACCAGCGCCAGGTGCCTGTCGACCTCACGGTGTCAGAGAGCGCGGACGCGGCCGCCGTCGACGCCGCCGTCCGCGACGAGTCGGCCGACCTGGGGCTCGTCCACGACGGCACGGCGTGGCGGCTGGTCTCCCGTCAGGCGCCCGACGCCGGCTTCGCGGCGCTCGTCCGGGAGGCCGTGCAACAGCAGGCGCTCACCGCCAACGCCGCCGCCGCAGGCACGACCGTCACCGCTCTCACCGCCGGTAGCCAGGTCGACGACCGGCTCCTGGCCCCCGAGCAGGACCAGGCCACGAAGTACGCCGTGTCCGTGGCCTTCGCCCTGCTCTTCTACCTGGCGTCGCTGCTCTTCGGGATGACGATCGCGTCGAGCGTCGTCGAGGAGAAGCAGTCGCGGGTGGTCGAGATCCTGGTGTCGTCGGTGTCGGTGCGCCAGCTGCTGCTGGGCAAGGTCGCCGGCAACACGGTGCTCGCGATGCTCCAGATGGTGCTCTTCGTGGGGATCGGTCTCGTGGGGGTGAGCTTCACCGACTACCGCTCGATCCTGCCGTCGTTGGCCGCCGCCTCGGGGTGGTTCCTCGTCTTCTTCCTCGCCGGGTTCGTCGCGCTGGCCTGCCTCTGGGCGGCGGCCGGGTCGCTGGCCACCCGCAACGAGGACCTGCAGTCGACGACCCCGGCGCTCACGACGGTGCTCGTGGCCACCATGTTCCTGGGCCTGATTGGGCAGGGGACGGTGCAGGTCGTGGCGTCGTACGTGCCCATCGTCTCCACCATCGCGATGCCGCAGCGGCTCT
This sequence comes from Actinomycetales bacterium, assembly GCA_038230235.1. GTDB lineage: Bacteria > Actinomycetota > Actinomycetes > Actinomycetales > Dermatophilaceae > Lapillicoccus. The sequence continues at coordinate 31,342 of JBBRNQ010000039.1, forward strand.
TCGCCGGGACGGCGTCCTGGTGGGAGCCCGTGCTCTCGCTCGCCATCACCTGCGGCGTCGCGTACGGCGCGGTGGTGCTCGGCGAGCGGCTCTACTCGCGCTCGCTGCTGCAGACCCAGCGCCGACTGTCGGTGCGGGAGGCGCTGCGCCTGGCCGAGTGACCGCTGGGCCAGCAGAATCCAGCCGTCGGCCACGATACGTGCGTTTGCCGCCCGGCATACGTCGTCACGACTGGTGACCCTAGGGTGGTGGAGGGTCCGGGCTGGGCCCGCCACCGACCGACGGAGAGGCCGACCGTGACCGTGCGCAAGCTCGTCGCCATCGACATCGACGGCACGACGGTCACCCACGAGGGAGCGCTCTCGCCGCGTGTCGCCGCCGCGGTCACCGCCGTCATCGAGGCTGACCACCACCTGACGATCGCCACCGGCCGCTCCATCGTCGCGACCATGCCGATCGTGCACCGGCTCGGCCTGCGCGAGGGGTATGCGGTGTGCTCGAACGGCGCCGTGACGATCCGTCTGGCGCCCGACGCCCCCGGCGGCTACGAGGTGACGGACACGGTCACCTTCGACCCGCGGCCCGCGCTGTCGCTGCTGCGTGAGGCCATCCCCGACGCGCTCGTCGCGGTCGAGGACATCGGGGTCGGCTTCAAGGTCAGCTCTCCCTTCCCCGACGGCGAGCTCGGCGGGGAGCAGGTGGTCGTGTCCTGGGACGAGATCATCGGGCGTCCCGCGACCCGTGTGACGTTGCGCAAGCCGGAGGGTGACCCCGAGGAGTTCATGGCCCAGGTCGAGGCGGCGGGGCTGCACGGGGTGTCGTACGCGGTGGGCTGGACCGCATGGCTCGACATCAACCCCGAGGGGGTGAGCAAGGGCTCGGCCCTCGAGCTCATCCGGCGTGCCCTGCACGTCGAGCCCGGTGACACGGTGGCGGTCGGTGACCAGCGCAACGACATCGAGATGCTCCAGTGGGCGGCCCGGGGAGTGGCCATGGGCAACGCCCCGGCCGAGGTGCAGGCGATCGCCGACGAGGTCACGGCCGACGTCGACGACGACGGGTTGGCGATCGTGCTCGAGTCGCTGCTCGCGGACCGCCACGAGGACGCGAGTGCCACCGACACCACAGGCTCCGGCCGATGAGCCCGACCCGGGCGGCGGTTCCTCGCGCATGAACAACCCATGTGATCCGGGCCCCATCGGTTCCTCGCGCAGGACCACGCAAGTGGCGCGCGTCCTATCGGTTCCTCGCGCATGATGACCCACCTGGCGCGCGTCCCATCGGTTCCTTGCGCATGACCACTCACGTGGCGCGGGTCCCATCGGTTCCTCGCGCATGACCACGCACAGCGACGACCTCGTCATCTCCTCTGCTGCGAACCCCCGGCTGCGCGCACTGGTCGCGCTGCGGCGGCGTCGTACGCGGGAGGAGACCGGGACCACCCTCGTCGAGGGACACGAGGAGCTGGCCCTCGCGCTCGCCTCGGGCATCGTCCCGCGCACCGTCTACGTCTGCGCTGAGCTCTTCAGCCCCGCCGGGATGGCGGGGTCGCAGGACCTCGGCCGTCAGGTCGACCTCGTCGCCCGCCTTCGTGCGCGGGGCAGCGAGGTGGTGCAGCTGCACCGTACGGCGTTCGAGAGGGTCGCCTACCGCGAGGGACCGGACGGATTGCTCGCCGTCGTCGACTCGGTGGGGCAGCCGGTGCGGGCCCTGAGCGTGGGCCGCAGCGACCTCGTGCTGCTGGCGCAGGGCGTCGAGAAGCCCGGCAACCTGGGGGCGATGCTGCGCACGGCCGATGCCGCCGGGTGCCAGGCCGTCGTCGCGGCCGATCCCGTCACCGACTGGGGCAACCCCAACGTGGTGCGGGCCAGCAAGGGCACCGTCTTCTCATTGCCGCTGGGCGCCGGGTCGACCCGGGAGACGCTCGACTGGTTGCAGGGCAACGGAATCCGGCTGGTGGTCACCACGCCGGAGACCGACAGGCTCCATACCGACATAACCTATCGGGGCCGGGTCGCGATCGCTGTGGGGTCGGAGAAGCACGGCGTCGACGATGCCCTGCTCGACGCGGCCGACGAGCGGGTGCGCATCCCGATGCACGGAAGGGCGAACTCGCTCAACGTGTCGGTCTCGGCAGCGGTGGTGCTCTACGAGGCTGTGCGCCAGCGGGGGACTCGTTAGTCGCGGTGCGCCGGTCGCTGCGGCCCTTGTTGACCTGTTTCGCGCCTTCTGCGCCGGCAGAGTGCATCGGGCCGGGCGCTGTCCCGGGCTCAGGGAGGGGTCGTGGGGGGTGGTCACTGGCACCCCTTTTCGTATGTCACGATGTGTGTATGAGGGTCGATCACGTCTCCTACGCGGCAGAGCACGATGGTGTGCAGGCCACGGCTGCGCGGATCGGCAAGCTCATCGGGGTCAGCCCGGTCAAGGGGGGAATCCACCCGCGCTTCGGCACCCGCAACGTCATTCTGCCGCTCGCGCACGAGCGTTACGTCGAGGTCGTGGAGTGCCTCGACCATCCCTCGTCCGACAAGGCGCCGTTCGGCCAGGCCGTGAAGGCCCGCTCGGCCATGGGCGGCGGATGGCTGGGTTGGGTCGTCCAGGTGGACGACATCTCGGTGGTCGAGAAGCGCCTCGGCCGCCAGGCGGCCGACGGCAACCGGCACCGCCCCGACGGGGTCGAGCTGCGGTGGCGTCAGATCGGCATCAAGGGTCTGATGAGCGACCCGCAGCTGCCGTACTACATCCAGTGGGCCGACCTGGGCCTCCATCCCTCGATCGGGGCGCAGACCGAGGTCAACATCGACTCGCTGCAGATCGCCGGCGACCCCCAGCGCGTCGCCGAGTGGCTCGGGCTCCCGGCGAGCCAGACCTCGTCGGTCATCGACTTCGACTTCGTCGCCCCGCGCGGCACGCCTGGGCTCCTCTCGGTGACGTTCTCCACGCCCGACGGGCCCGTCGTCATCTGACGCACAGTTGGGTCCGACGCACGGTTGGGTCCGACGCACGGCTGGGTCCGACGCACGGCTGGGTCTGACGCGGTGTTGAGGTCTGACGCATCGTCTCGTGCGGTGGTCCGGGTCGACGAGTCGTCGCGTGGCGTGTCAGGGGTTGCCGCGCGCAACTCACGCCGCGAGGTCGGCCATCGTGCGCGGCTTGGTGACATGCGTGCGGCCAAGAGGGGAGGTCCAGGTGCAGGTGCCGTCGGGGTCCATGGTCAGCGTCCACCCGCTCGAGTGCTTGAAGGCGTGGTGACGGCTACAGAGGCAGACGAGGTTGTCGAGCGTGGTAAGACCCTCGGGGAAGCGCACCACGTGGTCGAGCTGGCAACGCGGCGCATCGGTGCCGCAGCCGGGGAACCGGCAGTGACCGTCGCGGGCCCTGATGATCCGGGCCAGACGCTGGTTGGGACGGTAGACGCTCGGGTCGTGAACGACCAGCGCCCCGGTGCGCAGGTCGCACCCGTGCAACCGGATCCGGGTGTCGGGGTCAGCCAACCATGCCGTCACCGCAGCGTTGAGCAGGATGCCCACCCGGGGGTGGCGGACACCGACCTCGCAGGTCGGCAGTGGTGAGTCCTCGTGACGTGGTCCAGCGCGACCGGCGATACCTGGGGTCTCGAGTGAGGAATGCTCGGGCAGCGGAGAACTGGGTCGCCCGCAGTCTGCCCGCGCCAGCGCATGGAGGGCGTCCACGCCCTCTCCACCTTCCAGAGCCGGGGTCACCGTCCAGCCGTCGTCCCGGTCCTCTTCCGTCGGGGGGTCGTGCAGGAGCAGGTCACCGACGTCGGCCTCTGGATCAGCCCGGTCGCTGAGCTGGTGGTCGGGGAGGTGGGTCCACGGCTCGATCTCGACGCCGTGGACGACGACGAGGTGCAGGCGCCGTTCCCAGGGCGAGAGCAGGTGGTCGTCGAGGTCGAGGTCGAGGTCGAGGTCGAGTCCAGGGTTGACGACGATCGGCCGCCCCAGCTCGGGCAGCAGGCTGGGGTCGACGGGCACCACCAGCTCGACCGTGGTGCGGATCGTCGCCTGTCCGAGGATGAGGTCGAGCAGCGCGTCGGCCCTGGCCTGGTCGATGCGCCGTCCAGGATCGGCGGTGGCGTACTGGCTCGCAAGGGCATCGACGGCGGCCCAGGCCTTGAGTGACCCGTCCGACGGCAGGGAGGCCGACCAGGTGCTGACGCCAGGGTCGGTCCCCGGGGTCACGCGCACGAACCGGTCCTTCAGTGCGGCCTCTGCCCTGGCCGCTGCACTCTCGGGATCGACCCGGACGGCCACCCCCGCAGCCCGCTTGTGGATCCCCCCGGAGGTGAGGTCGACGAGCGGTACGCGACGACGACCCGTGGGCGCCGCCGTGATCTCCTCGTCGAAGGCCGCTCGGTGCTCCGGCTGCACGAGCAGCGCCTCGGCCGCCACCGATCCAGCCCGGTACAGGTCGAGGCGGCCAGCGCGCACCATCGCGAAGGTGCGCGGCAGGTGGTTGACCAGCGTGCGCACCTCGTCCAGCCGGGTCCCCATCGTGCGGGGAGTCAGGTGCAGCACGGGCGCGAGCGAGGCGACGGCGAGATCCTCGCCGGTCGGCCCCATCCAGCCCCGCTCGCTGCGCCTCAGACGGTCGTCGCGCTCACGGGCCACCTGCTCGACCTCCCGCCGGGTGAGGGCCTCGATGGCCAGGGCCGAGATGGCGGACAGGCTGCTGGTGGCCGCCTGCATCAGCTCGACGACGGCGAGGGCGGCGGTCGCGTCGAGGGACAGGAGGTCGAGGTCACCAAGCAGCTCGAGCTCGGGCACCACGGCCAGCGGTGAGAGGGAACCTTCCTCCACCGCCACCGAAGCTGTCGACCAGTCGAACACGTGTCCTGCATATCTGCTTGAGTGCAGTTCCGTGCTCAGCCGCCGATGAGGTCCTTGAGGGGATGGGGGTCGGTGTCGACGGCCTGCTGGAGAAGCCGGTAGAAGAGCATTCCGCGGGCGCGGGAGTTGCGGCGGTTGAAC
>JBBRNQ010000040.1:0-36171 GCA_038230235.1 Actinomycetales bacterium
CGGGTGGCGTTCCTCAACCGCGGGTGGCCGGCCAACGACACGCTGCTGCACCGGCTCTTCGACATCCGCAAGGAGCACTCGGGGCTGCTCGGGTACGCCGACTGGGCGGCGTTCGACGCCGAGGTCAAGATGATCAAGCAGGGGCCGGCGATCCCGGTCTTCATCGACAAGATCGCCGACGCCGCCCTCGAGTCGGGGCTGCGTGACCGCGAGGTGCTGCTGGCCCGGATGCGTGAGGACGTCCCCGGGGTCGAGACCGTCGACGCCGCCGACCAGGGCTACTACGCCGAGGCGGTGCGTCGCGAGCAGTTCGACGTCGACGCCCAGAAGGTGCGCACCTACTTCGACTTCTCCCGGGTGCGGCAGGGCCTGCTCGAGGTCACCGGGCGGCTCTTCGGGCTGACCTACCGCCCGGCGACCGACGCCGTCCTCTGGGACGAGGCGGTCGCGGCCTACGACGTCTTCCTCACCGACGACGAGGCGGCCGGTCCGCAGGGGCGGATCTACCTCGACCTGCACCCGCGTGACGGGAAGTTCAAGCACGCGGCGCAGTTCGACCTCGCCCGCGGCGTGCGGGGGGCCGGTGACGTCGACCAGCTCGCCGAGGGCGTGCTCGTGTGCAACTTCCCCCGCGGCCTGATGGAGCACTCCGACGTCGTCACGCTCTTCCACGAGTTCGGCCACCTCGTGCACCACGTGCTCGCCGGCCAGGGTCAGTGGGCGCGGTTCTCCGGCGTCTCGACCGAGTGGGACTTCGTCGAGGCGCCGAGCCAGATGCTCGAGGAGTGGGCCTGGGACCCCGACGTGCTGCGGACCTTCGCGGTGAACGGCGCCGGGGAGCAGATCCCCACCGACCTCGTGGAGCGCATGCGCACCGCCGACGACTTCGGCAAGGGCTACTTCGCCCGCACGCAGATGTTCTACGCGGCGATGTCCTACTGGTTCCACGTCGACAACCCGGCCGACCTCACCGAGGCCACCAAGGCGCTGCAGGCGAAGTACTCGCTCTTCCCCTACATCGAGGGCACCCACATGGCCGCGAGCTTCGGCCACCTCGAGGGCTACGGCTCCGGCTACTACACCTACATGTGGTCGCTGGTGATCGCCAAGGACATGTTCAGCGCGTTCGAGGCCGGCGCCCTGTTCGCCCCCGAGGTGGCCCACCGCTATCGCGACCGGGTGCTCGCCCGCGGCGGGCAGCAGGACGCCGCCGACCTCGTCGCCGACTTCCTCGGTCGGGAATACACCTTCGACGCGTATGCCGCGTGGCTGGCCGAGTGAGCTGAGCGGGAGTCCAGGCCTCGCTCGGTGTCGGACGTCCCTGCGTCATCCTCAAGTGGGATACCACTCAATCGAGTGGTATCCCACTCACTTGTGTCATACTTCCGGGGGAAGGAAGTGTCGACGATGGACTTGGGCAACCCCATACGCTCGGTCATCCCCAGCGCGCACGGTGCCGTGCTCGCAGTCCTGGCTCGCACCGAGGAGCCGCTCAGCGGACGCCGAGTAGCCGAGCTGTCGGACGGCGCCGTCGGACAGTGGAGGGCCAACGAGATCCTGCGTGACCTGGCCGACGCCGGGGTCGTGCTCCGCGAGCACCATCCACCCACGAAGCTCTATCGGCTCAACCGGGAGCACGTGGCTGCCCCTGGCATCCTCGCGCTGGCGCAGTTGTGGGTGTCACTAGTGGGGAGGATCCGTGACGAGATTGCTGCCTGGCCGCTCGCCCCGCACGCCGCCTGCCTGTTCGGTTCGGCAGCGCGCGGCACCGCAGACCACGGAAGCGACATCGACCTGTTGCTCGTGAGTGACGACCCAGGAAGCAAGAACGGCGGTGACGGCCACGCCAGCGGGCTGATGTGGGAGGCGCAGGTGGACCAGCTCGTCGATCACGTTCGACGTTGGTCGGGCAACCCCTGCGAGGTCCTCGAGCTGACGAGGTCCGAGCTTCGACACGCCGCTGCGACAGACGACCGGCTTGTGGAGGACCTGCGCCGCGATGCGGTCACTCTCAACGGACCCGACATCCGGATCCTTCTGCGAGCGCAGGTCTCCCCATGACAGCCCTCGATGACTCGCGGTCCCACCTGACGAAGGCCCGAGAGTTCCTCCAGGCAGCTCGGTTCAACCTCGAGATGCAGCTCTACAACGCGGCGACGTCCGATGCTGTGGTCTCGGGCATCAACTCGAAAGACGCCATCTGCCTGCGCGTGACTGGTCGCACCCGCAAGACCGACGACCACCGGGATGCAGTGAACGACGTCAAGGCGGTCGGGCCGATCGGGGCTGCGGCCGCGCCCACCCTGAGCCGCCTACTGAAGCTCAAGACGAAGTCGCAGTACCAGCCCTCGTCGATGTCTGCGTTCGACGCCGGCAGAGCCGTGGAATGGGCGGAGAGGCTTCTGGCATCGGCTGAGCAGGTCGTCACCGACCGCTGAGCCCGCCGCCCGGTGCCGTTGGCGGCAAGGGGGTATGGGCCGAGGGTGGCCAGACCTCTCCGGCCAGGGACGAGCACGAGCGGAAGCGGGCAACATGACCAACCAGGTGGCTGACGCCGTCGTCATCGGCGCCGGCCCCAACGGGCTCGTCGCCGCCAACGCGCTGGTCGACGCCGGTTGGGACGTCGTGGTGCTGGAGGCCAACGACACCGTCGGGGGCGCCGTACGCAGTGCCGAGGTGACCCGACCCGGGTTCGTCACCGACCTCTTCAGCGCCTTCTACCCGCTCGCGGCGGCGTCGCCGGTGATCCAGGGCCTGGAGCTGGAGCACCACGGACTCGCGTGGGAGCGCTCTCCCGACCCGCTGGCCCACGCCCTCGACGACGGCCGCAGCGCCGTGCTGCACGACTCGGTCTACGACACGGCGGCTGGTCTCGACGAGCAGGCGCCGGGTGACGGAGAGGCGTGGCTGGCCATGTTCGCCCAGTGGCAGAAGGTGCGCGACCCGGTGCTCGACGCGCTCTTCACCCCGTTCCCCCCGGTGCGACCCGTGACCCGCCTGCTGCGCAAGGTCGGCACGGCCGGTGTGCTCGATCTGGTCCGCCTCGGGCTGACCTCGGTGCGGCGGCTGGGGCAGGAGCAGTTCACCGGCGACGGTGGACCGCTGCTGCTGACCGGGAACGCCATGCACAGCGACCTGCCACCGGACGGTGCCGGCAGTGGTCTCTTCGGGTGGCTGCTGGCCATGCTCGCGCAGGACGTCGGGTTCCCGGTGCCACGCGGTGGGGCCGGTGAGCTGACCCAGGCCCTCGCCCGCCGGGCCTCGTCGCTCGGGGCCGAGGTCGTGACGGGCGCCCGCGTGACCTCCATCCAGGTCTCGGGTGGCCGGGCTCGCGGGGTGGTGCTCGCCGACGGCTCGGTCGTGCGCGCGCGGCGGGCGGTCGTCGCCGACGTCTCGGCCCCTTCCCTGTACGGCGACCTGCTGGCGCCCGAGCACGTGCCGGCGTCGTTCAAGCGGGTGCTCGAGAAGTTCGAGTGGGACGCGGCCACGATCAAGGTCAACTGGGCGCTGGGCAGCCCGGTGCCGTGGACTTCGCCCGGCGCGGCGAAGGCCGGGACCGTGCACCTCGGGGTCGACCTCGACGGCTTCGTCGACACCGCGGCCGACCTCACGACCGGGCGGGTGCCGCAGCGGCCCTTCCTGCTCTTCGGCCAGATGACGACGGCGGATGCCACGCGGTCGCCGGCGGGGACGGAGTCGACCTGGGCCTATACCCACGTCCCGCGGTCGCTGCCCTGGGACCGCGCGGCGGTCGACGCCCACGTCGAGCGGATGGAGGCGGCGGTCGAGCGGGTGGCCCCGGGCTTCGGCGCTGCGGTCCTCGATCGCACGGTGCAGGCCCCGACCGACCTCGAGGAGCACGACGCCAACCTCTCCTTCGGCGCGATCAACGGGGGCACTTCGGGGTTGCACCAGCAGCTCGTCTTCCGCCCGACGACCGGGCTGGGGCGGGCCGAGACCCCCATCCCGGGGCTCCTGCTCGCGAGCGCCTCCGCCCACCCCGGTGGCGGAGTGCACGGGGCCTGCGGGTGGAACGCCGCCCGCGCGGCTCTCGACGACGTCGGCCCGAAGCGGATGGTGCACCAGGCTCTGGTGCGCAGCGCGTGGGCGCGCCTGCTGCCGAAGGACTGACGCCACCACAGGTCGACGACCTGCCAGCTCTGGTGACCCCTCCGGGGTCAGGGTTGCTCGAGGTCGAGGGTGTCGACCGATGGCTACTCCGACGTGTCCTCCGAGCTCACCCCGACCGAGCGACCCTCTGCCAGCAGCGAGAGACGGTGCAGCGCCTCCCGGTTGCGCACGGCGATCGGGGGCTGCCGCAGCACCCGCGGTATCACCAGGCCGGGCCCGCTGACCGCGTCCTCGAGCATGGCCACCTCGCACCGGTCGTCTCCCACGGCGCGCAGCCGCACGTCGACGAGGGCCTCGCCGATCGGCCATCCCTTGGCCCGCAGCACAAGCCGGTGGCCGGGCTCGGCCCGCAGGACCTGCGTCTGGTCGTCGATCACGGCGGGCCACAGGCCGACCGAGTGGTGCAGCCTGCTGCCCGGGGCGGGCCAGGTGACGTCGACGTCACGCAGCCGCGAGGCGCCGACGACCCAGGTGGCGTAGAGCCACCCGTCGGCGAGCACGTCCCACACCGCGTCGGTCGAGGCGTTGACCGTGCGCCGGACGACGAGGTTCCCCTTGTCCGAAAGACCCTCTGCGCCATCGCTGGTCGTCATCGACCTCATCTTCCCAGGCCGCGGCCACGAGGCGCGAGGCGTCGTACGGCGAGCAGGGCGGCACCACCCACGGACAGGGCCATCGTCGCGGTCTGGGCCGCCCGCGTGCCGACGAAGCCGCCACGAGTGGACTCACCCGAGGGTGTGGCTTCCAGCACGTTGCCCGACGTCGGGGCGACTGCCTCGCGGCCCAACCCGCCCAGCTTCATCAGGGGCGTGACGAGCAGGTCGAAAACCCCTGGCAGCAAACGGAACCCGGCCACTGTGAGGGGATTGGCCGGCCCGACCCCGGCGTCGCGCTCCGGGTGGTCGAGGCAGTGGACGATGGTCTGGGCGACGTGCTCCGGCGTGACGACCGGGGGCGGCGGCCGCCCGTGCAGCCCGACGTAGGTGCCCGCCTGGAGGTAGACCGGGGTGTCGACGCCGCCGGGGGAGACGAGGCTGACCTCGACGCCCGGGGTCGAGCGCGCCTCGATCTGCAGGCACCGCACGAGCCCGTGCACGGCCCACTTCGCCGTGACGTAGGAGCTCATGTACGGCGTCGCGATCTTGCCCAGCAGCGACCCGACGACGACGAGCGAGCCACCGCCCTGAGCACCGAACTCCCGCAACGACGCCCGCGCCACGTTGGCGGTGCCGACCAGCGTCACCTGCAGGGTCTGCTCGAAGACCTCGGGCGGCACGTCCTCGAAGCGGCCGTAGGCCAGCACCGCGGCGCTGTGCACCACGGCGTCGACGCGCCCGAAGCGGGCCCGGGCCGCCGTGAAGAGCGCGGCCACCGCGTCACGGTCGGAGACGTCGGTCGACACGACGAGCGCCGCGCCGCCCATCCCCGCCTCGCCGAGACCGTCGGTCTCGAGCTCGGCGGCCCGCAGCCCCGCCTCGGATCGGGCCGCGAGGACGACGTGGTCGCCCCGGGCCCGGAGCCGGGCCACCGTGGCCCGGCCGATGCCGCTCGAGGCCCCGGTGACGATGACGACGCGGGGGGTCTGCGGACTCGAGGCGGTCACGGGGTGAGCACGACCTTGAGGCACCCGTCGGACTTCTTCTGGAACATCTCGTAGGCGCCGGGGGCGTGGTCGAGCGGCAGCACGTGGGTGGCCAGCTTCTCGGTGCCGAGCGGGTCGCTGTCGTCGAGCACCAGCGGGAGGATGTCGTCGATCCAGCGCTTGACGTGGCACTGGCCCATCCGCAGCTGGATGCCGCGGTCGAACATCTCCATCAGCGGCAGGGCATCGACCTCTCCGCCGTAGACACCGGAGATCGAGACCGTGCCGCCACGGCGCACGCCCTTGAGGCAGGCCTTGAGGGCGGTCAGCCGGTCGATGGCGATGGTGTCGATCAGGGGCTTGGCGAGCGCATCGGGCAGCAGGCCCACCGCGGCCTGGGCGGTCTTGGCGAAGGTGGAGCCGTGCGCCTCCATACCGACGGCCTCGACGACGCCGTCGGGCCCGCGGCCACCGGTCATCTCGATGAGCGCCGAGGCGACGTCGTCGACGGTGCGCAGGTCGAGGGTCTCGACGCCGTGGGCGGCGGCCAGGGCCAGCCGCTCGGGCACGAGGTCGACACCGATGACCCGCCCGGCGCCCAGGTGGCGCGCGATGCGGGTGGCCAGCTGGCCGACCGGCCCGAGACCGACGACGGCGATGGTGCCGCCCTTCGGCACGTCGGCGTAGGCCACGGCCTGCCAGGCCGTGGGCAGGATGTCGGACAGGTAGAGGAAGCGCTGGTCCGACGGTCCCTCGGGCACCTTGATCGGGCCGAAGTGGGCCTGGGGCACCCGGAGGTACTCCGCCTGCCCGCCGGGCACGGCGCCGTACAGCGAGGTGTAGCCGAAGAGCGAGGCCCCCTTGCCCTGCTCGCGCACCTGCGTGGTCTCGCACTGGGCGAAGAGGCCGCGCAAGCACATCCAGCACGAGCCGCACGAGATGTTGAAGGGGACGACGACCCGGTCGCCGGGCTTGATGTGGGTGACGTCGGCGCCCACCGCCTCGACGATCCCCATCGTCTCGTGGCCGAGGATGTCACCGGGGGTGAGGTAGGCGCCGAGCACCTCGTAGAGGTGCAGGTCCGACCCGCAGATGGCGGTCGACGTGACCCTCACCACCGCGTCGGTGGGCAGCTCGATCCGTGGGTCGGGGACCTCCTCGACCCTCACGTCGCGCTTGCCCTGCCAGGTCAGTGCCTTCATGGTGCTCCAGTTCCGTCGGCGCCGATCGCCGTCGTCCCGTCACTACCCGCGATCCGCAGGCACGACGCGTACGGCGTCACGTCGACGGTCCGGCGGTCAGGCCTGACCGTCGGACGGAGCCACGCCCGGGGACCGGGGACGGAGGTGACCGCCTACCCGATGACACTGGTGGCGGTGACGACGTCGTCACCCCGGGCCAGCTGGGCGGTCATCGGCTTCCAGGTGTCGGGTGAGGAGCCGACGGCCCCCGGTGTCGAGGCGTTTCCGCCCGGAGGTAGCAGCTCGATCTCGAGCTGGTCACCGGGCTGGATCGACGCCGGTGCGAGGCCGCACTCGAGGGGACCGCGCAGGGTGCGGTTGGCGGAGGGCTCCAGGGACTCCGATCTCACCAGCAGGTCGGGGCAGGGACGCAGCGAGACCGCCGTGCCCGAGTCGTTCGTCAGCCGCAGGCTCGCCGCGGTCGGGCCCGGTCCGAACCACCCCCCGGCCAGAGCCACGGTCTCGGCCGTGAGGGAGGAGAGGGTCCCTGGCGCGGCGATCGACGTGACATTCCACGAGGACCGTCGATCCGCCTCGGGGACACCGCCAGGGGCGACGTCCGAGGTGCGGCCCGGGGTGGGAAGGGTCACGCCGCTGACGTCTACGGACAGTGTGGAACCCGATGCCCCTCCCGGGCCCACGTTGAGTCGCAGGGCGGTGGGGTGGACGCCCTGCAGCTCGTCCCACCAGGCCACCTGCAGGTGGATGACGTGTCCGGCCGGGACGAGAACGCTCCTGATGGCCAGCCCTCCGGACCCCGCACCGGTCGCACTCCGCCCTCCAGAACCACCACCGACCGAAGGGGCGATCACCGCCCCGTCGGGGCCCAGCACCGTCGTCTGACCGCGGTTGTCCACTGTGCAGGGGCTCGTACTGACCGACTGCACGCCGACCTGGGTGGTCAGCAAGGTCGGGTTGAGCGCATCGGACCCGGTGGAGCGCGTGGAGACGACCCGAAGGTCGGCTGAGGTGCAGTCGGGGGTCCCCGCCCGCGGGTCAGCCCACGGGAGGTCGGAGGGAGTGTCGAGGAGCCCGTCGACCCGCTCCATGGCGCTCGCGTCCCAAGGCACGGTGCCTACCCCGGTGACGACCCCGGTCGGACCGGCGACCTCCGGACGGTTCCTCTGCCGGGTCGCCCACGTGGCAGACCCGATGACGAGGAGGGCGGCTGCCGCGGCTGCAGCGGGCGCGAGCCAGACGGGCCGACGGCCGGTGCGTCGTACGGCGTCAGGTGGCGGCGCCCGGCGTTCGCTGCGGGTCGTGGGAGCCCCGACCCGCTCGAGAAGGCGCACCTCGAGGCCGGGCGGGACGGGGGTCTCCTCGGCCGCGGCGCGCAGCAGGGTGCGCACCCTGGCCTCCAACCCGGCCGGCGGGGCCGCGTCGGCCGACGGGGGGCCTTCGGTGTGGTCGGTGTGGTCGGTGGGGTCGGTGTGGGCGGGGGGGTCATGAGGACACCTCGGGTCGGGTCGGGTCGAGGGTCGAGCGCAGGGCGCCCATTGCGCGGCTGACGAGGCTGCGCACGCTGACGGGGCGGCAGCCGATGGCATCGGCGATCTCTGCGTCGGGGAGGTCGTCGTAGTAGCGCAGCACGATGGCGGCGCGCTGGCGCTCGGGCAGAGCAAGCAGGGCCGGCCACAGCACGCTGCGGTCATGGGTGGTATCGAGCGGCCGGTGCCCCTCGGCCGCCTCCGCGAGGCGCACCAGCGGCACAGTGCGGTGGTGGTGCCCGCGGCGGCGGTTGCTGATGAAGGCGTTGGTCAAGGCCCGGCGGACGTAGGCGACGGGTCGGTCGGCCTGCTCGACGCGGTCCCAGCGGGGCAGGAGCCGCACGAGGGTGTCCTGGAGCAGCTCCTCGGCGCTGACGCTGTCGCCGGTGAGCAGCAGAGCGGTGCGGAACAACGAGACGTGGTGCTCGTGCAGGAACGGGGTGAGTGCGTGGTCCTGCTCCACGATCGCCTTCATACCTCCAAGACGCAGCAGCCGGCCGTTTCGTGGCAGGCGGCCTGCGACGAAGGTCCGCGGGCGAGCGGGCTCACCAGGACGGCAGCTCCTTGAGCACGACCTTCTTGCCGGTGTGCCGCTCGCTGAGCTGGGCGAGGGCGCTGCGGACGGTCTTGGCGAAGAGGTGCGCGCCGGTGATGCCGGGGTGGATGCCGTCGGACTGCAGCAGCTCGGGATGGGCCGAGATGGCGCCGTGCCAGTCGGCGATCGCGACGTTGCTGCGCCCGGCCGCGAGGCGCGCGAGAGCGGCGTTGGCCGAGTCGATCCACGTCGCCCGGCCGTAGATGGTCACGAGGACCACCATGCGCTTCGGGCCGATGAGGTCGAGCACCCGCCTGGCCGCGACCTCGTCGACGCCCGCGTTGGTGCCGAAGTCGACGACCACGGCACGGCGCAGGTCGCCCGCGTGCGCGCCGACCTGGACCAGGCCGTCCGACCACTGGCGGTTGGAGCGGGCGTCGGAGCGGATACCCGGGAAGTAGTACTGCAGGGCGTTGATGCTGGCGACGACGATGCTGTCGCCGAAGATGTCCATCTCGGCGCCCGACGGCATCGCGTACGCGGCCAGCTCGGCACGCGAGGCCGTCGCCGGCACCCCGGGGGCAGGCGTGCCGGGTGCGGTGGTCGTGGCCGAAGCCGACGGTGGGGCGGGCGACGTGGTCGCAGGGGCGGTGGGCCGCGCTGCGGACCCCGACCCGCCGAGGGAGGGCAGGCGCAGTCCCGGCGTCGCGGGGGCGCCCGACGCCGAGTCTGCGGCCTGCTGGTTGGCCTCGAGCATCGCCTGGGTCTGCGTGCGGTCGGGTGCGGTGACGACGACGCCGACCGCGAGCGCCAGCAATATGGCGCTGGTGCCCACGACCACCCGCGGGATGCGGGTGAAGGGGGAGAACAGCCCCCGCAGGAGCATGAGCCCCACGCCGCCGAAACCCCACAGCCGCACTGGCGCCTCGAGGAAGCGGTAGGACAGGTCGGCCAGCGCCAGGGTGACGAGCACCGCCCACGCCCGCGAGAGCAGGTGCGCCGTCGTGCCCGGGGCGGTGGGCTGGTCGAGACCGATGATGACGATGACCGGCCAGTGCCAGAGGTAGATGCCGTAGGACCGCCGGCCCACCCACCCGAGGGCGGGGGAGTCCATGAGCAGCCGCCAGCGCGAGGGCTCCGGCGCGCTGCCGGCCGGGCGGGTCGGCAGCAGCCCGGCGAGCAGCACGGTTGTTGCCAGGGACCCGAGGGCGATACCGCCGCGGAAGGTCAGACCGCTGCTCTCGCCGCCCCCCCACATCAGCGCCCCCAGGCCGGCAGCGGAGACGACCAGCGAGGGCTGGCGCAGCGACCGCCAGCGGTCGCTGCCGAGGACACCGTGGCCGGGCGCCGCGTAGGTGAACGCGAGCGCAGCCCCCAGCATGAGACCCACGAGGTGGGTGTCGGTGCCGTAGTAGACGCGGGTGGCGTCGCCACCGGGTCCCACCTGCGTGACGAGCAGCGCCATCAGGGCGGTGGAGGCGAGGCCGAGGGCGAGCGCCACGGCGGCCCGCACCGACGGACGCCGTACGGCGAGCACCAGCCCCAGCACCGCGAGCGGCCAGACGAGGTAGAACTGCTCCTCGACGGCCAGCGACCACAGGTTCATGAAGAGCTGGGGGGCGGTCTGGTCGAAGTAGCTCGACCCCGCGGTGATCTCGACCCAGTTGGTCGTGAAGGTGAGGGCGCCAAGCACCTCGCGGCCGACGTCGACCAGCAGGTCGGGGTGCACCACCCGGGCGACGATGGTGCTGACCGTCAGGCAGGCGACCAGGGCCGGCAGCAGGCGGCGCGCACGATGGGTCGCGAAGCGGCGCAGGCGGATGCGGGGCGAGCCCTCGGCCCCCGACGTCTCGGCCTCGCGCACGAGCAGGGTCGTGATGAGGAAGCCCGAGACGACGAAGAAGACATCGACCCCGAGGAAGCCACCCGGCAGCCACGAGGGGTCGAGGTGGAAGAGCACGACCGCGGCGATGGCGAGGGCGCGCAGGCCGTCGAGGCCAGCGAGGTGGCCGCTCGCCCCCCGACGGCTCGGGTCACCGTGAGTGAGCCCCTCGGGTCCAGCCACGTGGGCGGTCGGGCGTGAGAGGGGTGTCGGCCGCGGGGCCACCCCGACGGACCGGTCGTACGTCGACACCTGTCACCCTTCCCTCGGCTCCTGACCGACGATAGGCGGGCCGGGCGGGCAGGTCGGGGAGGCTCGCGGGCGGCTCGCCGTCCGTTTAGGGTCAACGGTTATGGAGCGCGTCACCGTCTACGTCCGGGGTGAGGTCCAGGGGGTCGGGTTCCGGTGGTGGACGAGGTCTCGGGCGCTCGAGCTCGGGCTGGTGGGCCACGCCCGCAACCTGGCCGACGGCCGGGTGGAGGTGGTCGCCCAGGGCCCCGGTGAGGCCCTCGATGCCCTGATCGCGCAGCTCGCGCAGTCGCCGGTGCCCGCCGGGAGACCCGGGACGGTGACGGCAGCGGTGGCTCAGTGGGGCAGTGCCCGACCCGGGGTGACGGGTTTCCTCGAGAAGTGAGGCGACGAGACGTTGACCTGACAACAAGTGACGCGACGGGGCCAACCCCGGAAGGGTCGTCCCGCAGGCGGCTCGCGACGACCCGTCCGGTGACAGGGAGCTGGTGAACGCGACCTTACGTGAGGGCAACGATCGGCCTCCCGGACCGAAAGGGGGTTGGCGATGTCGGTGCCATGGGTAAGGCTTGGGCACGCACGACAGATCTACGGCCCTGACGTGGCGCCCCGGCGCTGCTGACGGCCGGCTGCGAGGACGGTCACGCTCGACCGCCCCACGAAGACCCGCGGTCGCCCCGGCGACCGGTCCGGACCTGGAAGGGGCCACGACCCATGACCGCATGCACCGGTGTCGCCTCACGCGACACGATCGACCCGCTGGACACGCTCGGCCCGGACCCCGTCTCGGCGGCCCGTGAGCGGATCTCCGCCGGCGCGCTCCGCGACGGCCCGCTCGGGCAGGTCGGGCTGGAGCTCGAGCTGCACCTGGTCGACCTGGTCGATCCCGCCACCCGGCCGCCGTGGAGCCGGGTGCTCGAGCTGGTCGCCGCGGTCAGGGCGGGGGCGACGCTCCCGGGCGGCAGCAGCGTGACCCTCGAGCCGGGTGGTCAGGTCGAGCTCTCCACCCCACCGCGGCCCGACGTCACGAGTGCGGTCGGTGCCCTCCTGCGCGACGAGCGCGTGCTGCGCGCCCACGCGGCCGAGATCGGTCTCGGGCTCGCCGCCCTGGGCAGCGACCCCGCGCGCCCCTCCCGGCGGGTCAACCCCGGGGCCCGGTACGCCGCCATGGAGCGGCATTTCGAGCACCTGAGCACGGGGGGTTCGGGCCTGGCGATGATGACCTCGACCGCTGCGCTGCAGGTCAACCTCGACGCGGGCCCGGCGGCCGGTTGGCACGACCGGATGGAGCTCGCCCGCTCCCTCGTCCCGGTGCTCGTCGCGCTGACGTCGACGTCGCCCTGGCTCGGGGGTCGCACCTCCGGGTGGCACTCCATGAGACAGGGCACCTGGGACGGCATCGACCACGGCCGCACCGACCCTGTGCGCTCCGGTGACCCGGTGGCAGAGTGGGTCGACTACGCCCTCCGGGCCCCGCTCCTGCTCGTACCGGCCGCGCACGAGGGCGAGGCGATGACGGCCCTGACCCGTCGCGTGAGCCTCGAGGAGTGGCTGCGCGGTGACGGCGGGCTGCATCGGTCGCCCACGGCCCGAGACGTCGACTACCACCTCAGCACCCTGTTCCCGCCCGTGCGCCCGCGCGGTTACCTCGAGCTGCGCTGCCTCGACGCGATGCCCGCCCGCTGGTGGCCGGCCGCCGCGGCGGTCGCGACGGTGCTGCTCGACGACCCGGTCGCGGCCGGGGTCGCCCGCGAGGCGTGCGCGCCGGTGGCCGAGGCCTGGGAGGCAGCAGCCCGCCTCGGCCCGGGTGACCCGGCCGTGCGCCGGGCCCTCGAGACCTGTCTCGACGTCGCCGCCCGCCGGGTGCCGGCCGGGCTGTCGTCCCCGGTGGGCGAGCTGGCCGAGCTCGTCGCCTCGGGCCGCACCCCCAGTAGCGAGCTGCGCGCACAGATCGAGCGGTCGGGCCCCTTTGCGGTCCTTGCGGAGCACGCGCGCACCGACGACGACGACGACCTCGACCTCACCCTCGCCCTCGCCCTCGACGGCGAGCTGGCCACGGGGGGTGCGGCCCGATGACCACCGTCGACTCCCCCCGCCCTGCTGCCACCCGCCCCGACGCGGCCGACGTGGCCGCGGGACTCGAGGCCGCGCGACGTCGTACGGCGTGGCTGACTGACGTCGACGAGCGCGAGCTCACCGCCCAGCACAGCCCGCTGATGAGCCCGCTCGTCTGGGACCTCGCGCACATCGGGCAGCAGGAGGACCTCTGGCTGCTGCGGGGCGGTGACGCCGCGGCCCAGGGGCTGCTGGCCGCCGGCATCGAGCGGCTGTACGACGCCTTCGAGCAGCCCCGGGCGGTCCGGGCGACGCTGCCGCTGCTGACGGCGCAGGAGTCGCGGGCCTACCTCGGTGACGTGCGCTCCCGCGTGCTCGACGCCCTGGCGGCCGTTGACGAGGACGACGACCTCTTCACGCACGTCATGGTCGAGCAGCACGAGCAGCAGCACGTCGAGACGATGCTCGCGACCCACCAGCTGCGAGACGGGGCCCCCGTCCTCGGCGCCCGGGCGGTCCTGCCGGTGGGTCGACCGATGCCGTCGGGGGCCACCCGTGAGGGTTCGGTTCTGGTGCCCGGAGGGCCGTTCACCCTCGGGGTCGACGCGGTCGATGAGCCCTGGTCCCTCGACAACGAGAGGCCCGCGCACACCGTCGACGTGCCGTCCTTCCGCATCGGCCGCGTGCCGGTGACCAACGCCGACTGGCAGCGCTTCGTCGACGCCGGGGGATACGAGCAGCCGCGGTGGTGGTCGGAGCGCGGGTGGGCCCATCGGGTCGGGGCCGGCCTCTCCGAGCCGCTCTTCTGGTTCGGGGACGGCTCGCGACGACGGTTCGGTGTGGTCGAGGAGCTGCCCCCCGACGAGCCGGTGCAGCACGTGAGCTTCTTCGAGGCGGAGGCGTTCGCCACGTGGGCCGGTGGGCGGCTGCCCACCGAGCAGGAGTGGGAGATGGCCTGCGTGTGGGACCCCGTCCTCGGACGGCGCCGACGCTGGCCCTGGGGCGACACCGAGTGGACGCCCGCCCTCGCCAACCTCGGTGGCGAGGCGCTGCGCCCTGCCCCGGTCGGTGCCTATCCCGCCGGCGCCTCCGCCTACGGCGTCGAGCAGATGATCGGCGACGTCTGGGAGTGGACCTCGTCGGGTTTCGAGCCCTGGCCCGGCTTCACCCCCATGCTGTATGCCGCGTACTCGGCTCCGTTCTTCGGCGGCGACTTCCGCGTGCTGCGCGGTGGGTCCTGGGCCGTCGGTGGGGCGAGCATCCGCCCGTCCTTCCGCAACTGGGACCTGCCGGTCCGGCGCCAGATCTTCACCGGACTGCGGTTGGCCTGGGACGAGCCGCGCTCCTCCGACCTGAGCGCCGGCACCGTCGGTCGTGCTGGTGGCGCTGGTCGTGAGCGACGGCGCGACCCCGACCCGACCACGGGGAGGGTCTGACGCCGTGTGCCGCCACCTCGCCTGGCTGGGCTCGCCCCGGTCGCTGGCGCAGCTCGTGCTGGAGCCGGAGCACGGCCTGCTGCGCCAGTCGTACCAGCCGCGCCGCCAGCGCCGTGGCCTGGTCAACGCCGACGGGTGGGGCGTCGGGTTCTACTCGTCCCACGCCCCCGACCCCACCCGGCCGGCGCGCTGGCGGTCGGCCAAGCCGCTGTGGGGTGACCCGTCCTTCGCGTCGGTCGCCCCGGTGCTGAGGTCGGGCGCCGTCCTGGCCGCAGTCCGTTCGGCGACCGTCGGGATGCCGCTCGACGAGAGCGCCGCCGCCCCCTTCACCGACGGGCACTGGCTGGTCTCGCACAACGGCCGGGTCGACCGCTCGGTGCTCCCGGCACGGCACGACATCGAGTCGGCGGTCGACTCCGCCCTGCTCGCCGCCCATGTGCTTGCGCTGGGGCCCGACCACGTGGCGCAGACGGTGCGCGACGTCGCGCGGCTCGACCCCGCGGCCCACCTGTCGCTCCTGCTCACCGACGGCGAGCGCGTGCTCGGCGTCACCTGGGGAGACGGCCTGAGCTATCTCGTGCTCGACGACGGCGTGGCGGTCGCCAGCGAGCCCTGGGACGACGACCCGCGCTGGGTCGACGTGCCCGACCACCACCGTGTCGAGGTGACCCCCAGCGGGGTCGCCGTGAGTGCCCTGGAGGCCTGAACCATGAGCAGCACCAACGCTTTCGCGCCGAGTGGACCGGGAGCCGAGCTCGCCGAAGACCTCGACGGTCGCAGTGACGCCGAGCTCGAGCTCGCTGTGCACCTCGACCCCGACGAGCTCTCCGAGCAGATGGCCGTCGACGTGCGCGCGGGCCTGCAGCTCACGCCCAAGGTGCTGCCGCCGAAGTACTTCTACGACGGCCGGGGGAGTGAGCTCTTCGACGAGATCACCCGGCTGGAGGAGTACTACCCCACGCGGGCCGAGCGGGCGATCCTCGTCGAGCGGGCCCACGAGATCGCGGCCGCCACCGGTGCCGAGACGCTGGTCGAGCTCGGCAGCGGCACGTCGGAGAAGACGCAGCTGCTGCTGCAGGCCCTGCGCGAGGCCGGCACCCTGACCCGGTTCGTCCCCTTCGACGTCGACCCGGTCGTGCTGACCGAAGCGGCACCGGTGGTGGTGGCGCAGTTCCCGGGGCTCGAGGTGGCGCCCGAGGTCGGCGACTTCGAGCGGCACCTGCCCGACGTGCCCCGACGACCGCGCCAGCTCGTGGCCTTCCTCGGCTCGACGATCGGCAACCTCGACCCCGCTGCGAGGGCCTCCTTCCTCACCGACGTGCGAGGCCTGCTGGGTGACGACGGGTTCCTGCTCCTCGGCACCGACCTGGTCAAGCCCGTCGACCGGCTGGTCGCCGCCTACGACGACTCGCGCGGCGTGACTGCGGCGTTCAACCGCAACGTCCTCCGGGTGATCAACCGCAGCCTGGGGGCCGACTTCGACGAGCGGTCGTTCGCCCATCGTGCCGTGTGGGACGCGGAGCACGAGTGGATCGAGATGCGCCTGGTGTCGGTGCGCGACCAGCAGGTGCACGTGCGCGACCTCGACCTGCGGGTGGCCTTTGCCCAGGGCGAGGAGATGCGCACCGAGATCTCGGCGAAGTTCCGCCTCGAGGGGGTGGAGGCCGAGCTGGCCACCGCCGGGCTCGAGCTGATCCACTGGTGGACCGACGACGCGGGCGACTTCGCCCTCTCGCTCTCCCGCCCGGCGTAGCGTCACTGCCGTTGCGTCCGCGTCGCGGAGGTCTCCAGCCCTCCTCGACGCGGACGCAAGGGAGGTGGCAGGGCTCAGGCGCGGCGGAGCACGTACTGGGCGAACATCCGGTCGGCGGAGTAGTCGGCTTCCTCGATGGTGAACCCGACCTCGCGGCACATCGCCTCGAAGAGCCAGCTGTAGGTGGAGTGCTCGTCCCTCACGTGCTCCTCGTAGTCGGCACGGCTCCAGGCGCCGGCGTCCCCGTCGGCTCCACCGGTCGAGCACCAGGCCTCGAGCACCTCATCCGCCTCCCGGGGCGAGAAGCTGTAGACGACGTCCCACACCCGCAGGAGCCCGCCGGGGCGGAGCATGTCGTGTATCCGGGCCAGTGCGACCGCCTTCCAGAAGTCCGGAAGGTGGTGGAGGGCGTATCTCGTGTAGACGACGTCGGCCGGGTCACCCTCGTGCTCGTAGGTGAGGAAACCACCCTCGCGGACCTCGATGTTCGCGCACGACGCGACCTTGGTGCGCAGTCGGGTGAGCATGGGCGTCGAGACGTCGACCGCGATGACGCGTGCGCAGGCGCCGGCGACGGCCATCGCGAACTGACCTGTGCCCGCACCGATCTCCACCACCACGGCGTCCGTGCCCAGCCCCAGGCCGCGCAGCGTCTCGACCTCGGCGTGGGCCCCGGCGTCCTCGATGACGTCGTAGCGCTCGACGTGCGCCGCGTCGAGGTTCTCCCGCCCGGCGCTCGCGACCTCGTCGAGCATCCAGCCGGGTCGGAGTGCATGGGGTGCCGTCATGGAGGCAGCCTCGCACGCGATGACCCACCCCCTGGCCGGAAACGGCGTGAGCCGGGCCCGCCCGTCTAGTCTGGTCGGGTGTCGTCCCCGCACTCCGACCTGACCGACGTCCCACCCGAGCTCTCCGCCCTTCGCCGCAGCATCGACAACATCGACGCGGCCCTGATCCACCTGCTCGCTGAGCGCTTCAAGGCGACCCAGAAGGTCGGGATCCTCAAAGCGCACGAGAACCTTCCGCCCGCGGACCCCGGCCGCGAGGAGGAGCAGATCCAGCGCCTGCGGCTGCTGGCCGAGGACTCCGGCCTCGATCCCGTCTTCGCCGAGAAGTTCCTCGCGTTCGTGGTGGAGGAGGTCATCCGCCACCACACCGCGATCGCCGACGCGACGCGTCAGTAGGAGGAGGGGCCGCACACCTCGAGGCAGATGCTCTCGGAGGTCGCTCCGTACCGGTGCAGATCGTGCGCTTCGCACGCTTCTGCCTGGTGGGGGTCCGCGGGGCGGCCCGTCGGGGCGGGGAGAGGGTCAGGGGGTCGGGTTGACGACCCCGGCTGAGCCACCACCCCGTCGGACCGGTTCGGCGGCGGCCGTGAAGGTGCCGTCCGGACGCAGCACGATCCCGGTGGCGGCTCCGATCTCCGGTGTCGACGAGAACTGGTGGCCCAGCGACTGCAGGCCCGCCCCGGTGGGGCTGTCGAGCAGCGCCGGCTCGGCCTGCTCCACCCCGTTGCGCGACGAGATCCGCGGAGCGGCGATGGCGCCGAGGAGAGGGAGACCGCGGTCGAGGTAGCCCGTGATGACCTGGGCCACGGTGGTGATGATCGTCGCGCCGCCGGGGGAGCCGAGGCCCAGTACGGCCCGACCGTTCCGCGTGAGGATCGTGGGGCTCATCGACGAGCGAGGCCGCTTGCCCGGGCCGGGAAGGTTGGGGTCGGTCACGCCGGGGGTCAACGGGACGAAGTCGAAGTCGGTCAGCTCGTTGTTGAGCAGGAAGCCGTATCCCGGGACGGTGATGCCCGAGCCTCCGGTCTGCTCGATCGTGAGGGTGTACGACGCGACGTCGCCCCAGCGGTCGGCCACCGTCAGGTGACTGGTGCCGTGGTCGTCACGGGCAGCGAGCTGCACGCCGGCAGCGCCGTTGCAGGAGTAGCTGCCGTCGGGCTGGCCGAACGGCAGAGGCCGCGGGGCAGCCTTGGCGGGGTCGAACAGGGTGCACGCGCGCTCCGCGGCGAACGCGGGAGACAGCAGCTGCCGGACGGGGACGTTCGGCACCGAGCCGACCCAGCGGTTGCGGTCGGCGAAGGCGGTGGCCGTGGCCTCGCTGAAGCGGTGGAGGTACTGCACCTGGTCGACCGTGGACAGCTGGTCACCGGTCCGAGCGTCGTAGGCCCGCAGCAGGTTGAGCGTCTCGCCGACGGCGATCCCGCCGGACGACGGGACCGGCATGCCGTAGACGTCGAGCTGCCGGTAGGTGGAGTGCGTGGGGGCGAGGGTGCGGGCTTCATACGCACGCAGGTCGGCCTGGGTGATCTGGCCGGGGTAGACCGTGCGTCCGCCGGTGGTGGCCGGCCGTCGGGCGGCTGCGACGATCGCGGCGCCGAGGGTCCCGCCGTACAGGCTCTTCACGCCGTTGGTGCGCAGCTCCTGGTAGGCCCGCGCCATCTGCGGGTTGCGGAAGACCGAGCCCACCTGCGGCGCCTTGCCCCCGGGGAGGAAGACCTGAGCCGTCGCGGGGAAGCCGGCGAAGCGGGCGGCGTTGTCGAGCGTCTGCTGGCGGTAGGTGTCGTCGACGACGAAGCCCGTGCGGGCCAGCTGCTCGGCCGGGCGCAACAGCTCGGCCAGCGGCCGCGTCCCGAGCGTCTTCGCCGCGACGTCCCACAGGGCCGGGGTGCCGGGCACCCCGACCGACAGTCCGGAGGAGACGGTCGTCGCGAAGTCGAGGGGGGTGCCGTCGGCCTTGGTGAAGGTGGACGACGTGAAGGTCGCCGGGGCCGCCTCCCGCCCGTCGATGGTGCTCACCTTCTTGCTGGCGGCGTCGTAGTAGACGAGGAAGCCGCCACCGCCGATGCCCGACGAGAAGGGCTCGGTGACCCCGAGGGCCGCGGCGGTGGCGACCGCCGCGTCGGCGGCGTTGCCTCCCGCGCGGAGCACGTCGAGACCGACCCGGGTGGCGTCGGCGTCGACGCTGGCCACCGCGCCTCCCGTGCCGACGGCGACGGGCGACTTCGGGGCTGTCCCCCGTGGACTCGCCGCGTCCTGCGCGCCCGCAGGGGTGGCGAGGGCCGCGGGGGTGGTGAGGGCCGCGGGAGCGGCGAGGGCGGCGGCGAGGGCGCCGACGACGAGGGTGCTGCGCTTCATGTGAAAGGCCTCCGATCGGGTGACGTCGAACGTAGCCTTCCTCCGCCGTCGCCGCCATCCGGCCGGGCCCGGCCCGTCTCCTTGTTGCTCCGCCTGTGCCCTTCCAGGTCGAACTACGGGCACATGGGGAGCAACAAGGCGTCTGGGTCACGAGTCCCATGCGACCCAGGCGCCCCGTACGGCGCACCCGTCACTCGCACCACGCGGGAGCCTCACCTGACCGGTGCCCGCCGTGCCCGCCGGTAGGGTGGCGACACCTGACGGGCGCCTGCCGGCCCGCCCGATCACCCCCCGATCACCCCCCGATCACCCCTGATCACTGCCCTTTTCGCCCCCTGCAGGAAGGCCTCCCCCGCTCGTGTACGTCAAGAGCCTGACGCTGAAGGGCTTCAAGTCCTTCGCCTCCGCGACGACCCTGCGGCTCGAACCCGGCATCACCTGCATCGTCGGGCCCAACGGCTCGGGCAAGTCGAACGTCGTCGACGCGCTCGCCTGGGTGATGGGGGAGCAGGGGGCCAAGACCCTGCGCGGCGGCAAGATGGAAGACGTCATCTTCGCCGGCACCTCGGGCAAGGCGCCGCTCGGGCGCGCGGAGGTGACCCTGACGATCGACAACACCGACGGTGCCCTGCCGATCGACTACACCGAGGTGACGATCTCGCGCACGATGTTTCGCAACGGCGGCTCGGAGTACGCGATCAACGGCACGAGCTGCCGCCTGCTCGACGTGCAGGAGCTGCTCTCCGACAGCGGCATCGGCCGCGAGATGCACGTCATCGTCGGCCAGGGGCAGCTCGACACCGTGCTGCGAGCCACCCCCGAGGAGCGGCGCGGCTTCATCGAGGAGGCGGCCGGGGTCCTCAAGCACCGCAAGCGCAAGGAGCGCGCGTTGCGCAAGCTCGAGTCGATGGAGGCCAACCTCCTGCGCGTCGGTGACCTCACCTCGGAGATCCGCCGCCAGCTCGGGCCGCTCGGTCGGCAGGCCGAGACCGCCCGCCGCGCTGCCGTCGTGCAGGCCGACGCCCGCGACGCCCGGCTGCGGCTGCTCGCCGACGACCTGGTCCAGCTGACGTCGACCGTCGAGCAGGAGGTGGCCGACGAGACCGCGCTCCTGGCCCGGCGCACGGAGGTCGAGACCCACCTCACCGCGTTGGCGGACCGCCTCGCCCGGCTCGAGCTCGACGCCGACGCCGCTCGCCCCGAGCTTTCGCGGGCGCAGGACCGCTTCTACTCCCTCTCCCGCATCACCGAGCGCCTGTCGGCCACCCGCACCGTCGCCGCCGACCGGGTACGCCTGCTGTCGCAGGACGCCGGCGACGACGGTGGGGGCTCGGGCCGTGACCCCGAGCAGCTCCGGGCCCAGGCGGCCGAGCTCCGGACCCAGCACGCCGCGCTGGTCGAGGAGATCACCGCGGCCCAGTCCGCCCTCGAGGCGGCCGTCGTCGCCCGGGGGGAAGCCGAGCAGCGCTACGTCGCCGAGCAGCAGCGGCTGGCCCGCGTCACCCGGGCCGTGGCCGACCGCCGCGAGGGGCTGGCCCGGTTGCAGGGGCAGGTCGGGGCCAAGGCCTCGCGCATCGAGGCCGGCCAGTCCGAGATCGGCCGGCTCCGCGCCGCCGTCGCGGCCTCGACGGCGCGGGCCGCCGAGGCCGAGCAGGAGTTCGCCGCGCTCGAGGCGTCGATCGCCGTCGAGGAGGAGGGCGAGGAGGGGCTCGACGCCGTCTACGAGGCGGCCGCCGCCGAGCACGAGCGCCTCGAGATCGAGGTCGAGGAGCTGCGTGAGGCCGAGCGCACCGCCGAGCGCGACCGTCAGTCGGGGGCCGCCCGCATCGGCGCCCTCGAGATGAGCCTGCGCCGGAAGGACGGGGCGGCCGCGCTGCTGGCCGCGCACGACGAGCGCCATACCGTCGCCGGGTCGGTCGCCGCGCTGGTGCAGGTCGATGCCGGTCACGAGGCGGCCGTCGCCGCCGCCCTCGGCTGGGCGGCCGACGCGCTCGCGCTCGGCACGCTCGACGGCGCCGTCGAGGCGCTGGCGGCGCTGCGCCGCGACGACCTCGGTCGGGCCGCCATGCTCGTCGGGTCGACCGCCCTCCTGCCCGACCCCTCGTCGTGGCCCTCGCTGCCGGATGGGGTCCGCTGGGCCCGGGAGGTCGTCACCTGCCCCGACACCCTGCGCCCGGCCGTGGAGCACCTGCTCGACCGGGTCACGCTCGTGCCCGACACGGGGGCGGCGGCCGACCTGGTCCGGCGCGGCGACGGCCTCACCGCGGTCACCCCTGACGGCGACGTGCTGGCCCCCGGGTGGGTGCGGGGGGGCAGCGCCGCCGCTCCCAGCCTGCTGGAGATCCAGGCGGCGCTCGACGCCGCCCGCGAGGAGGTCACCGAGGCGACCCACCGCGGGGAACAGTCCCGGTTCGCCCTGGCGACCGCCCAGCGCGCCGCCACCGAGGCCGCCCAGGCCGTCGAGGCCGCGCTCGAGCGGCTGCACGACTCCGACGCCCGGATGTCGGCCGTCGCCGAGAAGCTCGGTTCGCTCGGCGTGGCGGCCCGCAGCGCGCGCAACGAGGCCGAGCGCACCTCGACCGCCATCGCGACGGCCGAGCTGACCCTGGTGGCCAACGTCTCCGAGCGTGACGAGCTCATCGCCCGGTTGGAGGCGGCGGCCCAGGCGGGCGACTCCGACGAGGATGTCGACACGGGGGAGCGCGACCGCCTCGACGCAGCCGCGACCACCGCCCGCACCCACGAGATGGAGGTCCGACTGGGGCTGCGCACCCGCGAGGAGCGGGCCCGGGCCCTCAAGGACCGCGGTGACGCCCTCGAGGCGTCGGCCGTCGCCGAGCTCGCCGCCCGGGCGAAGCAGGCCGCGCGCCTCGAACGTCGTGAGCGTGAGGCGCAGGTGGCCGAGGCGGTGCGCGTCGGCGCTGCCTACGCGGCGAAGCAGCTGGGGGTGGCGGCCGAGCGCGCCGACGAGCACCGGCAGCGGGCTGAGGCGGCGCGCACGCAGCGCGAGGCCGATCTCGCGGTCGTACGGCGGGAGATGGCGGTGCTGCAGGAGGAGCTGCGCCAGCTCACCGACTCGGTCCACCGCGACGAGGTCGCCCGCGCCCAGCAGCGCCTGCGCATCGAGCAGCTCGAGATGCGCGCCGTCGAGGAGCTCGGCACCGACCCCGAGGTGCTGATCGAGGAGTACGGACCCGAACGCATGGTGCCCGTCGTCGTCGACCCCGCGGCCCCTGAGCACGAGCGCGCGGCGATGGAGGCGGCGGATCCCGTGCCGTTCGTGCGCGCCGAGCAGGAGAAGCGGCTGCGGTCGGCGGAGCGCAAGCTCTCGGCACTCGGACGGATCAACCCCCTCGCCCTGGAGGAGTACGCCGCCCTCGAGGAGCGCCACACCTTCCTCACCACCCAGCTCGAGGACCTGAAGGCGTCGAAGCGCGACCTGCTCGACATCGTGCGCGAGGTCGACGAGCGGGTCGAGAAGGTCTTCGCCGAGGCGTTCGCCGACACGGCGGTCCAGTTCGAACGGGTCTTCGCACGGCTCTTCCCCGGGGGCGAGGGGCGGCTGCTGCTCACCGACCCCGACAACATGCTGACGACGGGCCTCGAGGTCGAGGCCCGGCCGCCCGGCAAGAGGGTCAAGCGGCTGTCGCTGCTCTCGGGTGGGGAGCGCTCGCTCGTGGCGGTCGCCCTGCTCGTCGCGATCTTCAAGGCGCGGCCGTCGCCGTTCTACATCATGGACGAGGTCGAGGCCGCGCTCGACGACGCCAACCTCGGGCGCCTGATCACCCTCTTCGAGGAGCTGCGCGACTCCAGCCAGCTCATCGTCATCACCCACCAGAAGAAGACGATGGAGATCGCCGACGCGCTCTACGGCGTGACCATGCGCGGCGACGGCGTGACGACCGTCGTGTCGCAGCGGATGCGCGACGTCACGCAGCAGCGCGACCAGCCCGCCTGACCCGCCCTGATCCGTGGCCGGCACCGCATCCGGCGTATGGAGTCGTCTCCGTCCCACCCCGCGTGCCGCACCGGACTCCTCCCGCCGGGTGTGCGAACCTTGGGACATGCTCGTTCTCGTCATCGCCATGGTCCTCTGCGTCGCCCTCGGCTCGGCCGTGGTCGCCGTCGTCGCGATGCCGGCCCATCGCGAGGGCCGAGACATCCTCTCGCCCCGCGGCGAGGAGGTCCTAGACAAGGTCAAGGACGCGGCCACCACGACGAGGGACCGCACGACCGGGATGCTCTCGCGCACCGACGACGAGACCGACTGACGCTCGCCCGACCCGGGGGGTGAACCCGGCGTGACCGGGTGCGAGCCGGGCGAAAGCACCCGACTCGCCGTGACAGGATGACCGACGTGCTAGATCAGCTCTGGGAAGTCATCACCCTCGTCGTCGTCATCGCGGCCGTCGCCGTCACCGCTGTCGTCGGGTTCGTCCGTGGCCGTGCCGGCCGCACCGGGCAGCTGCCGCCCACCGGGCCGGGCTCCCCGTCCGTCGAGCAGCGGCCACCCGCAGCCGACATCGCCGACCGGGCCGACGAGGGCTCCGTCGCCACTGCACCAGCGACCGACACCGCGCCGGCCCCGGAGCAGGGGTACGACGACACGACGCTCGTCGAGCCCGAGCCCACCCCCGCGGTCGAGCGCCCCGAGTCGGCTCGTGGGCGCCTGGCCCGCCTGCGCGCGCGTCTGGCCCGCAGCAACTCCGCCATCGGCAACGTCCTGCTCGGCCTCCTGTCGCGCGGCTCGCTCGACGAGGCGGCGTGGGAGGAGGTCGAGGACACCCTCATCGGCGCCGACCTCGGGGTCGAGGCCGCGACCGAGCTCGTCGACCGGCTCCGCACCAAGCTGAAGGTCGACGGCAGCGGCGCCACCGACGAGGCGACCATCAAGCAGTGGCTGCGTGACGACCTGCTCGAGCTGGTCGGTCCCGACATGGACCGCCGGATCGCCTCGTCACGGGTCGACGACCGCCCGGCCGTCGTCCTCGTCGTGGGGGTCAACGGGACCGGCAAGACCACCACCGTCGGCAAGCTAGCGCGCGTGCTCGTCGCCGAGGACCGCGACGTCGTGCTCGGCGCCGCCGACACCTTCCGTGCCGCCGCCGCCGACCAGCTCGAGACCTGGGGCGGCCGCGTCGGGGTGCCGACGATCCGCTCCGACCGCGAGGGGGCCGACCCCGCGTCCGTCGCGTTCGACGCGGTGCGCGCCGCGACCGAGCTCGAGGCCGACGTCGTCATCATCGACACCGCCGGCCGGCTGCACAACAAGGTCGGGCTGATGGACGAGCTCGGCAAGGTCAAGCGCGTCATCGAGAAGCAGAGCCCGATCGACGAGGTGCTGCTCGTGCTCGACGCGACGACCGGGCAGAACGGCCTGCGCCAGGCCGAGGTCTTCTCGCAGGCCGTGCAGGTCACCGGCATCGTGCTGACCAAGCTCGACGGCACCGCCAAGGGCGGGATCGTCGTCGCCGTCCAGCGCGCCCTCGGAGTGCCGGTCAAGCTCGTCGGTCTCGGCGAGGGCCCCGACGACCTCGCGCCGTTCGACCCCCGGGCGTTCGTCGACGCCATCGTCGGCTGAGTGCCGGCGCCCCTGCTCGTCGTACGACGCGCCGTACCGGCCGATGCGGCGGCTTGGGTCGCCTGCTACCTCGACGCCGTCGAGGCTGCGTACGACGACCTGATGCCTCCGGACTTCGCCACCCTGCAGCGGGCCCGCGCGGCCGAGCTGGTGGCGGACAAGCGGGAGCGCTTCGTCCCCACGCCGGAGGCGGCGGTGCAGGGCTGGGTCGGGCACGCGCACGGGCTCGACGGGCTCGACGGGGTGGCCGGTATCGCGGCCGTGGCCCAGGTCAGCACCGAGCCGACCCGTTGGGAGGCCGAGCGGGGTCTGCCCCCCGCGAGCACCTGGCGACAGCTGGAGAAGCTCTACGCCCGGCCGCAGGCCCTCGGCACCGGCCTCGGGCAGGCGCTGCTGGACGCGGCCGTCGGTGACGAGGCGGCCTACCTGTGGCTGGTGGAGGGCAACGCCAGGGCCGCAGCGTTCTACCACCGCAACGGGTTCCGCCCCGACGGGGTGGAGACGACCGGCGGGCCCAGCTGGTTCGGGAGGCGGATGGTGCGGCTGCACCGGGCCTGAGGAGGATGCTCGGGGGGCGAGGTGCTCGAGGGCGGTGCCCGCCGACTAGAACGCGTTGGGGTCGCTCTCTCCGGGGAAGAGGTCGGCGGCAGCGCCGACGATCCGGTCGTCGGGCACCCCGACGAGCTCGATGTCCTTGCCCGGGTAGTCGAAGCGGGCCAGCACATGGCGCATCGCCTCGAGGCGCGCGCGCTTCTTGTCGTTGCTCTTGACCACCGTCCACGGTGACCGGGAGGTGTCGGTGCGCCGGAACATCTTCTCCTTGGCCTGCGTGTAGTCATCCCACTTGTCGAGCGACTGCAGGTCCATCGGCGACAGCTTCCACTGCCGCACGGGGTCGACCAGCCGGATCGTGAACCGCGTCATCTGCTCCGAGCGGGACACCGAGAACCAGAACTTCACGACGTCGACGCCGTCGGCGACCAGAAGCCGCTCGAAGGCCGGGGCCTGCTTGTAGAAGTCGGTGCACTGCTGCGGGGTCGCAAAGCCCATCACCCGCTCGACCCCCGCCCGGGTGTACCACGACCGGTCGAAGAGCACGATCTCGCCGGCGGTCGGCAGGTGCGCGACGTAGCGCTGGAAGTACCACTGGCCGCGCTCGCGGTCGCTCGGCTTGTCGAGGGCGACGACGCGGGCGCCGCGGGGGTTGAGGTGCTCGGTGAAGCGCTTGATCGTGCCCCCCTTGCCGGCGGCGTCGCGCCCCTCGAAGAGCAGCACGATGCGCCGGCCCTCGTCCTTGACCCACGTCTGGAGCTTGAGCATCTCGATCTGCAGCCGCCGCTTCTCGTGGTCGTAGACCGCCCGGTCGAGACGGACGTCGTAGGGGTAGCCCTCGCGCCAGGTCTCGACCGGTAGCCCGTCGGGCCCGATGAGGATGGGGTCGTCGTCGTCGTCGTCGATCACCGTGAACCCTTCGGGCACCCGGCCTGCGGCGAGCGAGTGGACGTCGAGGAGCACGTCGAGGTTCGTCATGCACCGACCCTACGGGTGGGTGGTGACCACCGGGTGAACGTGGGCGCGGGCGGCGGCGCTCAGCCGGCCTGGGGGCGGGGTCGACGCGGGTCGGTCAGGGCCCAGCGGATCGTGTCGACCCCGAGGCCGGCCACGTGGTGGGTGACGAGGCGGTCGGTCACCGGCAGCGCC
Source organism: Actinomycetales bacterium (assembly GCA_038230235.1). Taxonomy (GTDB): domain Bacteria; phylum Actinomycetota; class Actinomycetes; order Actinomycetales; family Dermatophilaceae; genus Lapillicoccus. The sequence continues at coordinate 26,777 of JBBRNQ010000040.1, forward strand.
GGCAGCCGCAGCATCGCCTTGGCCCAGACGGGCAGCAGCGCGAGCGCGCCGGCCGCGAGCACGCCGTACCCGAGGCGGTTGAGGCCCGTGACGGGCGGCTGCAACAGGAGGAAGCGTGCGGTCTCGTGGGCCTGCGGCGTCGCGACCAGCTCGGTCCGGAACGCCGCCATCACGTCGTCGAGCTCGGCCACCGACCGCGGGGGGTGCAGGACCCCCAGGGCGCTGGCCGACCGGCCCGACTGCACGACGTACTGGTCGGCCTCGGTCGGCGTCAGCGGCCCCCGCCCGTGGCGCTGGTGCGAGGCCAGGAAGCTGTCGACCTCGGCGGCGTGGACCCAGGCAAGCAGGTGGGGGTCCGAGGCGGCGTACGGGCGGCCGTCGGCAGCCCTGCCGCGCACCCGCTCGTGGATGCCGCGCACCCGGTCGATCGCGCCCTGCGCCACCTCGACCGTGCCGAAGGTCGTGGCCGCGATGTACTCCGACGTGCGCTGCAGGCGACCCCACGGGTCGGACTTGTAGCCCGAGTGCCCGGCGACGCCAGCCATGGCCAGCGGGTGCAGCGACTGCAGCAGCAGGGCCCGGAGGCCGCCGACGAACATGGCGGCGTCGTCGTGGACCCGCCAGATCGGGTCCTCCGGGGTGAACCATCGCTCGCCCTCGGCCAGCCAGATCGCGGCAGCCCGGGCATCACGGTCGGTCGTCTCGTCTCCGGCGACCTTGTCGCGCAGCGTGTCGGCGAGGCGGGTGCGCGCAGGGCGGGTCATGTCGTCGAAGGTCGGCAGGGCGATGCTCACCCCCCCATCCTGCGTCAGCGCCCGGTCACCCGTCCCCCGAGGTGGGGTGTCGACGCGCTCACACGGGCCGCCCGGACCCACCGCTAGGCGTTGGGCACCCCTGCGAGGATCCGCTCGATCGACGGGACGAGCTCGTCGACGAGGCGGGCCTTCTCGATGAAGCCGGTCGCGCCGGCGTCGGTCGCGGCCTGCCGCATGCGCCGGCCCGTGAAGGCGCTCAGCATGACGACCGCCGCCCGCGGGGCAGAGCGGCGGATGTGCGGGAGCGCGGTCAGGCCGTCCATGACGGGCATCGAGGCATCGAGCAGGACCAGGTCGGGCTGGAGCTCGTGCGCCTTCTGTACGGCGTCGCGACCGTCGACCGCCGCCCCGGCCACGAGCCAGCCCGGGTGCTGCTGCGTGAGCAGGATCTCGACGAGGCTTCGCAGCTCGTCGGAGTCGTCGACGATCAGCACCCTCATCCGGCGCCGCCGGCGGCGGGCGAGGGGCCCGAGTGGTCGTCGTCCCGGTCAGCCCGCACGAGGTCGAGTGCCCGTCCGGGACCGCCACCGCCGAGCAGCTCGAGCTGCCGCGCGAGCCAGGCGCGCCCGGCGTCGGCCGACCGGCCGACGTGTCGTCGGGCCCGGTCGACGTCGCCGAGGCCCAACGCGGTCTCGGCCGCCACGAGGTCCTGCACGACGGCGTCGTTGAGGTCGACCATCTGGGCCCGTTCGTGCTCCACCAGCTGCCGCTCGAGGGTCACGTCGAGGATGACGACCATGATCCGGCCCACCTCGACCCGGACGGCGAGCAGCTCGACGTGGAGGTCGTGCTCGACGCTCGTCATCGCGAGGAAGCGCTGGGTGCCACCAACGGGACCGAGCGCGCGGTCGCCGCGGGTCAGGTCGTGCAGCAGGTCGGGGGACAGCCGGGCCAGGATCGGGTAGAGCCGACTCAGGTCGTTGGTCTCCATCGCCGGAGAGAGGATGCGGGCCGCGGCGGGGTTGACCAGCTCCACGCGACCGTCCTCGTCGCACTGCACCACGCCGACCGGCATGAGGTAGAGGAACTGGAGGAGGTCCTCCATGGATGGGTGGGCGGTCATCGCCGTGTGCTCCGTCATGCCGGGCGGACCAGCATGAAGCGCAGCGCTGCCTCGGACTTTGCGACGAGTCGCAGCCGCACGGGTGTCGGCTGCATCCTCAGCGTGAACACGTAGTCGAGCTGCTCGTCGAGGTCGGGATGGTCGACGAAGCGCTGGGCGACGAGGAAGTTGTTGGTGCAGGGGGCCACCTCGACGAAGACGTTGCGCCCGAGGACACGCTCCGCGGAGATGCCGGCCCGTTGTGACTCGTAGGCGTTGTAGACGACCACCTTGTCGTCGAAGTCGAAGGCGATGACACCGAACGCCAGCGCGTCGAAGTCGGCTCCGCTCATCTGCACCAGCCGTCCGACCAGGTCGGGGTCGTCGAAAGCGGGCACAGGGAGGGACCCTGTCGACGGCGCAGTCTCACTTCTCATGCCTAACGGTAGCGCGGGGTCCCCGATGCGTCATGCCGCCCATGCACCATACGGGCTCGTCACCCGGGTCCGGGTCCTTCGGGCCCGGGCCCCGCACGACCTTCGGGGCGCCTACGGGTCGTCGCCGCCCGCCTCGGGCCAGGGGCCCTACGGGCGCGGCGTGATGGCCGACTGACTCAGCCGCCGCTGAGGACGAGCTGCACCGCTACGCCGACGAGGGAGTGCGCGTCTTCCTCGCTGCGTACGGCGCACCCACGCCCTGACCCACAGACCGACGGCTACCTGGGCTCGCGGTCCACTGCTGGGCTGGCCCATCTGGCGTCGGACAGCCTGAGCGTGGGTGGCCTCAACGGCTCAGGTCCGTCGCGCGGTGGTCGATGGGCCCAGTGATATCGGCGCAGGAGGCTTCGTTGATCAGGAACAGTGCGTTCTCGCTCCGCACGCTCAGCCTGTCGAGCGTGACGTGGTACGCGAGCGTGCCCGTCGGGTGGGTGCTCATCCTGCTCGCAGTCCATCACGTCGCGACCGTGGGCTCGGTCGAGCAGCCGGCGGCCTTCCTCATGACCGCCGGACTGCTCGTCATCCTCGAGCTCCTCCCCCTGGTCGCGGGCCGTGGCCACGACCCCAACGGTGTCGTCATGTCGACCGCCTTCCTCTGCGGCATGCTCTTCCTCTGGGGGGTCTGGCCCGCCATCCTCAGCGTGGGCATCGCCTCGCTCGCCGCCGACCTGCGCGCGCGCAAGGAATGGTGGAAGGTCCTGTTCAACCCGGCGCAGTACGCCGTGTCCGTCGGCGCCGCATACCTCGCGATCTGGGCCGTCCACGGCCCGATCAGCCTCGACCACTCCCTTCCGAGGCTCCAGGCCGACGCCGTGCTCTGGATCCCGCTCGCCTGGGTCGTCTATTACGTCGTCAACACCGTGGTCGTCTGCTGCGTGCTGACCTACGTCGACCCCCTGGGCGTGCTGCTGCGCGACGACCTCGCCCATGTGGCGCTGATGACGTTCTCGGTCATGGCGATCTCACCGATCGTCGTCGTCGTCGCCATCCACTCGTGGTTCGTGCTGCCGCTGCTGCTCATCCCGCTGCTGCTGCTCTATTACACGGCGTCGATGTCGCTCGCACGTGAGCACGCGGCCGGGCACGACGACCTGACCGGGCTGCCCAACCGCAAGACGCTGCGCTTCGAGCTCGACAACGCCCTGGCGACGTACGAACGCGACGGCACCCCGTTCGGCCTGATGCTCATCGACCTGAACGACTTCAAACGGGTCAACGACACGCTCGGCCATCAGGTGGGCGACCGTCTGCTCGTCGAGTTCGCGACCCGGCTGAGCGAGCGGGTGCGGCCCGGTGACTTCGTCGCGCGGCTCGGGGGCGACGAGTTCGCCGTCATCGTTCACAGCACGGACGAGGCGGGCGGGCGCGCGGTGGCCGAGCGGGTCTGCCTGTCGGTCTCCCACTCGATCGAGGTCGGCGCCCTCTCGCTGGAGGCCGAGGCGTCGGTGGGCATCGCGATGTGTCCCGCGCACGGCACCGACGGCGGCACCCTGCTGCGGCGCGCCGACGTCGCGATGTACACGGCCAAGGAGAACCGCACCCGCCTCGAGGTGTACTCCCCGGCGCGGGACACCAACTCCGCCGACGCGCTCGCCCTGCTCGGGGAGCTGCGGCAGGCGATCGCCGACGACGAGCTCGAGCTGCACTACCAGCCCAAGGTCGCCACGACCGGGGGGACGCCGATCGGCGTCGAGGCGCTGGTGCGCTGGCGGCACCCGGTGCGCGGGTTCGTCCCGCCGGACGAGTTCATCCCGCTCGCCGAGGGGTCGGGCATCATGCCGCTGCTCACCGAGCGGGTCATCAGCCTCGCCCTGGCCCAGATCGCGTGCTGGCGCGACGCCGGCATGACCGTCCAGGTCGCCGTGAACATCGCACCCACCGACCTGACCGGGTCGGAACTGCCCTTTGTCGTCGCCCGCGGTCTGCGCCACTACGATCTGCCGCCAGGCATGCTGCAGCTCGAGATCACCGAGCGCATCGTCACCCACGCCGTGGAGGCCGTGAAGCGCAACCTCGCCGAGCTGCGCAGCCTGGGCGTGTCGATCAGCCTCGACGACTTCGGCACCGGCTACTCGTCGCTGCTGCGCCTGAGCTCGCTGCCGGTCGACGAGATCAAGATCGACCGGGGGTTCATCTCCGCGATGTCGCAGGGCGACCGCGCCATGGGTATCGTCCGGGCGCTGATCGACCTCGCCCAGGCGCTCGGGATGCGCTCTATCGCCGAGGGCGTCGAGACCGCCGACGAGCTGCGGATGCTCAAGTCGCTCGGCTGCGACGGCGTGCAGGGCTGGCACATCGCACGTCCGATGCCGGCCGACGACGTCACGGCGTGGTTGCAAGAGCGCTCCTGCGCCGTGCCGCGGCTCCACGCCGGGTGACCCCGGCGACTCCGGGCGACTCCGTACGGCGTCCTGGCTCGGCTGCCTTGGGCAGGGCGCAGCGAGAAGCCCCTGACAGCAGCACTGCTTGTCCCTACGGGTGGGAAACTTTCGCGGGTCCGGACCGACCGCGGGGACCGCGTCCGCGACGCCTCCGCCCAGCTCGGCACCCTCGCCCATCATGGAGCGAGCTCACCATCGCCCGGCCACCAACGGCCGATCAGACCTCGCTCGACGACACCAGGCGGATGCTCCTTCCCATCGTCTCGCGCTCAGGCGACGCCAGCGCGAACCCATCCCCTGGCGTCACCCTCCACGCGACCAGGATCCCGTGAACGAACATCGAGGGCAACGGACAGGGGCGCCTAGGAAGGGCGGCCATCAGGCCGTCACCGTAACGGGGGGGCCAGGATCAGGGCCGCCAGAGCCTGGCCGGCCGACATCGTGTCGCCCCAGGTGCGCACCCAGTGCTCACCGAGGTGGTCACGGTCGTCGGGTGGACCGGTGCACACGACGAGGGCATCCGGTCTCACGTCGAGCACCGTCCCGAGCAGCCGGGCGGTGCCGGACGACCGGTGCGGGCTGCCGACGATGACGACCACGTCGCAGTCGCCGGTCGACGAGAGCGCCGCGCCGACCGCGTGCAGGGGCTCGGTGCTGGTGGTGACCGTGTGGACGGGCAGGCCGGGGCGGGCCTCGGTGAGCGCCGACAGCACCCCCGAGCCGCGCGGTCCGGCGGCCATCGACGGCCCGTCGCGCAGGTCGATGGCGTGCACCTCGTGGCCCAGGGGCACGACGTGGTGAGCAGCGAGCGCGGCCCCGGCCACGTGGACGGCGGCTCGGCGGGCGTCGGCCTCGCTGGGCCCCGCGTCGACGGCGAGGGCGGCAGCGCGGTTCTCGCCCACCCACCAGGCCAGCTCGGCCACCCGGCGGGCAGCCTCCTCGAGCCGGTCCACGCGCAGGTCGCCCGAGTCGACCGCGGCGAGCACCGCCTCGTGCACCTCGTGGAAGGCGGCCTCGTCGTCGTACGGGGTGGGGTGGTGCGGGTTGCCGATGCACACGAGGTCGACCCCGGCGGCGAGGGCCGCTGCCGCACCGGGGCCGCGTCCCACCCCGCTAGCGATCGCCCGCATGTCGACGGCGTCGGAGACCACCAGCCCGCTGAAGCCGAGGTCACCGCGCAGGACCGACAGCACGTCGGGGCTGAGGGTGGCCGGGTGGTGGTCGATGGCGGGGAAGACGATGTGCGCGGTCATGACGGCGCGCACCCCGGCGCTGATCACCGCCTCGAAGGGGACCAGGTCGCGCCGGGTCAGGGTGTCGAGGTCGACGTCGACCACCGGGAGGCCGAGGTGGGAGTCGGTGTGGGTGTCTCCGTGCCCGGGGAAGTGCTTCGCGCACGCGGCCACCCCCAGCTCCTGCAGCCCCCCGACGAACGCCACGGCGTGCCGCGCCACCAGGGCGGGATCGGCGCCGAAGGAGCGCAGCCCGATGACCGGGTTGTCAGGGTCCGACGCGACGTCGACATCCGGGGCGAGGGCCAGGTCGATGCCCCGGTCACGGCACTGACGGCCGATCCCCGCGGCGACGGCAGCAGTGGCGGCGACGTCGTCGACGTGGCCGAGGGCGCCGTGGGTGGGCCAGGGAGACCCTCGTCGCGCGTCGAGACGGGTGACCTCGCCCCCCTCCTCGTCGCTCGCGACGACGAGGTCCGGCCGGATGCCGTGCAGGTCCCAGGTGAGGGCGGCCACCGTGTCGGGCCGGTCAGCCCCGTCATCTCCCCGCGGTCTCCCTCGTCCGTCGTACCTGTCGCTGGGGCCGTCGCCGTGGTTGTCGCCGTGGTTGTCGCTGATGTTGGGGGCGAAGAGGCAGACCCCGCCCAGGCCGTCCTCGACCTCCCGGCGCAGCCAGCTGGGCGCCGAGGTGCCGACGAACCCCGGCAGGAGGACTGCTCGAGCGAGACGACGGACGCGGGGGTCCGAGGAGGAGGGGGGGCCGGGCGACATAGGACGATGCTGTCAGCCCCGGGAGCCGGATGGCACCGGGCGGGGCCTCCACCGCGATGGTGAGGCCCCGGAAACGCGGTGGAGCCCGATCGGCAACATGATCGTCACACGCACTGCGAACTGCTTACACGTCCGTAACACCCCGGGCGACGATGCGAAACCGGCTGACGGGAAGGTTACGCCCCATGAGCGCACAATTCTTGGCGGCCGACGCGCCGTTTATCGACAGCGGGAACACAGCCTGGGTGCTTGCAGCAGCTGCCCTGGTCCTGTTCATGACTCCCGGGCTCGCCCTCTTCTACGGGGGCATGGTCCGCACCAAGAGCGTGCTGAACATGATGATGATGTCCTTCATCACCATGGGCACGGTCGGCACGGCCTGGATCCTGTGGGGCTACTCCGAAGCCTTCGGTCCCGACCTCGGCGGGGGCCTCCTCGGCAACCCGTTCACCCACTTCGGGCTCTCCGGCCTCCTCAAGCCCGACGCGATCTACCTGTTCGTGCCGGCGGACGCCGCAGCGGGCACGGCCGCAGCCGGGGGCATCCCGGCGACGGCGTTCGTCGCGTTCCAGGTCGTCTTCGCCATCATCGCCGTGGCCCTCGTGTCCGGCGCCATCGCCGACCGGGCGAAGTTCACCACCTGGACGGTCTTCACCGTCGTGTGGGCGACCCTGGTCTACTTCCCGGCCGCCCACTGGGTCTTCGCCTTCAACGGCGTCGCCGCCGAGACGGGAGGCTGGATCGCCAACAAGGCCGACGGCCTCTTCCTCGGAGGGGCGGGCGCCTACGACTTCGCTGGCGGTACAGCGATCCACATCAACGCCGGCGTCGCCGGACTGGCCCTCGCGCTGGTCCTCGGCAAGCGGGTCGGGTTCCAGCGGGAGCCCATGCGGCCCCACAACCTCACCCTCGTGATGATCGGTGCCGGGATCCTGTGGTTCGGCTGGTTCGGCTTCAACGCGGGCTCCGCCCTCGGCGCCGGCATGCAGGCGGCCGGCGTCTGGGTCAACACCCTCGGCGCCACCGCCACCGCGATGCTCGGCTGGCTCCTCACCGAGAAGGTCCGGGACGGCCACTTCACCTCCCTCGGCGCTGCGTCCGGTGTCGTCGCAGGGCTCGTGGCCATCACCCCGGCCTGCGCCACCGTCTCCCCGATCGGCGCCCTCGTCGTCGGCCTCGTCGCCGGCATCGGCTGCGCCCTGGCGGTCGGCCTCAAGTTCCGCTTCGGCTTCGACGACAGCCTCGACGTCGTCGGTGTCCACCTCGTCGGTGGGCTCATCGGCACCCTGCTCATCGGCCTGCTCGCCACCAAGGCCGACAGCCCGACCGGAGCGGCCGGACTCGACATGAACGACGGCCTCTTCTACGGCGGTGGGCTCACCCAGCTGGGTGCCCAGGCGCTCGGCGCGTTCGCGGTGCTGATCTACTCGTTCGTCGTCACCTTCGCCATCGGCTGGGTCCTGCACAAGACGATGGGCTTCCGGGTCACCGAGGACGACGAGGTCAGCGGCATCGACCTCGCCGAGCACGCGGAGACGGGCTACGACCTCGCCAGCTTCGGCGGCACACGCACCGGGGCGTTCTCGGCAGTCCACCAGTCCGCGACGACCGCTCCCCGCGAGCCGATCGCCGAGAAGGAAGGAGCCTCCTCGTGAAGCTCATCACGGCCATCATCAAGCCCCACCAGCTCGACGAGGTGAAGGAGGCCCTCGAGGCCTACGGCATCTCCGGCATGACCGTGAGCGAGGCCAGCGGCTACGGCCGGCAGCGCGGGCACAGCGAGGTCTACCGCGGCGCCGAGTACACCGTCGACTTCGTCCCCAAGGTGCGGGTCGAGGTGCTGGTCGACGACCTCGACGCCGGCAGCGTCATCGACGTCATCCTCAAGGCGGCCCAGACCGGTCGCATCGGCGACGGCAAGATCTGGTCCACCCCGGTCGAGGACGTCGTCCGGGTGCGCACCGGGGAACGCGGGCACGACGCGCTCTGAGAGGCGAGTCGCGTCACCTCTGCCCATCCGGTGCGCACCACCCGAGAGGGCACGCACCATCACCACCACCTGTCGAGACGAGTCCCGGCAGGGGACGGAGGACGCCATGACCGACGTCACCGCTCGACGGCTCGACCTGGCCGGCACCCGGAGCTTTGCCGCTCCGGGAGCCGGTGAGGTGCGGCGGGGGGCCCTGGCCGACTTCGGCCACGCCTGGCTCACCGAGCTGTGGGCTCGCGCCACCGACGGGCGAGCCGTCCCCGGTGTCGCCCTCGCCGCCGTCGGCTCGCTGGCCAGGAGGGACGGCGGGCCCCTCAGCGACTACGACCTGGTCCTGCTGCACCAGACCCGGGCGCTCGGGGCCGCGGACCTGAACTCCCTCGCCGACCGCCTCTGGTACCCCATCTGGGACCAGGGGGTGAAGCTGGACCACAGCGTGCGCACCGTCAACCAGTGCCGCACCGTCGCCGGCGCAGACCTGTCGGCGGCGGTCGGGCTGCTGGACATCTCGTACGTCGCCGGCGACGCCGAGGTCGTCAACGCCGCGCGCTCGACCGTGGCCCACGACTGGCGGGCGAACGCCCGGACGAGGCTGCCGCAGCTGCACGAGAGCATCGTGGCCCGCCACGCCCGTCAGGGCGACCTCGCCCACCTCATCGAGCCCGAC
>JBBRNQ010000041.1:0-35674 GCA_038230235.1 Actinomycetales bacterium
CGCGTCGACTCGCGTCGGGCGGCGAGCGACGACATGGCCGACCCCGGCAGGGGACGACGGGCCCGTGCCGCGTCGATCGCGGTGTCGGTGCGTTGCCAGTCGACCAGGCCGTCGGGGATCTCGTCGAGGAAGCGCGAGGCGGGGTTGTACTGCGGCGAGCCCCAGGCGGACCGGACGGCGGCCCGGGAGAGGTGCAGCCGCTGCTGCGCCCGGGTGATGCCGACGTAGGCGAGGCGGCGCTCCTCCTCGAGCTCGCGCGGGTCCCCCAGCGAACGCAGGTGGGGGAAGGTGCCGTCCTCCATCCCGGTGAGGAAGACGACGGGGAACTCCAGGCCCTTGGCGGTGTGCAGGGTCATCAGCGTGACGACACCACCATCGGCACCCGGCGCCCCGTCAGGGATCTGGTCGGCATCGGCGACGAGCGAGACGCGCTCGAGGAAGTCCTCGAGCGAGGCCTCCTCCCCCGTCTCGAGCCGCTCCTCGTCGAACTCGCGCGCGACCTCGACCAGCTCGGCGAGGTTCTCCACCCGACCCTCGTCCTGCGGGTCGGGGCTGCGGCGCAGCTCGCCGAGGTACCCGCTCTTCTCCACGGCCGCCTCGATCAGCCCCGCCACGCCGGACCCCGTGTCGTAGACCTCGCGCAGCTCCTCGAGGAGCGTGGTGAAGACCTTGATCGCGGCGACCGAGCGGGTGGCGATGCCTGGGGCGTCCTCCGGCCGGCCGAGAGCCGCGACGAACGGGATCCGCTCGCGCTCGGCGAGCTGCGCCACACAGGCCTCGGCCCGCTCGCCGATGCCTCGACGGGGCGTGTTGAGGATGCGCCGCAGGTTGACGGTGTCGAGGGGGTTGGACACGACGCGCAGGTAGGCGAGCGCGTCCTTGATCTCCTTGCGCTCGTAGAAGCGGGTGCCACCGACCACCTTGTAGGGCATGCCGACCCGCACCAGCACCTCCTCGAACGCGCGGGACTGCGCGTTGGTGCGGTAGAAGATCGCGACGTCCTTGGGACGCACCCCCTCCTTGTCGCCGAGGTCGTCGATCTGGCGGGCGACGAAGGCTGCCTCGTCGTGCTCGCTGTCGGCCACGTAGCCCACGATCTGCACCCCGTCGCCGGCGGCCGTCCAGAGGTTCTTCTCGCGGCGGCCCTCGTTGCGGGCGATGACGGCGTTGGCCGCGCGCAGGATCGTCTGGGTGGAGCGGTAGTTCTGCTCGAGCAGGATGGTGCGGGCGTCGGGATAGTCCTGCTCGAACTCGACGATGTTGCGGATCGTGGCGCCGCGGAAGGCGTAGATCGACTGGTCGGCGTCGCCGACCACGCAGAGCTCACCCGGCGGCACGGCGTGGGCCGGCGCACCGTCGGGCAGCGGGGGGCCGACGAGCTCCTTGACCAGCTGGTACTGCGCGACGTTGGTGTCCTGGTACTCGTCGACGAGGATGTGCCGGAAGCGGCGGCGGTAGTGCTCGGCCGCCTCGGGGAAGGCCTGCAGCAGGTGCACGGTCGACATGATGAGGTCGTCGAAGTCCATCGCGTTGGCCTGGCGCAGCCGCCGCTGGTAGCCGGAGTAGGCCAGGACCACCTGCTGGTCGTGGTGGCTGCCGTCCTGCGCGACCCGGGCGGCATAGGTCTCCTCGTCGACGAGGTCGTTCTTGAGGTTGCTGACCGCGTGCGAGAAGGCGCGCGGGGGGTAGCGCTTCGGGTCGAGGTCGAGGTCGCGCAGCACCAGCGCCATCAGGCGCTGGCTGTCGGCGGCGTCGTAGATCGAGAACGTCGACTTCAGCCCCAGACGGTGCGCCTCGCGGCGCAGGATGCGCACGCAGGCCGAGTGGAAGGTCATCACCCACATCGCCTTGGCTGCGGGCCCGACCAGGTGCGCGACACGCTCCTTCATCTCGCCGGCGGCCTTGTTGGTGAAGGTGATCGCGAGGACCTGCCCGGGCCGCGCACCCCGGGCCGCGAGCAGCCAGGCGATGCGGTGGGTGAGCACCCGCGTCTTGCCCGACCCGGCTCCCGCGACGATCAGCAGCGGCGGGCCCTCGTGGACCACGGCCTCGCGCTGCGGGTCGTTCAGCCCCTCGAGGAGCTCCTCCGCCCGGGCCCGCGCGTCGGCGACGGGATCGGGCGCGTCACCGTCACCGGTGGCCCACAGGGGCAGGCCGGCCTCGTCGACGTCGTACACGCCGCTGGGAGCGCTCCGGGCGGTTCGGGACGCCGCGGGGCTGGCGGAGGGCATGGAGGAGGCGGAGGGGGTGGGCAGACCGAGGTCGTCGAAGAGGGTGCTCATCTCCCCCCCAGCCTACGACCGGCAGGCGACACCACCCGGCGCTCTCCACAGCCTCGTCCGCCTCTCCTGCGCCTTTCCTGCGCCCACCTGCGCCCACCTGCGCCTCAAACCCGACTGCGGGGGGATGTCGTCCGGGACCACGCCCGCCTACGCTGGGACGATGCTGACGCCGCGGCTCTACGCCTGGACCCGCGCGCACGAGGTGGTCGTCGACGCGCTCATCGCGGCGGGCCTCTACCTGACCTTCGGTCTGGTTTCGACCGCCGCAGGGCTCGGGCTCCTCGCCGACGGCTTCAGCCTGGTCTCGCTCGCCCTGCTCGTCGTCCGGCGCCGGTGGCCGGTCGCCGTCCTCGCCGCGATGGTCGTCGTCGGGCTGGCGCAGTTCGCCCTCGTCCCCACGCTCCTGCCCGCCAACGTGGCCGAGGTCTACGTCGTCTACACCGTGGCCGCCCACGTCTCGTCGTTCAGGACGAGGCTCGTCGCCCTCGGGTGCGGCCTGCTGGGCGCCGCGCTCGGCGCCCGGCGCCTCGGCCCGCTGGACCCCACCCTCACCGCGCAGGCGTTCTCCGCGTTGGCCCTCGGCCTGCTCGTCATGCTCGCCTGGGTCGTCGGCAACATCATCCGCGGACGGGAGAGCATCATCACGCAGCTCAGCGAGAGCAACCGCCTCCTGCAGCGCGACCGCGAGCAGCGCGACCTCATCGCGGCCCAGCACGAACGGGCGCGCATCGCCCGCGAGATGCACGACATCGTCGCGCACTCCCTCTCGGTCGTCGTCGTGCAGGCCGACGGCGGGGCCTATGCCGCCGAGCACGCCTCCCACTGGGAGCGTGCCGACGCGGCCGGCACCCTCGAGACCATCGCCGGCACCGCCCGCTCCGCCCTGGCCGAGACCCGGCGGCTGGTCGGGGTGCTGCGGGACGACGGGGCCGCGGTCGACCTCAGCCCGCTCGCCGGTCTCGCCGACCTCGGGTCGCTCGTCGACGGGGTGCGGTCGTCGGGACTCACCGTGACGACGCAGGCACCGGAGGGTGCGACCCTCGAGGACCTCCCGCGCAGCGTCGACCTCGCGGCGTACCGGGTCATCCAGGAGTCGCTCACCAACGTGCTCAAGCACGCCGGACCAGACGCCACGGCCCACGTCACCGTGCAGCTCCTGCCGGGGAGGCTGCGCGTGGTCGTCACCGACGACGGTCTCGGGTCGGCGTCGCGCGACGACGGCGGCGGCCACGGCATCGTGGGCATGCGCGAGCGTGTCGCCTCGACGGGCGGCACCCTGCTCGCCGGCGGCCGTCCGCAGGGCGGGTTCAGCGTGGTGGCCACCCTGCCCCTCGCCAGTGAGCGGCCCCGCCCGCAGACGACGCCCGCCGCCATCGCCCCCACCCTGCCGTCCTGGTCGGGCGGGACCCCGTGAGCGAGGCTCCCACGCCCCCGGTGCGGCTCTTCCTCGTCGACGACCAGGCGCTCGTGCGCGCCGGCTTCGCCATGGTGCTCGACGCGACCCCCGACATGCAGGTCGTCGGGCAGGCCGCTGACGGTCAGGCCGCCCTCGACGCCCTGACCGGCCCCGACGCCCCCGTCGTGGACGTGGTCCTGATGGACATCCAGATGCCTCGCCTGAACGGCGTCGAGGCGACGAGACGCCTTCTCGCCCAACCGGATCCACCCAGGGTGCTGGTGCTCACCACCTTCGACCTCGACGAGTTCGCCTTCGCCGCGCTGCAGGCGGGGGCTTCCGGCTTCCTGCTCAAGGACGCCGGCCCGACCGACCTGCTCACCGCCATCCGCGCGGTGCACCGGGGTGACAGCGTCGTGGCGCCCAGCACCACGCGGCGGCTCATCGACACCTTCGTCACCACCCACCGTGCCGCCGACGGAGCCGGGACGACCCCCACTGGTGACGACGCTTCATACGCATCGGCGCTGGAGCGTCTGGCGCCGCTGACCGAGCGCGAGCGCGAGGTCCTCGTCGCGGTCGGTCGGGGTCTGTCCAACCAGGAGATCGCGGCGAGCTTCTTCGTCGCCGAGGCCACCGTCAAGACCCACATCGGCGCCGTCCTGCGCAAGCTCGACCTGCGCGACCGGGTGCAGATGGTGGTGCTCGCCTACGAGACGGGCCTCGTGCGCGTCAGGAGCTGACCCTTGGTCAGCCCATCCCGGTGCACGCAGTCGGGCGGACCCACCACTACCGGTCGGGTCCGGCGGCACGCCTCCACCCTGGGTCGCAGGGATGGCCGACCGGGTCGGCACCTGAGGTTGATGCCGACCGCACAGCGGTTTCCTAGCCTGCTCACATGACCTCATCGACCACCGTGGCCGCCCGCCCTGCTCGACCCGCCGTATCCGCCGCTGCCCGCGCGGTCGACCTCGTGAAGGTCTACGGCACCGGCGACGCCGAGGTGCGGGCCCTCGACGGCGTCACCGTCGACTTCGCCGCAGGGGCGTTCACCGCGATCATGGGCCCGTCGGGGTCGGGCAAGTCGACGCTGCTGCACTGTGTCGCCGGGCTCGACACCCCCACCGCCGGGCACGTCTTCCTCGGCGACACCGACCTCACGCGAATGAGCGACAAGGCGGTCACCCTCATCCGGCGCAAGCGGGTCGGCTTCGTCTTCCAGTCGTTCAACCTGCTGCCGATGCTGAGTGCGGAGCAGAACATCCTCCTGCCCCTGCGCCTCGCGGGGCAGCGCCCCGACCGCGAGTGGTTCGACGGCGTCGTCGAGGCCCTCGGGCTGCGAGACCGGCTGTCGCACCGGCCGGGTGAGCTCTCCGGTGGTCAGCAGCAGCGCGTCGCCGCCGCGCGGGCGCTCGTGACGAAGCCCGACGTGGTCGTCGCCGACGAGCCGACCGGCGCGCTCGACCGGGCGACCTCGGCCGAGCTGCTCGGCTTCCTCGCCCGCTCGGTGGGCGAGCTCGGCCAGACGGTGGTGATGGTGACCCACGACCCCAGCGCCGCGGCATACGCCGACCGGGTGGTGCTGCTCGCCGACGGCCGGCTCGTCGGCGAGATCGACTCTCCCACCACGGACTCCGTCCTCGACGCGATGCGGGGGCTCGGCGCCTGATGCGCGAGATCCTCGTGGCGACCCTGCGTCAGAGCAGCCGCCGCTACGTCGCCACCGGGCTGGCCATCGTGCTCGGCGTCGCCTTCGTGGCCGCCACCCTGGTGCTCGCCTCGACCCTGACGACGAGTGTGCGTGACCGCATCACCGGGGACGTGGGCCGGCACGACGTCGTCGTCGCCTCACCCCTCGACGGACCGGCCAACAGCGTCCCGGCTTCGGTCCTGCCGGCCGTCAGGGCCCTCCCGGGCGTCGCGAGGGTCGAGGGCACGAGCCTGGGGTTCGTGTCGGTGGGTGGTGCCGCCAGCGACTTCACGACAGCCCTGACGTGGCACCCGGTTCCGGGTCTGCGCGTGACCGCGGGAGCGCCGCCGGAGGACGGGAGCCAGGCCCTCGTATCGACCTCGCTCGCCGAGCGCGCCGACCTGGCCGTGGGCAGCCCCCTCGAGCTGCGTGACGCCAACGGCACCTCGGTGGCGGTGCGCGTCAGCGGGGTGGTCGACACCAGTGGCAGCGGCGAGTGGGCCGACCAGCGGCTGGTGCTCGGCACCCCGGCCGCCCTGGCCCGCTGGACGGGGAGCGACGCCCTCGACTCCCTCGCCGTCACGGCCGCCTCCGGCGTGGATCCCCGCGCCCTGAGCCAGCAGGTGGCGACCGCGGTCGCCCGCGCTGTACCCGAGGTCACCGGGGAGCGCCCGACCGTGCGCACCGGGCCCGAGCAGGCCGACGCCGTCGCGGCGAGAGCCCTCAAGGGGACCGACGTCCTCACGGGCTTCCTGCTGGGCTTCGCCGCCGTCGCGGTCTTCGTGTCTGCCCTCGTGATCGGCAACACCTTCGCCATCCTCCTGGCCCAGCGGCTGCAGCAGCTCGCGCTCGTGCGCTGCGTCGGGGCCACCCGCCGACAGGTGCTCGGTGCCGTCGTCGGTGAGTCCGCTGCGGTCGGGGCCGCCTTCTCGGTGGTCGGCCTCACGCTGGGAGTCGGGCTCGCGGCGATCGTGTCTCGGGTCGCCACCACCCTGAGGTCCCCCCTGCCACTGGACTCCCTCTCGGTCAGCCTCACGAGCGTGGTCGTGCCCCTCGCGACCGGCACCCTCGTGACCGTGCTGGCCGCCCTGCTCCCGGGCGTGCGAGCCACCCGGGTCTCGCCCCTGACCGCCCTGCGACCGGAGCCACCCGCCAGCGCCCGCACCCGGGCCGGCCTCGTGCGACGGGTCGTCGCCGCGCTCACGGCGCTGGCCGGAGCGGGCGCGCTGGTGATGGGGGCCGTGCAGGGGCAGATCGGCGTCGCCCTCGCGGGAGGCGTCGTCTCCGCCGTCGGTGTCCTGCTGGGTGCCGTCGTCCTCGTGCCTGCCCTCGTCCGTCTGCTCGGCGCGGTCGCCCGCCGCCTCGGGGGGATCCCCGGTGACCTCGCGGTCGAGAACGCCATACGCAACCCCTCCCGCGCCGCCGCCACCGGGTCGGCGCTGCTGGTCGGCGTCACCCTCATCACGATGATGAGCGTGGCGGCGCTCTCGGCTCAGCAGGGGGTCACCGACCACCTGACCGCGCGCTTCGCCGTCGATGCAGAGGTCTCCGCCGCACCCGGAGCGCTCACCCCCCAGGTCGCCGACCGGGTCAACCGCACCGACGGAGTCGCAGGCGTGGTGACCCTGACCTCGGCACGGACGCGGGTCGGCGCGCTCGACGCCGGAGCCGAGCAGCTGGTCACCGGGGTCCCCACCGAGCAGGTCGGCAGGGTGCTGCGCTCGCGAGAGCTCACGTCCTTCGCCCGGGTCGAGCCGGGCACCCTGGTCGTCGCGACGGCCGTCGCTGCTGATCTCGGCGTCACCGAGGGTGGGCGCACCAGCCTCGCCGGGGTGCCGATGCGGGTGCACCTGGAGCAGGACGCTCCGTACTCCGTGCTGGCCGCCACGACCGACCTCGACCGGGCGGGGCTGCGTCAGCAGCCGTCCTCGCTGCTGCTGCGCCTGCGTGACGGGGCTGACCCGGGGCCGGTGCTCGACCGGCTGGCCCGGTCCCTCGCGGGCGTCGACCAGGTGCGCGTCGACGGGGCGGCGCCGCAGCGTGCCGAGCTCGAGGGCATCGTCTCCGTCGTCCTCGCCGTCGTCACCGGTCTGCTGGCGGTCGCGGTGCTCATCGCCCTCCTGGGCGTGGGCAATACCCTGTCGCTCTCGGTGCTGGAGCGAGGTCGTGAGCTGGCGCTGCTGCGGGCCCTGGGGCTGACCCGGGGGCAGCTGCGGGCGTCGATCGCCGTCGAGGCCGCCCTGCTCGCGCTGGTCGGCGCCCTCGCCGGGGTGGTGCTCGGCATCGCCTACGGCTACGCCGGTGCCCGGGCCCTCGTCGGGGGCCTCACCACGGTGCCCCTCGTCGTGCCGTGGCCCCGGTTGCTGCTCGTTCTCGCCCTCGCCCTCGTCGCCGCGGTGGTCGCGGCCTGGCTCCCCTCGAGGCGCGCCGCCCGGGTGGCACCGGCTGCCGGGCTGGCGATCGACTGAAGGCTGGCGCGACCCGTGGGCGAGGGGTCAGGCGACCGGCAGACCGGCTGAGCGCCAGGCGGCGAGCCCGCCCTCGATGTCGGTGACGTGGCGCAGTCCGAGCCTCGCGAGGCTGGCGGCGGCGAGCGACGAGGCGTAGCCCTCCTGGCACAGCACGACGATCCGCGTCTCGTCGCTGACCCACGGCAGCCGGGCGGGGCTGCGTGGGTCGAGCCGCCACTCGAGCACGTTGCGTTCGATCACGACCGGCCCCAGGTCGGGGTGGACCTCTCCCTTCGCGAGGCGCTGGGCCTCGGGACGGATGTCGACGATGACCGCGCGGTGATGCAGCGCGGCCTGGTACGCCGCTCGCGCCGACACCCGGTCGTAGGCCAGTCGGGCCTCGTCGACGAGGTCGTCGACGGTGGCGACCGCCCCCGCCCGGGCCTGACCCTCCCGCGAGACGGACGTGACCGTACGGGGTGGCGCAGCCGCCGGTGAGGCGTGTGGCGCGACCGCCCGTGAGGCGTGTGGCGCAGCCGCCGGTGAGAGTGGTGGCGCAGCCGCCGGTGAGAGTGGTGGCGCAGCCGCCGGTGAGAGTGGTGGCGCAGCCGCCGGTGAGGCGAAGAGCCCTGTCTCCCAGGCGATCGCGCTCGAACGACGACGGTCACCCGGGAGGCCGACCCCGGCGACGGCGGTCACCAGTCCGCTCCTTCACGCGTCACGGAGATGGCCCGTGGGCCCTGGGCGGTGAGCTCGTAGGACGTCATGGTCGTGAGCCTCGGCGCGTAGGCGTGGACGGTGAGCGACCGATGGGCGGCGGCGGCGCGCATGTTGTGCACGTGGGACTCACCGAAGGCCCGGGACTCGCCAGCGGCCAGCCGCCGAGAGACCACGCGCACGCCGTCCCAGGTCTGCTCGACGACCGCCCCCGACACCACGGCGAAGGCACCGAGTGAGCCGTCGTGGTCGTGCCACCCGGTCTCGACCCCCTCGGGCCAGGAGATGAGCCACACCTCGGCTCCGGCGTGGTCGGCGAGGCGGGCCCAGGCGCGCTCTCCCCGGTCGGGGAGCAGGGCGGCGAGGTTGGGGTTCTGCGCGTAGCGCCGGGCGAGCTGCTCGAGGGCGCCGGCGGAGGAGTGGACGAGCGCGTGGTGCAGGGTGCTGGTGGTCATCGGAGGTCCTTGTCAGACAGGTCGACGCAGGTGGGAGATCTGGTGATCGACCGACATCCACGGGTCGTCGGTGGGCGGTCGGGAGTGCGCAGGCGCAGGTGCTGGCCGGGAGGGGGTCAGCCGCGACAACAGCGACGTCGGAGAGGACACGACCTGGCGGGGGTGGCGGCATACCCCTCGCGCATTCGCCTCGTGTTCTCCATAGGACCAGTGCAGCAGGCCGGGCCTGCCCGTTCAAGCCCCGTTCGGCTTGATCTCACGTTATGGAATGCCAAACACTGGGTTATGTATGAGGTGAGGGTCCTAGAGTCGCCTGCATGACCGGTCCCGTCAGCACCCCGTCCCTCGTCGTCCCCCGCACCGGCGACTCCAGCGTGCTCACCGTGCAGGAGCGCGAGGTCGCCGCGCCCGGTCCCGGTGAGGTCCGCGTCGAGGTCGCGGCGACGGGCGTCAACTTCATCGAGGTCTACCAGCGCCAGGGCGTCTACCCGCTGCCGCTGCCGTTCGTGCTCGGCGGCGAAGGAGCCGGCACGGTCGAGGCGGTGGGTGAGGGCGTCGACCTGCAGGTCGGTGACCGCGTGGCGTGGGCGGCCGCACGCGGCAGCGCCGCGGGAGTCGTGCGGATGCCCGCCTCGGCCGCCGTCCGCGTGCCCGACGGCCTCCCCCTCGAGACCGCTGCCGCGGCGATGCTGCAGGGCATCACCGCGCACTACCTCGTCACCAGCACGTACGCCGTGCAGTCGGGCGACACGGTGCTCGCCCACGCCGTGGCGGGCGGGGTGGGGCAGCTGCTCGTGCAGATGGTCAAGGCCCGGGGCGCCCGGCTGATCGGCACGGCCGGCTCGCTGGCGAAGGTGGAGAAGGCCCTCGCCCTCGGCGCCGACCACGTCATCGACTACTCGGGGCTCGACAGCGACGCGCTCGCGGACGCCGTGCGCGAGGCCAACGACGGCGAGGGCGTGCACGTGGTCTACGACGGCGTGGGCGCCACGACCTTCGATGCCTCGCTGAAGGCGTTGCGGCGCCGTGGGATGCTGGTGCTCTTCGGCGCCGCCTCAGGCCAGGTGCCGCCCTTCGACATCCAGCGCCTCAACGCCGGCGGCTCGCTCTTCCTCACCCGCCCCACGATGGTCGACTACATCGCGACCCGTGACGAGCTGACCTGGCGGGCCGGCGAGGTGCTCGGCGCGCTGGCCTCGGGCGAGCTGACCATCGAGGTCGGCGGCCGCTACCCGCTGGCGGAGGCGGCGAGGGCGTACGACGACCTCGAGGGTCGCCGTACGACGGGAAAGCTGCTCCTGCTCCCGACAGCGAGGTGATGGCTCGCGCCGTGGGCGGGGTCATCCCGGCGAGCGGGGTGACAGCTCGCGGTGCGCCGCGAGGTATCACCCCGTTACGTCACCGCTCGGTCGCGGTCAGGTCCAGAGGACGGCGACGAGCACGTTGAGCAGGGTCAGACCGGCGGCGGCCTGCACGAGCGGGGCAGCCACGGCCGTGACGGTCGCGGTGGTGGCGCCACCCGAGCCGCCGCCGGTGGACACCTCGAGCCCAGCCCGCTTCTGGCGCGCGTTGGCGATCTCGACGCACGCCAGCACACCGAGGGCGACCAGGAGCTTGACGCCGATCTTCGGGTGGTTCGGCGGGTCGGCCGGGTCGTTGATGGCCTCGACCAGCCCGACGAGGAGCAGTCCGGTCACCAGCTGGGCCCGGGCCCCCCACAGCACGGCAGGGTGCACCCGCGGCGACGTCCGGGTGGCGAACCACCCGCCGAGGATCGCGGCCATCCCGAGCAGGTGGAAGACGAGGACGACGTTCTCGAGGACCGACATGGCTCCACCCTAGGACGGCCCGCTGTGACCCACCTGCACCTTTCCCCACCCCCCAGTCCGCTTGTTGCTCACGATGTGCCCTTTTACGCGAATTTCGAGCCTCGTTCGGGCAGTTCGGGAGCAACAACGCGACGTGTACGGGGTGCGGTGCGGTGCGAAGGGGGCGGGGACAGGTCAGAGGATGCGACGGCCCAGGGCCCAGGCGGTCAGCTCGTGACGGCTCGAGAGCTGCAGCTTCCGCAGGACGGAGGAGACGTGGGTCTCGACCGTCTTGATGGAGATGAACAGCTCCTTGGCCACCTCCTTGTACTGGTAGCCCCGGGCGATCAGGCGCATGACCTCGCGCTCGCGGTTGGAGAGCCGGTCGAGCTCCTCGTCGACCTCGGCGATCTCCCCGGCGGCGGCGCCGAAGGCGTCGAGGACGAAGCCCGCCAGGCGCGGGCTGAAGACCGCGTCGCCGTCGGCCACCCTGGTGATGGCGGTCATCAGGTCGTTGCCGCTGATCGTCTTAGTGACATAGCCGCGGGCTCCGGCCCGGATCACCGCGATGACGTCTTCGGCCGAGTCCGACACGGACAGGGCCAGGAAGCGCACCGGCTGCCCGTCAGCGGTCTCGATCCCCCGCGAGCCGCCGATGACGTCGACGCCACCGTTGCCGTTGCCTCCGGGCAGGTGCACGTCGAGCAGCACGACGTCCGGACGCTCCGCCTTGATGACCTTGATGGCCGAGTCGACGTCGGGCGCCTCGCCGACGACCTGCGTGACAGCCGGGTCCAGCTCGGTCTTGACCCCCGAGCGGAACATCCGGTGGTCGTCGACGAGCACGAGACGGATGGGGTGCGGCATCAGGGGGTTCCTTCGGGGTCGGGTCGATCAGGTCTCTCGGGTCTCTCGGGCGGCTCGGGCCGCTCGGGTCTCTCACGGCGCTCGGGTCTCTCAAGGCGCTCGGGTCTCTCAAGGCGCTCGGGGTGGGTCTGCGCGGGTGGCGGCAGGGTCAGCTCGATCTCGGTGCCGCCCTCGAGGTGGCGGATGCGGGCGGAGCCGCCGTGGCGCTGCATACGGCCGAGGATGGACTGGCGCACCCCGAGGCGGTCGGGGCCGACCTCGTCGAGGTCGAAGCCCACGCCGTGGTCGCGCACGAAGCACTCCACCCCACCCGGACCGACCTCGACGTAGGCCGACACCGGGGGTGCGCCGTGGCGGACGGCGTTGAGCATCGCCTCGCGCGCGGCCTTGACCAGCGCCGAGCCACCGTCGTCGAGGGGCTGGTCGCCGGTGACGACGAGGTCGATCGGCACGCCGTGCTCGTCCTCGACCTCGTGCGCGACGGCAGCGACCGCGGCAGCGAGGGTGTCACCCAACGGCACGCGGTCGGCGTAGAGCCAGGTGCGCAGCTCACGCTCCTGTGAGCGGGCGAGCCGCACGACGGTCGCCGGGTCGTCGGCGCGGCGCTGGATCAGGGCGAGCGTCTGCAGGACGGAGTCGTGCAGGTGGGCCGCGATGTCGGCCCGCTCGGTGGCGCGGATCCGCTCGCTCTGCTCGCGCTGCAGGCCCAGGGCCAGCCGCAGCACCCACGGAGCAGCGACGACGGCGGCTCCCAGCAGCACCGCGAGCGCCGCGATCGCGCTGGTGGTGGCCGCAGCGAGTCCCTGGCCCTGCGTGAGGAGGGCGACGACGCCGACGAGCACGAGCCCCACCCCGACCACCGGGCGCACGACGGCGAGCACCTTGCCCCGGCGGGAGCGGGTGCGCCACCGCACCCGCTCGGTGTCCCCCGTGTCCCCCGTGTCGTCGAGCTGCGACCACGCGAGGAAGGCGCCCGCCGCCACGGCGACGACGGGTACGACGAGCCCGAGGTGCGAGGCCGCGGCGGCCAGCGGACCGCCCCAGCTGAGCCCGACCAGCCCGAGCAGCACACCGACGACGACGAGCACCTGCCCGTAGCCCAGCGGCCGTCGCTCGGCCCGCACCACCGCGGCGGGCCCGCCCGGGGCCGTGGTGTCGGGCCGCGTCATCACCCACAGGAACGCATAGACCGGCAGGCCCGGGCCGGCGATCACGGCGACCACCATCACCAGTCGGACGAGGCCCGACTCGATGCCGAGGTGGGCGCCGACCCCGCCGCAGACCCCCGCCAGCCACCGGTCCGAGGTCGAGCGGTAGAGCCGGGCGGGGCTTGTTACCAGGGGATCTGGTGGCACGAAGGGGGCAGACGGTGCTCCAGGCTGGTGGCCGGGCTCCGGGGTCGTCGGGACCCCGGGGAGGTGCTCGGTCTGGCTCACCCCTCCATCCTGACCCATCGCCGCCCCTCCGGGCCGTGGGTGCCCCGTGTTCCGGGGTGGGCTCAGGGTGCGGTCAGGGTCGACCCGCATCGTCGGGGGGACCGGAGTCACGCAGGATGAGGGGGTGACCTCGCCACCCCAGCCTCCCTCCGACCCGGCGGCCGCTCCCGGTCGCGGCGGACAGGACGCGGTCTGGGCGTGGCTGCGGGGCCTCGGTGTGGTGCGCAGCGACGAGAACCGCTGGATGGCCGGCGTCGCCGGCGGGCTGGCCGACCGCTTCCAGGTCGACCCGGTGCTCGTGCGGGCCGGGTTCGTCCTGCTGGCCGTCTTCGGCGGCCTCGGCCTGCCGCTCTACCTGGCCGCGTGGGTGCTGCTGCCGGACACCGGCGGCGCCATCCTGGCCGAGCGGGCCGTGCGCCAGCGTGACCGCAGGAGCATCGTCCTGGTGGTGGTGGTCGCCGCCATCATCCTCGGCAGCGTCGACGGTCGCGGCTGGTGGGCGTCGCTGCCGGCGGCCGCCGTCCTCTACTGGATCTACCGGTCACGGCGCGGCACCAAGGCGCCCACCCCCGACGCCGTGCCTCCCTGGTCGCCGCCGGTGGTCACCCCACCGGCGCCCAGCCCATATGCCGCGTCGTCACCGACGTCCCGCCCGCCGGCCTCGACGACCCCGCTCACCGCGGCGCTCCCGTACGGCGACCCCGTGGCGAGCGCCGCCTCCGGCGCGCCGTACGGCATGGGCCCGGGCCGCACCGGCCCGGTGGCGACGCCGACGGCGTCCTGGTCCCCGCCTCGCGCCCAGCGCAGGCGGGCCGGGGTGCTCGGGCTGCTCCTGGCCGTCGGCCTGGGCGTCGCCGGGGCTGCGGCGGGCGCGCAGGTGCTGAACGGCCTGCGGGCGGACGGGAGCGTCCCGGACGGGCTGGGTCCCGTGCCCTTCACCCTGGGTTGCGCCCTGGCCGGGGTCGGCCTCGCGCTCGTGCTCATCGGGCTGCTCGGCCGGCGGGCCGGCTTCACCGGTCTGCTGGGCGTCGTGCTGACCGCGGTGACGGTCGCCGCGGCGTCGGTGCCACCGTTCGTCTTCTCGAGCGGCACCGACGACGTCAAGTGGACCGCGAGCCAGCCCGCACCGGCCGGCGGTTACGTCGTGGGCCTCGGTGACGGTCGCCTCGACCTCACGGGCGCTCACCAGGGGCAGCAGTTCGACGTCCAGCTGGGCCTCGGAGACCTCACGATCCTCGTCCCGCCCGGCGTCCGGGCGACCATCACGCCGACCCTCGGCCTCGGCGACCTCGCCGTCGAGGGCGCCACCAACCAGCCCTCGCCCAAGGCGCCCTTCGTGGTGGGCGACGGCACGACGCTGGTCACCATCCGCGCCAACCTGACCGCCGGCGACCTGGACGTCGAGCAGGTGCCGGCGGATAGACCGATCCCGAGCGGAGTGGCGACATGAGCGAGCAACCCCCTGCCTGGGGCGTCCCTGACGGCCTCCCGCAGGATCCACCGGGATGGGCCGCACCCCCGGGACGGGCGCCTGGGAGCCCCGATCTCCAGGCGTTCGACCCCACACCCGCACAACCACCGGCCCAGCGGTCGTCCGAGCCACGCCCGACCGGGCCCAACTGGGGGCTCACCCTGCTCGGTCTGGTGCTCATGGGGGTGGCGTCAGCCGTCCTCGTCGAGCAGCTGACGGGAGTCGCCACCGTCACCTCGCTGGAGAGTCGCGGCCCGCTGCTGCTCGTCGGAGCGGGTGTGGTCTGCGCGCTCGTCGGGGTCGTGGGAATGGCTCGACGCCGCCCCTGACCTCTCCTCTCCGTTCAGCCGCGCCCGGCGAGCAGCCGGGGCAGCTCGACCGCCCAGCTCGAGACGAGCCCGACCGAGGCGAGGTCGGCCGCGGGCACCCACGCCGACTCGGCGGTGGTGCCGCCGACGTCGTGCACGACCGGGTCGGTCGGCTCGGCGCAGTGCGCCCAGTAGGCGATCCGCACGGCGTGGAAGTCTTCGAGCCGCCCGCGCGGAGCCCGCCCCACCCAGTGGCTGCTCGTGATGGTGGCGAGCCCGGTGACCTCGACGACCTGCCCGCTCTCCTCCCACACCTCGCGGTGCAGCGCCTCCAGCGGCAGCTCGCCCGGGTCGACGCCGCCACCGACGAGCCCCCACTCCCCCGAGGCGTTGGTCGAGCCGGCGAACCGCGCGAGCAGCACCCCCCGCTCGCTCGTGACGATGCCGTAGGCCGCCACCCGCTGGTAGGGGACCGCCTGCTCGTCGGCCCCGACCACGAGGTCGTCGTCGCGGCGCACCCGTGACGAGGTGGGCTCGTCGTACGGCGGGTCGTCGGCCAGGCGGTCCCTCGGGCGCACGTCGTAGACCAGCCGCAGCTCGTGCGGATCGGTCTGCCCGACAACGTCTCTCGGCTGGACCGCATCCCAGCCACGGGCCCGCAGGCCGAGGTCGGGCAGCTCACCGTGGGCCAGCCGGAAGGTGACGACCGTCGTGCCGTCGACCACTCCGTCGACGTGGATCTCGGCCTGGGGCACCCGCGGGTGGATGGTCATCGCCGGGGTCCGGACAGGGCGCGGGCGTACTCGCCCTCGGCGGCGTCGACGACGCTGGGCCACCCCTGGGCCGGCGGGTGCTCGACGTTGTGCCGCACCATCCGCTCCCGCAGGGCGGGGTCCGAGGCCAGCCGCGCGAGGGCGGCGGCGAGGTCGTCGTCGTCGCGGGCGAGGTAGCCGTTGACCCCGTCGGTGACGAACTCGCCGATACCGGAGCCCTGCCGGCCGACGACGGGCAGACCGACCGTGCGCGCCTCGAGGGCGGCGATGCCGAACGACTCGAGCTCGCCCGGCGAGACGTAGACGTCAGCAGCTGCATAGCGGGTCCTGAGCTCGTCGCGGGTGACGCGCCCGGGCAGGTGCACCCACGAGGCCATTCCGTGCTCGGTGAGGTAGCGCTCGACGCTTGCGCGGTCGGGGCCGTCGCCGAGGATCTCGACGTCGAGGCGGACGTCGGGCGGGACGAGGTCGCGCACCCGACGCAGCAGGTGCGCGAAGGGGACCGGCCGCTTGCGGCGGGCCAGGCGCATGGCCGTGACGACACGCACCACACCATCACCGGGTGCAGTGCGCGGCGGAGTCCAGGCTGCGACGTCGATCCCGTTGGGCAGCAAGGCAACTGGAGCCATCTCACCGAGGATTTGTCGCAGCGGGGCGGCGGCCACGTCGGAGACCGCGCTCATCGCCATCCCGGCGGCGGCCCAGCGGCGCACGACCCCGAGGCCCCTCACGACCGGCGCCATGGAGTCGAGCATGCAGTGCCACGTCATCGCCGTCGGCAGGCCCATCCGCATCGTGAGGAACGCCGCGTCGACGGCGAAGGGTGACACCACGCCCATGTGGACGTGGGCGACGTCGAAGCCCTCCAGCTCGGCCCGCATGCTCCAGGGAGCCAGCGGGTTGACCGGCAGGTCCCAAGGAAGACGCAGGGCGTGGTGGTGCACGGTGAGGCCGTCGAGGCTCGCCGTACGGCCGTGTCGCTCGCCGTGCGCACCGGGGGTCGCGGTGAACACCTCGACCTCGTGACCGTGCGCGAGCAGGTGCGTGGCGAGGTCGTGCACCTGCACCTCGATGCCCCCCAGCCGGGGCAGGAAGCAGTCCGAGAGCAGGGCGACCTTCACGCGCTCGAGCATATGTCGGACCTGTCATGGGGCAGGATGAGCCGGGTGCCGCACACCCTCCTCGCCTTCCACGCCCACCCGGACGACGAGGCCCTGCTCACCTCGGGCACCCTCGCCCGGGCGGTTGCCGAGGGGCACCGGGTCGTCGTCGTGGTCGCCACGGACGGTGAGCTGGGGCTGACCTCGGCCGACTTCCGCGACGCACCCGAGGGGCTCGGCGGACGGCGCCTCGACGAGCTGCGCGAGAGCGCGCGGGCCCTCGGGGTGCACCGGGTGGAGTACCTCGGCTACGCCGACAGCGGCATGGGTCCGGAGATGCTGCCCGACCCTCCGGGCAAGCGGCGCTTCATCGCGGCCGATGTCGACGAGGCTGCGGAGCGGCTCGCGGTGCTGCTGCGTGAGGAGGCGGCCGACGTGCTGCTCACCTACGACCGCAACGGCGGCTACGGCCACCGCGACCACGTGCGGGTGCACGGGGTCGGGGCGCGGGCGGCCGAGCTGGCGGGCACCCGGCGGGTGCTCCAGGCCACCGTGCCCCGCAACGAGATCCTGCGCGGGATCCGGCTCGCGGCGAGGGTCTACCGCTTCCCCCCCGACTTCGACGTCGCCTCCTTCGAGCGCGCCTACAGCCCCCGCGCCGAGATCACCCACCGCATCTCGGTGCGCCGGTACGCCAGCCAGAAGCGGGCGTCGATGCGCGCCCACGCGTCGCAGGCCGCCGTCGACGGCGGCGCCGACCGCACCCTGGCCGCGTTCCTGCGCATCCCCCGCCCGCTCTTCGACCTCGTCTTCGGGCGGGAGTGGTACGTCGACCCGTCCCGTCCCCCCGGCTCGCCGGTCGCCAAGGACGTCTTCGACGGTCTGTGAGCCCGCCGTACGGCGACCTCGCTCACACCTCGCGCGGCTGGCCCGGCCCCACCCGTATCCTCACGACGTCCGTCATCAGAAGTGGCCACCGACTACGGGGCCGCTCCCCCACACCTCGAGGAGAACTCCCGTGCAGCACCTTGCCGACAAGGTCGTCGCCATCACCGGGGCTGGGTCGGGGATCGGGAGAGCCCTGGCCCGGCGCTTCGCGCTCGAGGGGTCGCACCTGGCCCTGTCGGACGTCAGCGCCGAGGGGCTGGCCGAGACCGCACGGCTGATGGCCGACCTGCCGGTGCGGGTGACGACGGCGGTCGTCGACGTGAGCGACGAGCAGGCGGTGCTCGACTGGGCCGAGGCCGTGGTCGCCGACCACGGTCGGGTCAACGTGGTCGTCAACAACGCCGGGGTCGCGCTGTCGGGCACCGTGGCCGGGCTGTCGGTCGCCGACTACCGCTGGATCATGGGCATCAACTTCTGGGGCGTCGTCCACGGCACCAAGGCCTTCCTCCCCCACCTCGAGGCATCCGGTGAGGGGCACGTCGTCAACATCTCCAGCGTCTTCGGCCTGACCGCCCAGCCGTTCATGAGCGGCTACAACGCGAGCAAGTTCGCCGTACGCGGTTTCACCGAGTCGCTGCGTCAGGAGCTCGACATCACGGACTCGAAGGTGACCGCCACCTGCGTGCACCCCGGAGGCATCAAGACCAACATCGCGAAGTCGGCCCGGATGAGCGACAGCATCCACACGGCCACGGGGCAGAGCGCGGAGGCTGCGACGAAGGACTTCGAGAAGCTCTTCTTCACCTCGGCCGACGCCGCGGCGAAGGTGATCGTGGCGGGGGTGAAGCGCAACCGCCGGCGAGTGCTCATCGGCGCCGACGCCCGCGTCTTCGACGCCATGCCGCGCCTCGCCCCGACGGGCTACCAACGGCTGATCGGCGCGGTCACCCGCAGCCGGATGGCCCGCTAGCGGGCGGGTTCAACCGCGGTCGTACTCGTCGTGGCTGCCGGCCGTCGGCCTGCGTGGTGCTGATGACGGCGAGCCCGGTGTCGTCCGCCAGGTAGGTCCTCACGTCGTCGAGGTCTGGCACGTGCGCTCCTTCGGTATCCGGGGGTCAGAGGGGTCAGGAGGCCTTGAGCAGCCGTCGCACCTGCCGGGTGCGGGCCTCGTCGGCGATGGAGTCGTCGATCTCGCCGGGCTCGAAGGGTCGGCCGGTGGCGAGCTCGGCGGCCGCTCCGATGAGGTGGTCGGCCAGCCGGGGGTTGGCCGGCAGGGCCGGGCCGTGGAGGTAGCAGCCGATGACGTTGCCCGTCATGGCGCCCTCGGTGTGATCGGTGCCGTTGTTGCCGTTGCCGGCCTTCACGGTGCCGAGCGGGGCCTGGCCCGGGGCGAGCAGCGTCGAGCCCGAGTGGTTCTCGAAGCCGACGACCTCACCCCACTGCGTCTCGACGACGAGGCCACCGATCATCCGCTTGGCGTTGCCGCGGGTCGTGACATCGAGGATGCCGAGCCCGGGCAGCTCCTGCCCCTCGACGGTGATGAAGGCGTTGCCGAAGAGCTGGTACATACCGCAGATCATGATCATCGGGGTGCCGTCAGCAGCGAGCCCCCGCAGCCGGTCGGCGATCGCCACGAGGTCGGCCTCGACCCGCCCCTGCCCGGAGTCCTGACCCCCGCCGCCCATGAAGAGGTGCGGCTCGTCGGGCAGGGTCGAGCCGGGGTGGTGGTCCCACACCCGTACGTCGTAGCCGTGCCGCCGGATCCGCGCGGCGAGGCACCGGGTGTTGCCGAGGTCGCCGTAGATCGACATCTCCCGGGGGTAGAGGTGGACGAGGTTGATCAGTCCCTTGCTGGTCACGCGGGTGCCTCCTCGCCGAAGTTGGCCAGTCCGTAGCGCGCAGCCAGCAGCCGCCGCAGCTTCATCATCGCGGTGTAGGTGCAGAAGATCCGTCGCGGCTCGTCAGGATGGTCACGCAGCAGCCGGTCGAGGGCGAGTCCGAGGTCGAGCTCCACACCGGCGACGTCGACGTCGTCGTACTGCAGCCGCAGGGCCATGTCGTAGCCGCGCACCCCCGAGGTGAGCGCAACTCCCTTGTCGCGCAACGACTCGAAGCTCACGTCGTAGAGCCACGAGACGTCCTGGCCATCGGCGTAGTCGTCGTTGATGGCGACCATGGTGGTGACCGGCTCGGCACCGTACGTGCCCAGCGCCACGGTGAAGCCGGCCGGGTTCTTGACCAGCACGAGCTCGAGCGGGTGGCCACCGGCGTCGATGACCTCACCGCGGCCGAAGGGCGGGGTGACCGCCCGCAACGCCTCCAGGGCGGCGTCGACGCGGAACTCCGCACCGAGCACCATCCGGGCCGTCGTCAGAGCCGCGGTCGCGTTGATCATGGCGGCCAGCCCGCGCTGCTTGAGCTCGACCGGCCCGACCTCCTGCGGCCCGAAGACGACCGAGAACGAGCGGGCGTCGTAGGGGTGGAGCATGCCGTCGGCGTCACCGGGGTCGGGCACGGTGTGCAGCCCGTCGAAGCGGGCGTCAGCCTCCGCCAGGGGCGGCAGGTCGTCGGCGACGGCGGGGTCGATGCCGAACCACCGGACCTCGACGTCCCGGCCGAGGGTGCCGTCCACCCGTGCGACGAAGGAGTCGTCACGGTTGAGCACCACCCCCCGGCTGGTCTGCGACGCGAGCGACGCGAGCAGCTTGGCGGTCGTGTCGATCTCGGCGAAACGGTCGAGCTGGTCACGAGCGACGTTGAGCAGCAACGCATGCGTGGGGGTGACGACCTTGGCGAACTGCAGTGCGTGCCACTCGTCTAGCTCGAGCACGGCCACGTCGGCGTCGAGCCGCCCCGACAGGGAGATCTCGCCGAGCATCGAGGAGATGACCCCGCGGGTGAAGTTGGACCCGGTCGGGTTGCTGAAGACCCTGCGCCCGTGGGCGGCGATGATCGCCGCGAGCATCTTCGTCGTCGTCGTCTTGCCGTTGGTGCCCGTCACCACCACGACCCCGCCCGGGACCCGCCCCAGCGCGTGGGTGAGGAAGGCCGGGTCGACCCGCTCGGCCACCAGCCCCGGCATCGCCGAGCCGCCCCCTCGCAGCCGGGTCGCGACCCGGGCGGCCTTCCCCGCCAGCACGGCGGCAGTCGTCCTCAGCACGGGCCTAACCTTAACGGGGAACGACACTCACCCCCGCGCGCTCCACCGCGCCGACAGGCAGACGTCTGCCTAGAGTGAGGAGATGAGCGAGCACGACGCCTTCACAACCCCCGGCCCGACTGCCCCCACCTCGGTGACTGGTCAGTCACCGGCGCCGACCGATCCCGGTCGCGTGCGGTTCCACCTGCAGGGCACGAAGATCCTCACCAGCTTCACCGTCCCGACGGTGACGATCGACGGCCACCTCGTGCCCTCGCAGTACGGCGAGACGGTCTACCCCGTGGCGCCTGGGCGGCACCGCGTGGCGGCCCAGGCCCAGTGGCTGCGCACCTACGGACAGGCTGACCTGGCCGTCGACGTGGAGCCCGGCACGGTGGTGGACGTCTGGTACGCCGCCCCCCACAACCAGTTCTCCCGGGGGTCGATGGGCTTCGAGAAGCAGCGGCGCAAGGGACTGGTGCTCTTCGTGGGGCTCATGCTGGCGATCCTCGTCGCGATCGCCGCCCTCAACGGGCTCCTGCTGTAGGCAATCGGTCGGCGCACCCCGTATGGAGCGGCCTACTCCCACTCGATGGTGCCCGGCGGCTTGCTCGTGACGTCGAGCACGACCCGGTTGACCTCGCGCACCTCGTTGGTGATGCGGGTCGAGATCTTCGCCAGCGTCTCGTAGGGCACGCGGGTCCAGTCGGCGGTCATCGCGTCCTCCGACGACACCGGCCGCAGCACGACGGGGTGGCCGTAGGTGCGCCCATCGCCCTGCACACCAACGGATCTCACGTCGGCGAGCAGCACGACCGGGCACTGCCAGATGTCGCGGTCGAGACCCGCAGCCGACAGCTCGGCGCGGGCGATCGCGTCGGCGCGGCGCAGGATCTCGAGCCGGTCGGCGGTGACCTCGCCGATGATCCGGATGCCGAGACCCGGCCCCGGGAACGGCTGGCGCCACACGATCGTCTCGGGCACACCGAGCTCGAGACCGACGGCGCGCACCTCGTCCTTGAAGAGCGCCCGCAGCGGCTCGACCAACCCGAACTGCAGGTCGTCGGGCAACCCGCCGACGTTGTGGTGGCTCTTGATGTTGGCCGCGCCCTCACCGCCTCCCGACTCGACGACGTCGGGGTAGAGGGTGCCCTGGACCAGCCACTTGACCGGGTGCTCCTCGTCGCCACGGTCCGCGACGACGTCGCGGGCCGCCTGCTCGAAGGTGCGGATGAACTGCGCCCCGATGATCTTGCGCTTCTCCTCGGGGTCGCTCACCCCGGCGAGCGCGGTGAGGAACTGCTCGCGCGCGTCGACGACGACGAGGTCGACGCCGGTGGCAGCGACGAAGTCCTGCTCGACCTGCTCGGCCTCACCCTCGCGCAGCAGCCCGTGGTCGACGAAGACACAGGTCAGCTGGTCGCCCACCGCACGCTGCACGAGGGCCGCCGCGACCGACGAGTCGACCCCGCCGGAGAGCGCGCAGAGCACACGGTCGGTGCCGACCTGCGCAGCGACGCGCTCGACGAGCTCGTCGACGACATTGGCCGGGGTCCAGTCGGCGGGGATACCGGCACCCTTGGTGAGGAACGCCTCCAGCGTGCGCTGCCCGAACGCCGTATGGAGCACCTCCGGGTGCCACTGCACGCCGTACAGGCGGCGCTCGTCGTCCTCGAAGGCGGCGACGGCTGCGCCGTCCGAGGAGGCGGTGACCCGCATGCCGGGGGGTGCTTCGCTGACCGAGTCACCGTGCGACATCCACACCGACTGGTGCTCGGGCTGGCCGTCGAAGAGGGTCGACCCGGTGTCGGTGATGGTCGCCGGGGTCTGGCCGTACTCACCGCGGCCCGTGTGCGCGACGCTGCCGCCGAGGGCCGCCACCATGGCCTGGAAGCCGTAGCAGAGGCCCATGACGGGCACCCCCGCCTGCAGGAGCGCCGGGTCGAGCGACGGGGCGCCCTCGGCGTAGACGCTGCTCGGCCCGCCGGAGAGGATCACCGCGCGGGGCTGTCGCGCCAGCATCTGCTCGACCGGCATGGTGTGCGGCACGACCTCGCTGTAGACCTTGGCCTCGCGCACGCGGCGCGCGATCAGCTGGGCGTACTGCGCGCCGAAGTCGACGACGAGCACGGGGTTGGCCTGCAGGGCATCGCTCACCCGGGGAGTTTACCGACCCCGCACGCTCTTGCCGGACGCGCCGTCGGCGCCCTCGAGACCGGCCAGCAGCGCCTCGGTGCTCGCGGTCACGCGCCGCTCGGCGACGAACGGCACGAACGGCACGAAGCCCGACAGCAGGTTGAGCACGATGCGGGTGAGCGGCCAGCGCGCCTTCAGACCGAGGTTGGCGATCGAGACCGCGAAGGCGAAGTAGATGAGCCCGTGGATGGGGCTCCAGTACTCGGTCAGCACGTTCTTCTGGTGCAGCCCGTACTTGAGGACGATCTCGAGGGCCAGGATGAACAACGCGACACCGGAGGCCACCGCGAGCACGCGGTAGGCCTTGAGGGCGGAGCGGATGGCGGCCGGGGGCGCCATACGGACGGGGACGGTGGTCACGGGCGGGTCGCTCCTGCGGTGGTGACGGTGGTGGCGGTCGTGGTGGTGGCTGTCGCGATGGTGCTGGCGGCGGGGGTCGGGGTGGGGACGGGCGCGGGCGCGGCCGCCTCGGCGCGCCGCAGCTGGTGGTCCTCGCGGACCATCCGGACGTACATGTAGACCGCGAAGAGGGCGAAGACCCACCACTGCAGCGCGTAGGCCGCGTTGCGCAGGGTGAGCCCGCTGGGGGCGGGCGGCGGGGGGATGCGCTCGATCGCCCCGACGGTCGCCGACCCGCCGGCGGCGACGGCTGCGCTGGCGTCGGGCGTCTCCGAGATGGCGAACACGAAGGCGTTGTAGATGTCGCCCGGCCACAGGTTCACCAACCGCCCGAGGTCGACCGACCCGAGCTGGCCCTTGGGCAGCGAGGGGGTCGTGGGGTCGGGCGACTCACCCGGGGCGGCGCTGCCGACGACCGTGACCGGCCCGGTCGTGGCCGGGGCGGGCGCGGTGGTGGCGCGGACGAAGCCCCGTACGACGGGCAGCCGGGCGCCGGTCTCGTCGACCACGAGCGGGGTGACCACCCACGAGCCGCTCGCGCCGTCGAGGCGCCGGTCGGGCACGAGCACCTGGCCCGAAGGATCGTAGTGACCCACCGCCGAGACGCGCCGGTTGGACGCGACCGCCGGGAAGCCGGAGTGGGGTTGCAGCAACGAGGTCAGCGCGACGACGGGCTGCCGCGGCGCCTGCGCCACCGCCTGCTGGGCAGCGTCGTCGCGGGCGACCGACAGCTGCCAGAGACCGAGCAGGGTGAAGCTGATGATGATGCCGATGAGCACGACGAGCAGCCCCAGCCAGCGGGGTCTGAGCATCGTGTGCAGCACATCGTTCAGGGTAGGCGACGCTGATGTGGGATCCTTGGGCGGATGACGTCCGACCCCGACCGGGGGCACCGCCGCTGCCGCCTCCCGTTGCTCACGACCCCTCGGCCCGGCCCGCGACATCGACCCCGCGGGGGTGTCGCCGGGGCCGCGATCGTGCTGGTGGCCGTGGCGCTCGGCGGGTGCACGTCCGGCACCCCGGGAGGCGGGCAGACGGTCACCGTGACGCCGACGGTCGTGGTGACGCAGACGCCGACCGCGTCGTCGTCGAGCACCACCACGGCCCGCCTCGTCCCTCCGCAGACCTACGCGGAGGCCTTGCAGCACCTCGCGTCGGGCACGCCCGATCCGGGGAACCCCACCGCCTTCACCAGCCCCACGGGCAACATCGTGTGCACGATCCTCGCGGGAGGCACGGTCCGCGGCTGCGAGCTGCGGAAGGGGCGCATCGCCGCGCCCACCCCCACCTTCTGCGGTCGTGCCGGTGGCGGAGCGACCGACATCGGACGGATCCAGCTCTCGGCCTCCGGACCCGTGGCGGTCTGCAACAAGGACGCCATCGCGGCTCCGGGCGCTCCGGTGCTGCAGTACGGCTCACGCACCCAGTCGGGCAGCGTCGGCTGCGTCAGCGAGAGCATCGGGATGACCTGCGTCGACTCCTCCAGCGGTAAGGGCTTCTTCCTGGCCCGTGACACCTTCTTCATCGTCTGACGTCGCCTTCCGGGCGCAGGGGAAAAAGCATTGTCGGTCTGTCGGCGGGCCGACGTAGCCTCAGTTACCGTGCAGGCGCTTCCGTATGACGACCCCGGGGCCCCTGACCTTCGCAGCCCCGTGCGCTACCTCGTGTGGGTCGGTCGAGGTCAGTGGGCCACCTTGGTCGTGGCCATCGGCTTCGGTGTCGTGTGGATGGTGGGGCAGGCCCTCTTCCCGGCGGCCATCAGCCGTGCGGTCGACCAGGGCATCGTCGGGCGCGACGGCGCCGCCCTCGCCCGGTGGAGCCTCGTGCTCCTCGGCCTGGGCGTGACGTCGGCGCTGGCCGGGGTGATGCGCCACCGGCTCGCCGTCACCAACTGGATGCGGGCCGCCTTCCGCACCACGCAGCTGATCGGGTGGCACGCGGCCGACACGGGGGAGGCGCTGCCCCGCGAGCGACCCACCGGTGACGTCGTGGCCGTGGTCGCGTCGGACGCCATGCGCGTCGGAGGGGTCTTCGACGTGCTGGCCCGCTTCGCCGGCGCCATCGTCAGCTTCGTCGTCGTCGCCGTGCTCCTGCTCACGTCGTCCACCCCGCTGGGTCTGCTGGTCCTGCTCGGGGTCCCTGCCCTGCTCAGCCTGCTCGGCTTCGTCGTCCGCCCCCTCCAGCGCCGACAGGCCGACCAGCGCGAGGAAGCCGGTCGGCTGATCGGCCTCGGGGCCGACACCGTGGCCGGCCTGCGCGTGCTGCGCGGCATCGGCGGTGAGGAGACCTACCTGCGGCGGTACGACGCGCAGTCGCAGGCGGTGCGCTCCAGCGGCTACCGCGTGGCCGGGATGCAGGCGGCGCTCGACGCCGCCCAGGTGCTGCTGCCCGGGCTGTTCGTTTTGCTGGTCACGTGGCTCGGCGCCCGGTTCGCGGTCGAGGGAGAGATCTCGGTCGGCGAGCTCGTCGCCTTCTACGGCTACTCCGCCTTCCTCGTCATCCCCCTCCGCACGGCGACCGAGTTCCTCGACCGCTACAGCCGGGCCCGGATCGGCGCGGCGAAGACGATCGACATCCTGCGGGTCCGCCCCGACCACGTCGACCGGCTCGACTCCCACCAGCTCGACCACCAGAGGCCGGTGCCTCACGGGCTGGATGCCGGTCGGGTGGCGGAGCCCGGCCCCGCCGCGCGGCTGCACGACGAGCGCAGCGGTCTGGTCATCGACCCGGGCCTGCTGACCGTGGTCGTCTCGGCCCGCCCCGAGGACAGCGCCGCCCTCGCCGACCGGCTCGGCCGCTTCGGCACCGACACCGCAGGCGTCCGGCTCGACGCGGTGGCGCTGAGCGACCTCCCGCTGGCGACCGTCCGGCGTCGCGTGGTCGTCAGCGAGACCGACCCGCGCCTGTTCACCGGCACCCTGCGCGACGAGCTCGACCCCCGCGGCGTGCACGACGACGAGGCGGTTCTGGCGGCGCTGGCCGTGGCGAGTGGTGACGACGTGCTCGAGGCGCTACCCGACGGGCTCGACTCCGAGGTCGAGGAGCGCGGACGGTCGTTCTCGGGGGGTCAGCGCCAGCGGCTCGCCCTGACCCGTGCGCTGCTGACGGGGGCCCCGACGCTGGTCCTCGTCGAGCCGACGAGCGCGGTCGACGCGCACACCGAGGCCCGCATCGCGGGCCGCCTCGCCGAGGCGCGTCGTGGGCGCACGACGGTGGTCATGAGCTCGAGCCCCCTGGTGCTCGACCAGGCTGACCAGGTGGTGCTGCTGCACGAGGGTCGGGTGGCCGCCACCGGGCAGCACCGTGACCTGATGCACACCCACCCGGGCTACCGGGCGGTCGTCGTCCGGGGGGAGGGTGACCCGTCGTGAGCACCCCGGCCCGCCCGACCCCCGCCCCCACCAGCCGCGCCCTTCCTGTCGCCGCGCCGGCCGCCGTGCGCGCGCACGCGGCCCTGCTGCTGCGCCGCCACCGGCGCAGCCTCGGCACGGTCGTGGGCCTGCACGCGCTCGCTGCGGTGGCCGCCCTGGCCGCCCCCCGCATCCTCGGTCTGCTCGTCGACGGGGTCACCGGTCACACCACCACGCTCGCGTTCGTCGACCACCTCGCCCTGGTGCTCGCTGCGGCGACGGTCGCGCAGACCGTCGTCACGTGGTTTGCCAGGCGGGCGTCGTTCCGGATGGGAGAAGACGTCTTCGCCGAGCTGCGAGAGCAGTTCATGAGCCGGGTCGTGTCGCTGCCGCTGTCGACGGTCGAGCGCGCCGGCACCGGTGACCTCGTCTCGCGCACGACCAACGACGTCGAGGCCCTGTCGCAGGTGGCGAGGTACGGCGTGCCGTCGATCTTCGTCGCGGTGGTCACGGTGAGCATCACCGTGGTCGCCGCCCTGCTCACCAACTGGCTGGTCGCGCTGCCGCTCTTCATCGGGGTGCCGCTGCTCGTCGTCTCGACGAGGCGCTACCTGCGCCTGGCCCCCGACGGCTACCTGCGCGAACGCGCGTCGTACGCGGTGCTCAACGGGGTCGTCAGCGAGACCGTCGA
Organism: Actinomycetales bacterium; assembly: GCA_038230235.1. Classification (GTDB taxonomy): domain Bacteria; phylum Actinomycetota; class Actinomycetes; order Actinomycetales; family Dermatophilaceae; genus Lapillicoccus. Next base: position 27,417 of record JBBRNQ010000041.1, read on the forward strand.
CGGGGCGCGCACGGTCGACGCGCTGCGGCTGTCGCGGCGTCGTCGCGCCCGCACCGACCAGGCGTTGCGCGACTGCTTCGACGCGGAGGTCTACACCCTGCGGCTGCGCACCATCTGGTTCCCCCAGGTCGAGGTCGCCTACCTGTTGCCCGTGGCCGTCACCCTCGCCTGGGGCGGCTGGCTGGTCTTCCGTGGTGAGACCACGGTGGGCACGGTCACGGCCATCGCACTCTACGTCCAGGCCCTCAACGAGCCCCTCGACGAGCTGCTCATGTGGCTCGACGAGATCCAGGTGGGCGCGACCTCCCTGGCTCGGGTCATCGGGATCGCCGACGTGCCGCCCGACCGCACCGCGAGCGGTGCGACGCCGTACGACGACCGTCTCGTCGTCACCGACGTGCGCTACTCCTACCGCCCGGGGCGGGACGTGCTGCGCGGGGTGAGCCTGGACCTGCGCGCCGGCGAGCGGCTCGCGGTGGTCGGGCCCTCCGGGGCCGGCAAGTCGACCCTGGGTCGGCTCCTGGCCGGCATCGACGGGCCCCGGTCCGGCCGCGTCGACGTCGGCGGGGTGCCGCTGGTCGATCTCGAGCTCGACCAGCTGCGGGGCGAGGTGGCCCTCGTGACCCAGGAGCACCACGTCTTCGTCGGCACCCTCGAGGACAACCTCCTCCTCGCGCGCCCCGGCGCCGACCGTGAGGCCCTGCTGGAGGCCCTGGCCGCGGTCGACGCCGACGGCTGGGCGCTCGGTCTGCCCGACGGCCTGGCGACGAGGGTCGGCAGCGGCGGTCACGCGCTCACGCAGGCCCAGTCGCAGCAGCTGGCCCTGGCGCGCCTGGTGCTCGCCGACCCCCACACCCTGGTGCTCGACGAGGCCACCTCACTGCTCGACCCGCGGGCGGCCAGGCACCTCGAGCGGTCGCTGGCCGCGGTCGTGGCGGGTCGCACGGTCGTGGCGATCGCCCACCGGCTCCATACGGCTCACGACGCCGACCGGGTCGCCGTCGTCGACGGGGGTCTGGTGACCGAGATCGGGACCCATGACGAGCTCATCGCCGCCGACGGGGCCTACGCCGCCCTCTGGCGCTCCTGGCGTGACGAGCCGGTGGCCAGCGCCCCCAGCTGATCCCTGATCGGTCGCTACAGGGGGTAGGACGTCGCCGGGAAGAGCGACGTATCACCCCGTTGACGAAACACCGACGCGTCACCCCCCAACAGCGGGGTAGGACGTCGCGGTACGGAGCGACGCACCACCCCCGAGATTTTCTCCCGCTTTCGTCAAGCCAGTTGGCATCCTGCTCCGAATGACTTCCCAGCAGGAGGAATCGACCAGCTGGGCCTCGCGGTCCAGCGGGTCGGCCAGCCTTTCGAGGGCTCTTGCCGGAGGTTGTCGGGCCCGGTCGGTGTCGCGAGACGCAGACCACGGCCCTTCTCACCCCGTACAGGGGCTGGGGTGCAGAACCTCCACCCGCTCGTGGGCCCTCCTGACCTGGAGGTGGGGCTGGTCCACGGGCGGACAGGGCAGGACCGGAGCGAGACGACCAGTGACCGCGGGGCAGGGGGCCACGCAGTCGGAGGTCTCTCGCTCCGGTCCTCTCCCGTTCCCGGGGGGTCAGCGCTCAGGCGCCGGGCAGACCCAGCGACGGGAAACGGAGGACGACTCAGCCGGGAACGGCCGCCGACTCGGCGGCCGCCGCCGGCTCGAGGCGCACGTAGGGGTCGCCCTGACCGGGGCGGCGGTCGGGCTCCCCCTTGGCCGGCCACAGCGACATCGCCCGCTCCGCCTGCGCGGTGATGGTCAGGGAAGGGTTCACCCCGAGGTTCGCCGACACCGCAGCACCGTCGGTCACGTGGATGCCGGGGTAGCCCCAGACCCGCTGGTAGGGGTCGACGACACCGGTCTGCGGCGAGTCGGAGATCGGCGCACCGCCCAGGAAGTGCGCGGTGAGCGGGATGTCGGCGATCTCTCCGGCGGACGTGCCGGGGAAGGCCCGCAGCCCGCTCATCACCCGCAGCTGGGCGGCGATCTCGGCGATAGCCCTGGCTCCCTGGGGGATGTAGGTCGGGTTCGGCACGCCATGACCCTGCTTCGAGGTCAGCGTCACACCACCGAACAGCCCCCGTCGCCCCGAGACGGTGAGCGAGTTGTCGCTGCTCTGCATCACCAACCCGATGATCGCCCGTTCGCTCCAGTGGAAGTTGGACAGCGAGTAGAGGAACACCATGGGGTGGCGCACGACCTCGGCCAGCCAGTGGAACACGCGCGGGATCCGGTCACCGCCCTTGACCGGCACGGTCGACAGCAGGCCCATGGCGTTGCTGCCCCTGCCGTAGCGGCAGTTCTCGACGTGGGTGGTGTCGTCGACGTTGAACGACGTCGTGATCGCGATCCCCCTGGAGAGGTCCATGCCGGGCGGCACCTTCTCGACCATGGTGCCGTTCAGGGCCTCGGAGTTGGTGCGGGTGAGCTCGCCCAGCCGGTCGGAGAGCTCGGGCAGGCCGGGCCTCGGCCCCTTGTGCATGGCGTGCAGCAGCTTCTGGCTGCCCCAGGCCCCGGCCGCCACGACGACCTCGGCCGTGGTGACGGTACGGCGCCGCTTGCGCACCCACGCGCCCGTGGCCTCCGACGTCACGGCGTACCCCCGCTGGGGTCGGGCCGGGTCGAGGGGTCGGATGTCGACGACGGTGCGCAGGGGCTCGATGGTGACGCCGGCCCTCTCGGCGAACCACAGGTAGTTCTTGCGCAGGGTGTTCTTCGCGCCGTCGCGGCACCCGACCATGCAGTTGCCGCAGAGGGTGCACCCCGTACGGGCTGGACCGGAGCCGCCGAAGTAGGGGTCGGCGACGGTCTCGCCCGGCTTGCCGAAGTAGACCCCGACCGGCGTCTTGCGGAAGGTGTGGCCGACGCCCATCGCATCGGCGGCGCGCCGCATGATCTCCTCGGCCGGCCCCTCGACGGGGTTGACCACGACGCCGAGCATGCGGCTGGCCTCGGCGTAGTGCGGGGCCAGCTCGACCTTCCAGTCGGTGATCGAGCCCCACTGCGGGTCCTCGAAGAACGGGGTGGGAGGCACGTAGAGGGTGTTGGCGTAGTTGAGCGAGCCCCCTCCGACGCCGGCCCCGGCGAGGATCATCACATCGGGCAGCCGGTGCACGCGCTGCACACCGAAGCACTTCAGCCGCGGCGCCCACAGGTAGTTGCGCAGTTCCCATGAGGTCTTGGCGAAGTCCTCGTCCTCGAAGCGGCGGCCGGACTCGTACATGTGGACGCGGTAGCCCTTCTCGGCCGCCCGCATCGCGGCCACCGACCCGCCGAAGCCGGTGCCGATGACCACGACGTCGTGGTCGAACCCGTCAGCCTTCCTCGTGGGTGCGGGCGATCGCCGTGCCATCTCAGGCCCGTCCGAGGCGCTTGAGGGCGCTCAGGGCCAGGGTCATCGCACCGGCCCACTGCTGGTCCTTGAGGCCGAAGGGCGGCTCGAACCCCAGCAGGTGCTGGGCGGTGACGTTCTGGGGCTCGGTGTACTTGCGGATCCCGTCGGCGCCGTGGCGACGGCCGAGACCGGAGTCCTTCATACCGCCCATGGGCGCGCCCATCGTGGCCCAGGCCGCGGCGTACCCCTCGTTGAGGTTGACCGTGCCACAACGGATCCGGGCGGCCAGGCGGCGCCCCTCACCGATGTCGCGGGTGAAGATGCTGGCGTTCAGACCGTAGGCGGAGTCGTTGGCGAGGTCGACCGCCTCGTCGTCGCTCGCCACGCGGTAGACCGACACGACCGGGCCGAACGTCTCCTCGTCGCGGCAGGTCATCTCGGCCGTCACCCCCTCGAGCACGGTCGGCTCGAAGAAGTAGGGCCCGAGGTCGGGCCGCACGTGGCCGCCCGCGAGCACCCGGGCACCCTTGGCGCGCGCATCCTCCACGTGGTCGACCACCCGCTCGACCTGGTCCTTCGACAGCAGGCTGCCCATGTCGAGGCCCCAGCGCAGCTCACCGCCGAGGCGCATCGCCTTGACCGCCGGGATGAAGCGCTCGAGGAACGCGTCGGCGATGCTCTCGTGCAGCAGGAGCCGCTCGGTGTGCATGCACAGCTGCCCCCCCGAGGCGAACGCCGAGCGCAACGCGCCGCTGACCGCGCGGTCGAGGTTGGCGTCGGCCCGCACGTAGAGGGAGTTCTTGCCCCCGAGCTCGAGGGAGACGCCGACCAGGCGGCGCCCGGCGACCTGGGCGTCGTGCCGCCCGGTGTCGGTCGAGCCGGTGTAGCAGAGGTAGTCGGCCTGCTCGAGCACGGCTTGGCCCACGGTGGCGCCGGAGCCGAGCACGACCTGGAGCACCCCCTCGGGCAACCCGGCCTCGGCCAGCAGCGCGACGCCCTTGAGCGCGGTGAGGCTGGTCTGCACGTCGGGCCGCAGCACGACGGCGTTGCCCGCCATCAGGGCCGGGATGAGGTCGGTCATCGAGAGGCTGAAGGGGTAGTTCCACGGGGAGACGACCCCGACCACCCCCTTGGGCAGGAGGGTCTCGACGCTCTGGGTGAGCAGGAGGAACGGCCCGAGGGAGCGCCTGGGCTTGAGGTACGACGCCGACGCGCGGGCGTAGTGCCGGGCGCACAGGGCGGTGTCGAGCACCTCCTCGAAGGCCTGCGCCCGCGCCTTGCCCGACTCGAGCTGGATGAGGTCGAGGATCTCGGACTGGCGAGCGAGCACGAGGTCGTGGAAGCGCAGCATCACCGCCGCGCGCGTCGAGAGCGAGGTGCGCGCCCACGCCTTCTGCGCCGCCCGGGCCCCGGCCACCGCGAGGCTGACGTCCTCCGGGGTCGAGAGGGGGATCGAGGCGACCGGCCCCCCGGTCATCGGCGTGGTGGTCATCCGCCACTGCGGGCGCGGGGAGCACACCGCACGGGAGGTGAGGGCACGGGCGGTCTCGGGCTCGACGGCGTACGTCGCCGTGGCGTCCGTCTCCGGGTCGGCAATGGTCTCCGGTGGCATGAGGTGAGGATAGAACGTCGGGGGCGCACTTACTACTGTCGGTAACCTTCGTCTCAGCACGTGAGGTGGCGAGGGGACATTCATGGCCATTCAGGGCCCGGCTAGGCTTCGCGGATGAAGATCGCTGTCGCAGGGCTCGGGTACGTCGGACTGTCGAACGCGGTGCTGCTCGCCGCCCACCACGAGGTCGTCGCCTTCGACGTCGACGCCGATCGGGTCGCCCTGGTCAACGCCCGGCGCTCCCCCATCGTCGACACCGAGCTCGAAGAGCACCTCGCGACCCACGCGCTCGATCTGAGGGCCACGACCGACCGCGATGAGGCGTGCTGCGGAGCCACGTTCGTCGTGATCGCCACCCCGACCGACTACGACCCCGTGCGCAACTTCTTCGACACCTCGTCGGTCGACGAGACGATCGACGCCGTGGTGGCTATCGCCCCCGACGCAACCGTCGTCGTCAAGTCGACGGTCCCCGTCGGCTTCACCCGGTCACGGCTCGAGTCGCACCCCGGGCTCACCCTGCTCTTCTCCCCCGAGTTCCTGCGCGAGGGGCGCGCCCTGCACGACAACCTCCACCCCAGCCGGGTGGTGGTCGGCGGGGACCCCGCACAGGCCAAGTGCTTCGCCGACCTGCTCGTCGAGGGAGCCCTCGACGAGGACGTGCCGGTGCTCCTCACCGACCCGACCGAGGCGGAGGCGATCAAGCTCTTCGCCAACACCTACCTCGCCATGCGGGTCGCCTACTTCAACGAGCTCGACACGTACGCCGCGATGCACGGGCTCGACACCCGCTCGATCATCGAGGGTGTCGGCCTCGACCCGCGGATCGGCTCGCACTACAACAACCCGTCCTTCGGCTACGGCGGCTACTGCCTGCCAAAGGACACGAAGCAGCTGCTCGCCAACTTCGACCAGGTGCCGCAGAACCTCATCCACGCCATCGTCGACTCCAACACCACCCGCAAGGACTTCGTCGCCACCGACATCCTGCGCCGCGCCCCTCAGGTCGTCGGGATGTACCGCCTGGTCATGAAGTCAGGCTCCGACAACTTCCGGTCGAGCTCGATCCAGGGGATCATGAAGCGGATCAAGGCCACGGGCGTCGAGGTGGTCGTCTACGAGCCGGCCCTCGAGGGCGACGACTTCTACCACTCCCGCGTCCTGCGCGACCTCGAGGAGTTCAAGCAGGTCAGCGACGTCATCGTCGCCAACCGCCACACGGATGACCTCGCCGACGTCGCCGACAAGGTCTACACGCGAGACATCTACGGCCGCGACTGACGGCCGGCCCCCTCGAGCGGGCCGCCCCCTCGAGCCCACCCCGGTCCTCGGTACGAGTCGCCTCGCGCCGCCCCCTCCGTACCCGTCGCCTCGCGCCGCCCCCCTCCGTACACGTCGCCCTGTTGCTCCCGAAGCGCCCTTTCAGCCCCGAATCAGGGCCTGAAAGGGCACATACGCGGCAACAAGCGGACTGGAAGGGGTGGGGGGTGAGGGGGTCAGGCGCGCTGGTACGGCGCGACGACGACCTCCACCCGCTGGAACTCCTTGAGGTCGGAGTACCCGGTCGTGGCCATGGCGCGCCGCAGCGCGCCGATGATGTTGGTCGTGCCGTCGGCCAGACGGCCGGGGCCGAAGAGGATCTCCTCGAGGCTGCCCTGCGTGCCCATCTCGATGCGCTCGCCGCGCGGCAGCTGGCTGTGGTGGGCCTCGGGTCCCCAGTGGAAGCCGCTGCCGGGAGCCTCGGTGGCGCGGGAGAGGGCGGCCCCGAGCATCACCGCGTCGGCGCCGCAGGCGATGGCCTTGACGATGTCACCTGAGCTGCCGACCCCTCCGTCGGCGATGACGTGCACGTATCGCCCGCCTGACTCGTCGAGGTAGTCACGCCGGGCCGCGGCGACGTCGGCGACGGCCGAGGCCATCGGGGCGTGGATGCCGAGCGACTGGCGGGTGGTGTGCGCGGCTCCCCCGCCGAAGCCGACGAGCACGCCGGCGGCCCCCGTGCGCATGAGGTGCAGGGCCGCGGTGTAGCCGGCCGCGCCACCGACGATGACGGGCACGTCGAGCTCGTAGATGAAGCGCTTGAGGTTCAGCGGCTCGCTGCGGCCGGAGACGTGCTCGGCGCTGACCGTCGTGCCACGGATGACGAAGAGGTCGCAGCCTCCGTCGACGACCGACTTCCAGTGCTGCTGGGTGCGCTGCGGTGACAGGGCCCCTGCGACGGTGATCCCCGCCCGGCGCAGCTGCTGGAGCCGCTCGGTGATGAGGTCGGGCTTGATCTCCTCGGCGTAGATCTCCTGCATCCGGGCGGTGGCGGTCGCCGGGTCGAGCCGCGCGATCTCGGCGAGGTAGGGCTCGGGGTCGTCGTACCGGGTCCACAGACCCTCGAGGTCGAGCACCGGCAGCCCGCCGAGCCGGCCGAGCTCGATCGCCGTTGCCGGCGACATCACCGAGTCCATCGGCGCCGCGATGACCGGGATGTCGAAGTGGTAGGCGTCGATCTGCCAACCCACCGACACCTCGGCGGGGTCGCGGGTGCGGCGGCTCGGGACGACGGCGATGTCGTCGAAGGAGTACGCCCGGCGTCCGCGCTTGCCGCGCCCGATCTCGATCTCAGTCACGCCCACAGGCTATCGGCCCCACCTCACCCCTGGCGTCGGCGTCGCCACCCTGCGGCCCCGACCCCGGCTCCGATGCCCGTGCCGGCGCGGCTGGTCACCGGTCAGCGCCAGGCGAGCCAGCCGCGCCGGTCGTGCCAGTGGCCGCCCGACGCCCAGAGGTCGAGGACGGCGCGCCGCAGGGTCGAGTCGCGGGGCAGCTGCTCCCGGGGGGTCGCCACGTCGTCCCAGAGGAACTTCCGCACCGAGAGGTCACCGTCGCCCGGCTCCCCGCCGGGGGTGAAACGGCACTGGAAGGCGACGAGGTTGGACGACGCGGGCAGCACGGTCGCGAGCTGCGGGTCGAGCAGCCAGGAGTGGCAGACGGCCGCCGCGTACCGCTCCTCAGGGAACCGCTTGCGGAAGAACGCTCGGGCGGCGGCGAGCGAGGTGTCGACGGCCTCGGGACCCAACGGTCCCCCCACCCCGGGGACGTGCAGGTCGAGCACGAGATCGCCCGGCCCACAGGGGAACCCGGCCTGCTGGAGCTCGACCCCCAGACCGGGTGCGAGGCGTCGGCGCTCGAACTGCAGCCGCCCGATCTGGTAGAGCGCGCCGTGGAGGTGGCGCGAGAGCCAGCCGGTGAGCTCGTCGCCGAGGCCCGCCTCACCGAACCAGGCC
>JBBRNQ010000042.1:0-35100 GCA_038230235.1 Actinomycetales bacterium
ACCGCCTTCTCGCGGCTCGCCGTCGCGGTCGGCAAGTTCTGGGTCTGCAAGCGCACGTCGCCGATGGTCGCCGAGGCGCTGGAGTGCCTGGGCGGCAACGGCTACGTCGAGGAGAACGGGCTGGCCCGGCTCTACCGGGAGGCGCCGCTCAACTCGATCTGGGAGGGCTCGGGCAACGTCAACGCCCTCGATGTCGTGCGGGCCGTGACTCGGGACGCGCTGTCGGTGGAGGCCTTCGCCAAGGAGGTCTCGTTGGCCCGCGGGGTCGATCCCCGCCTCGACGTCGCCCTCGACGACGTGCTCGCCAGGGTCCAGGCGCTCGCCAGCACCGTCGACCACGACGGCTCGGTGCAGTTCACCGCCCGACGCCTGGTCGAGGACCTCGCCCTCGCCCTGCAGGCCGCCCTCATGGTGCAGCACTCCCCCGCCCCCGTGGCCGAGGCCTTCCTCGCCAGTCGGCTCGGAACCGACCGGGGCCGCACCTTCGGCTCGCTCGGCGTCGACCTCGCCGGGGTGGCCCCCCTCGTCGTCGACCGGGCCTTCGCCGGAGCCTGACGCCCCCCTGGCCAACCCGTCACAGGTTGTCGACGGGCAGCAGCGGGATGTCGTCGGCGGGCTCGAAGCCGAAGACCTGGCCGTAGAACGACAGCTGGGCCTCGGTCGCCGCCCGCCGGGTGGCCGCCGAGCGGAACCCGTGCCCCTCCCCGGGAAACAGCAGCATCGCCACGGGCTTCCCCTTGGCTCGCACGGCCGCCGCCATCGCGGTCGCCTGCCCCGGTGGGACGACGGCGTCGTCCTCGCCCTGCAGGAGCAGCATCGCGCAGTCGAGCCCCTCGACGTGGTGCACGGGTGACCGCTCGACGTAGACGTCCCTCCGCTCCGGGTAGGGCCCGACGAGGCTGTCGGGATAGCGGGACTCGAACTTGTGCGTGTCGCGGGCCAGGGTCTCGAGGTCGCCGATCCCGTAGAGGCTGACGCCGGCGCTGAAGACGTCGCGGAAGGTCACCGCGCACAGGGTGGTGTACCCCCCGGCGCTCCCTCCGGAGATGGCCGTCCGTGCCGGGTCGGCCTCACCCCGTGCGGCCATCGAGAGGGCTCCCGCGCAGCAGTCGTCGACGTCGACCACCCCCCACTGCCCGCGCAGCCGGTCGCGGTAGGCCCGACCGTAGGCCGAGCTGCCCCCGTAGTTGACGTCGAGCACCGCGACCCCACGGCTCGTCCAGTAGGCGTACTCCAGGTCGAGAGCGGGGACGGCGTGCCCCGTGGGCCCGCCGTGCGACTGGACGACCATCGGCGGCAGCTCCCCGGCCGGCGCGGTGAAGTCGGGGTTGCGGGGTCGGTAGAGGAAGCCGTGGACGTCACGGCCACGGGCGTCGGGCCAGGTCACCGGCTCCGCCACCGGGAGGTAGGCGTCGTCGACGGCGACCTGCGAGGCGCTGCGCAGGACGGTGACGATGCCCCCGTCCGGCTCGACCCTGACCACCGCCTCGGCCTCGCGGGCCCGCGCGGCGACCATCACCGCGCCGCCGTCGGACCAGGACGGACGACCGGTGCTCACGACGGGAGCATCGACGTCGACCGCCTCTGTGCCGGGCCCGACCAGCACGAGCTGGGCTCGCGCGTCCCGCCACTCCCGCAGGAGGATGCGGCCGTCCGGGAGCTCGACCCACGTGCGGGTGCCGAGCACCCATCCCGGGTCGGAGCAGTCGCGCTCGACCGCGTGGACGGGCACGAGGTCGGTGGTGAGGTTCCAGAAGCCGCTGCGGTCGCTGGCGTAGAGCAGCCTCCCGTCCGCGAGCCACCCGACGTCGCCGACCGACACCCCGGCGCCGCCGTCGACGACCCGCGCGTGCCCTCCCAGGGGATCACCCCGCCACAGGACGGTGGAGTCCCACGGCATGTCGGGGTGCTCCCAGGTGACCCAGGCCAGGTGCTCCCCGTCGGGCGAGACCCGGGGTGAGGAGACGAAGTCATGACCGCCGACGAGGACGGTCCCCTCGGAGAGCCCGCCGTCGAGGGGAACCGCCACGAGGGTGTTGACGGCCTCGCCACCGCCACGGTGGTCCTCCCGCACGCAGACCACCCGGCGCCGCGGCAGGTCGAGCTGCAGGTCGCCGTACCTCAGCAGCCGTCCGGGCAGCTCCGGGGTCAGCGCGCGGACTCCGTCGGCGTCGACGACCCGCAGCCTCCCGTCGCTCGCCGTCGATAACACGACCACGCCGTCACGGACGTCGTAGGCGCCTCCGCCGTACTCGTGCACCATCGACCGGACGCCGACGTCGCCCGGCAGCACCTCCTCCTCGAGACCGTGCCGACGCCGCACCAGCACCTCGCGGCCGCCCTCGGTCGGCCGTCTCTCCAGCCAGTAGACGTCACCCCCGTCGACCGTCACCTCCGACAGGTGCACCGCCGAGGCCGTGAGGAGCTCGGCGGTGATCGGGGAGGTCCATGAACCGTATGGAGCGGTGGTGGTCATCGCTCGCCTCAGCCCCACACGTCGGGCTCGACCCGGACGCGTCCTCCGGACTCGACCGCCTCACCGAGCGCGAGACTGACGAGGTGGTCGTGGCAGGCTTCGGCGAGCGGGTACGGAGGCTCGGCCTCGTCACGCACCCAGGCACCGGTCTGCGCCAGGAGGGTCGCGACGCCGATGTCGTCGTCGGAGAGCCGGGCCCCCTCGAAGCTGTTGCGGAACACGACCCGCCCGTCGAGCGAGATGTGCGTGAGGTCGAGACCCTCGTAGTTCATCCCGAGACCAGTGCTCGCACGCTCGAGCCGTGAGGTCATCGGGGTGACCTCGTCGACCATCCGCACGACCGTCTCGTCCCAGATCTCACCGGCTGACCCCCGCACCACGAGGTGGTCGGGCCGCAGGGGGTTCCACCACTGGTTGTCGGTGAAGTCGTAGCGGCCCATCCGGCCGTCGCCGAAGTCGAGTGACGCGAGCGTCGTCCCCGCTGGCTTCGCCGAGGTGTCGTGCGTCCACCCGGTCGGCGTGATGGGGTCGACCAGCTCGGACGCGAAGGTCTGCGCCCCGACCGTGACCGCCTCGCGCCCGACCCCCAGGAAGCGCCGCATGAGGGCGACCGCGTGGTACTGGTGCGTCGAGCTGACCAGGACCGAGGTCGGGCTGCCGATGAGACCGCTGCCCACCACCTCGAGCCGCGCCGCGTGCAGCGGCATCAGGGCGTACTGCTCGGCGACCTGGACCAGCCCGCTCGAGCCGACGTCGTGCCACAGGGCGCGCAGCCCGTCGGCATCCGGTGCCGGAGGTGTCTCGGCGAGCACGGGGACACCGGCCGCGACGAGCTGGCGGGTCAGCTCGGGCGTCACCGGCCACGGCACGCTGAGCACGACGAAGTCGGGCCGGTCGGCGGCCAGCAGGGTCTCGAGGTCGCGGTAGGTCGTCACGCCCCAGGCCGCTTCCAGCTCGGCGCCGACCTCGGCGCGACGCGTGACGACGCCAGTCACCTCGAAGCGGTCCGGCATGAGGTAGACCATCCGCAGGAAGACCGACGCCCGCCAGCCGGCGCCGACGACGGCATACCGGGTGGGGGTGGGGACGGAGGACCCCTTGGTCGTGACCGCAGCGGGGATGGTGCCGGGGGCGATGGAGAACACGTGCGCCTCTCAGGAGGGTCGGATGGTGCCGCGCCCGCGGGTCGGGAGCGCGTCAGGGGAAGGAGGGCCGGTGGTCGCGCCGGTTCAACCCTAGAGCGAGCGGCCTACTCCCCCGTTCTCCCGTCAAGCAGCTCGCGGACGACGTCGAGGTGGCCGACGTGACGGGCGTACTCCTGCACGAGGTGCAGCAGCACCCGCTCGAGGGTCGCCGGCGGCTTCCCGTCCCAGCGCTCAGAGGGGCGGCCGACCTCGTCGAGCCGGTGGTCGAGCACGACCCGACGAGTCCGGGCCCCACGCTCTTCCAGCGCCACCAACAGGTCGTCGCGCGAGATGCCCTCGGGCACGTGCCAGCGACCATCGCGCTGGTCGGCCCACGGTTCGTCGACGGCTTGACCTTCGAACCCCCAGTCGAGCCAACGGCGTTCGACGTTCACCAGGTGGTGGACCAGCTCGAGGGGTGACCACCCCGAGGGGAGCGACGACCCCCGCACCGTCGCCTCGTCGAGGTCCCCGACCTTCACGGCCACCACGGAACGGAAGTAGCCGAGGTAGCCGAGCAGCACCTCCCGGCGGTCAGCCGCAGGGGTAGTCGGCTCGGGGAAGCCAACGGACGCAACGGTGCTCATGCCCGCGCGCCGCCGATGCCCAGCACGACGGCAAGGCCCAGGGCGCTGCGCGGGTCGTAGGGCCCGCGCCAGAGGCCTCCGTGGACGGCTCCCTCGGCCTCCTCCTGCCACGGTGGCCGCAGCGCCGGCCGCGGCGAGGTGAGGTCGTGCACCAGCAGGGCGGCCATGAGGGTGTTGCTCGTCGCCGGCTCGAACACCTCGATGCCGAAGCGGTGGGCTCCGGCGTAGGCGGCGGCCAGGGCGCGGTTCTTCAGCACCGACCGGGTGCGCGTCGGCGGGGCCACGTGGAGCGAGACCGCCTGGCCGTCCCGACGCGCCACTGTCGCCCGCCAGCGTTGGAGTCGTTTGGCCAGGACGTAGTTCGGCCCCTGCTGCGGCACGATGCTGTCGTTGAGGCCGGGGTCGGAGCCGGGCGCGTAGTTGCGCTTCAGCAGCCGACCTCCGCTGACGGCACGGAACACCGGGCGCAGGAGGCGACCCAGGCCGGCGGAGTCGTCGTACGCATGGGTGGCCTGGACCACCGCCTCCGGCGGCACGGCGAAGACGTCGGTCGGCGTCGCGAGGAAGGCGAGCGACACCTCGTCACCCCGACGTCGCCGCAGCTCGACGCTCAGCGCGTCGACGGCCATGGACACCCGCAGGTTGGTCGCCCCGTCGGCGTAGACGTAGTTGCCCAGGACGAGGTTGCCCTCCAGGCCCGTGACCCAGTCGGCGACCGCCGGTAGCTCGTGCAGCAGGTCGGCTCCCGCCCTCACGGCGAGCCCAGCCCCGTCGCCCTTCCCGCCGTTCCCACCGGCGCCCCCGCTCCCGCCGCTACCGCCGGTGACAGGCAGGGTGAGGTGCCCAGCCGACTGCTCAGCGGTGGCGAGCAACCGTCGCCACAGGTCCGGCCGGGGCAGGTCGACCCCCACGAGGTCGGCGCCCCAGTCGAGCAGCGCCCGCAGCGGACCCATCTCGGCTCCGGCCCCGACCACGACGACGCGCTGCCCCTCCAGACGCAACCGCTCCGGCTCGGTGGCGACCGTGCGCACGGCTTCAGCGGCCGAGGGCTCGAGGATGCCCCGGTCGCTCCAGTCGTCGAGCTGGTGCAACAACGCGTCGCCCTCGAGGCGGGTGCCACCCATCGGGATGCTGAGCCTCGTGCGAGCCCTCCCGGTGCCGGCGACCGTCGCGGTGTGCAGGGGTCGCTCCACCCCTCCGGGGGTCTGGACGAAGACCTCGGCCAGCGGCCCCTCGCCGTCGGCGGTGACCACCGTCATACGGTCGTGGAGGGCCGCGAGGCCGGCTCGGGCGATGTCCACGGCGTCGGCCTCCGAGGGCAGACCCGCCTCGACGAGACGACGGAACGGCCCGACGTAGCCCTGGCGCCAGTTCGTCTCCCGGAGCGTCGCCGCAGCGCCCACGGGATCCACCCGGGCCAGAGCCGCAGCGACCACGGCCCGTCCGAGGGCCGAGGTGCTCCGGGCACCCCCGGGACCGGTGCTGCCGTCGCTCTCGGGCACCACCACGCCGGTCGGTGTCGTCATCGTCATCCTCCGTTGCACTCGGCTGCGGCCGGTCGTCAGCCGGTCGGTCGGCTCCGGTCCCTCGCTGGCGTTCCCTCAGCTGGGGTCTCTTCAGCTCTGGGCGAGCAACGCCTTCTGCTCCGCGACGTCGTAGTCGGCCGGCGGCCAGGGCGGGTCCAACCGCTCGAGCGCCTCGAGCAGCAGGGTCTGCACGGCGTACCGGGCGTACCACTTGTGGTCGGCGGGGACGACGAACCACGGCGCGTCCTTGGTGGAGCAGCGGGTCAGCGCCACCTGGTAGGCCTCCATGTAGTCGTCCCAGAACCCGCGCTCGACGAGGTCACCGGGGTTGTACTTGTAGTACTTCTCCGGGTGGTCGAGCCGCTTGCCCAGACGGTCCTTCTGCTCCGCCTTCGAGATGTGCAGCATGACCTTGACGACGGTGGTGCCCTCGCCGTCGAGCTCGCGCTCGAAGGCGTTGATCTGGGCGTAGCGGGCCCGCCACTGCGACGGCTCGACCAGGTCGTGCACTCGCACGACCAGCACGTCCTCGTAGTGGCTGCGGTCGAAGACCCCGATCCGACCGGCTCCGGGCAGCGCATTGCGGATGCGCCAGAGGAAGTCGTGCTCGCGCTCCTCCTTCGTCGGGGCCTTGAACGCCGTCGCCCGCACCCCTTCGGGATCCATGGCCCCGACGACGTGACGCACGATCCCGCCCTTTCCGGCCGTGTCCATTCCCTGGATCACCAGGAGCAGACGGCGCGAGGCGCCGGCGGTGGACTCGGCATGCAGGCGCTCCTGCCAGGTGCCCAGCTCGGGCGAGCGCACGAAGAGGGCCGCGGCTCCGTCCTTCTTGCCTCCGGAGAAGCCGGGGGTCGAGCCGGGGTCGACGTCCTCCAGCCGGAACCCCTTCCCCACTCGCAGGAGGTCGGTCAGCCACGGGGCCTGCTCGAGCTCGCGGTGCTTGCCCTTCGTCTTCGCCATGGCGGCCATCCTGCCCCACCTGGGCATCGCACGGGGACCGCCGCGCGGGCATACTCCCGGCATGCGTCTGCTGCTCGCCGAGCCACCCGTGCTGCCCGTCGCCTCGCCCGAGGGCGACCTCGACGACGCCGCGCTCTCCCACCTGTACGCCACCCCACGCACCACCGCCGGGTGGCTCCGGGCCAACTTCGCGATGACCGTGGACGGTGCCATCACGGGCGCCGACGGACGCTCGGGCACCATCAACACCCCGGCCGACCACGTCGTCTTCGAGCTGCTCCGCGCCCTGTCCGACGCGGTGGTCGTCGGTGCCGGCACGGTGCGCGCAGAGGGCTACACCGCGCTGTCGGTCGCCGAGACCCTGACCTCGGTCCGAGCCGCGTCAGGCGCCGCCCCAGACCTGCCCCTGGTGGTGGTCTCCGGGCGTGGCGACCTGCCGACGAGGCTGCGCGACGCCGCTCAGGGCACTGTCCTGCTGGCCACCACCTCCTCCGCCGACGGGGTCGACGAGGCGCGCGAGGTCCTCGGCGCGGAGCACGTGCTGCTGTGCGGCCGCACAACGGTCGAGCCCGGGCAGCTGGTCGACCAGCTCCATGCTCGGGGCCTGACCCGGCTGCTGACCGAGGGCGGCCCCAGCCTGCTCACGTCCCTGCTGCAGGCGGGGGCGGTCGACGAGCTCTGCCTCTCGCTCACCCCGCTCGTCGTCGGGGGTGAGGGCCACCGGATCACCCGGGGAGGCGCGCTCAAGGGCGGCTTCACCCCGCGTCTGCTCGTCGAGCACGACGGCACGCTCATGGGGAGATGGGTGCGAGCCGGCCGCTGAGGGGCCTCGACGAGGGCCAGGTGCCCCGGGTGGCGAGCGCGACGGGCGCCGCCGTCACGACCTCGACAGGAAGCCCGTGACCGACGCCTCCCAGCGCGGCGGGTCGAGGTTCCACTCCTTGCAGTGCCGCGCGGTGTCCCAGCGCTCGAGGGTCACCACGTCGGGGCGGACCGCGGCGAGGGTCAGCGCGGGACCGGCGGGCACGAACTCGTCGTCGACCGACACCTGCAGCAGCATCCGGTGGGTCAGCTCGTCGGCCCGGGTCACCCAGTTGGTCGCCGCGACGTCGACCGGGTCGTGCACCCCCACGAGCCGTCTCGCCCCTCGGCGGCCCATCATCGTGGTGCCCGCGACCTCGAGCACCCGCGGCAGGTGGTGCAACCGGGCGTGGTGGGAGATGACGTCGCCCCAGTCGACGACCGGGGAGTCGAGGACGACGGCCTCGACGACGTCGCTGACCGTCGAGCGGTCCAGCGTCTGCAGGATGATGGCCCCGCCCATCGACCACCCGGCGAGCACCAGCCCCCGCGCGCCGTGATCGACGGCGTAGAGCATGGCCGCCTCGAGGTCACGCCACTCGCTCAGACCGAGGTTGTAGCGACCGTCGGGCGCCGAGGGAGCACCGATGTCGTTGCGGTAGCTGAGGACCAGGCAGGTGTAGCCCAGGCGTCGCAACGTCGGCACCGCGCGAAGGCACTCCTCCCGCAGGGCTCCGCGCCCGTGGACGAGCACCGCCCAGCGCCCGTTCGACCGCTCCGGCTCCACCACCCACGCAGGAAGGGGACCGTCCTCCCCCGCGACGGTGACGTCATGGTGGGCGAGGCCGAGGCTGACGCGGGGCGAGTCCCAGTACCAGTACTGGTTCCACCGGGCTCCCCCCGGTCGCAGGCGGCCGCGGTCGGTGGCCACGAGTCGTCGTACGACGGCCTGCGCGTCCTGCTCGACCACCTCACCGACCCGGGCGTGGCCCTCGCCGCCGTCGAGCCACAGGCCGTAGCGGCCGGGCACGACCGTCTCGGGCGATGCGCCGAAGGTGACCGTGTCGGGCCCGACGGCGAGCACCTGCACGTCGTCGGGCCGCCGCGGGTCGGGGGTGAGCACCGACCGGGCGAACCAGGCGGCCGTGGCCACACCGGCGCCCACTGCGGCTCCGGTCACGGCACCGACTCCGACGGCGGCGGTCTGCAGCGCGCGCCGGGTCGGTGCGGAGGTCGACATGCGGGCCATCGTGTCAGGTGGGTCAGCCCCGTCCCTTGGGACCCCGCCAGACCCGCGAGATGATGCCTCGGTGGACCAACCCATCGCCCTCCCCCTCCAGCCGATGCTCGCCAAGGCGGTCGCCGGCGTGCCGGCGGCCGACAGCGTGCCCGGTGGCCTGGCCTACGAGCCGAAGTGGGACGGCTTCCGCTGCCTGGTCCTGCGCAACGGCGACGAGGTCGAGCTGGCCAGCCGCGGGAGCAAGCCCCTCACCCGCTACTTCCCCGAGGTCGTCGAGCAGGTACGACGACTCATGCCGCCCCGCTGCGTCGTCGACTGCGAGATCGTCGTGCGCGACGGCGAGCCGGGCCGGGAGCGGCTGCAGTGGGAGGCGCTGTCCGCCCGGATCCACCCGGCGCAGTCACGCATCGACCGCCTCTCGCGCGAGACCCCGGCCGAGCTCGTCTGCTTCGACCTGCTGGCCCTGGGCGACGAGAGCCTGCTCGACCAGCCGTTCCGCGATCGTCGCTCACGGCTCGAGGCCGCCTTCGCCCACCTCGCTCCCGGCGACCCCGTGCACCTCACCCGGCTGACGACCGACGCCCAGCAGGCGATCGAGTGGTTCGAGACCTTCGAGGGTGCCGGGCTCGACGGGGTCGTGGCCAAGCCCCTCGCCCAGCCCTACGCGCCCGGGAAGCGCACGATGCTCAAGGTCAAGCACCACCGCACCGCCGACGCCGTGGTCTACGGCTACCGCGTGCACAAGAGCGGTGAGGGCGTCGGCTCGCTCCTGCTCGGCCTGTACGACGACACCGCCGACGGCGACGAGCCCTCGCTGCGTCCGGTCGGAGGCATCGCCGCCTTCACCCAGAAGAGACGCCTCGAGCTCGTCGCCGAGCTCGAGGACCTCGTCGTCCGCGCCCCGGACGGGACCCCCCTGGCCGCCGAGACCGACCGCTCGCGATTCTCCGGCAGCAAGGACGTCTCCTTCGTGCCGCTACGCCCCGAGCGGGTCGTCGAGGTCGCCTTCGACCAGATGGAGGGCCTGCGCTTCCGCCACGCCGTGACCTACCTGCGCTGGCGACCCGACCGCGACCCGACCTCGTGCCGGCTCGACCAGGTGGAGCGGGCGCCGGCCTACGACCTCGCCGCCGTGCTGACCGGCGGCTGACGCGACCGGCGCCCGGTCAGCCGAGGGCGGCGATCGCCGCGTCGTAGTCGGGCTCCTGACCGATCTCGGGCACGAGCTCGGCGTACGTCACGCTGCCGTCGGTGTCGACGACGACGATGGCGCGGGCGAAGAGCCCCGCGAAGCCACCGTCGACCAGTCGCACGCCGTAGTCGTCACCGAACGACGAGCGGAAGGCTGAGGCGGCCACCACGTCGTCGAGCCCCTGCGCGCCGCAGAACCGCGCCTGGGCGAAGGGCAGGTCGGCCGACACGCAGACGACCCTGGCGTTGTCGAGGCCGGAGGCCAGCTCGTTGAACTTCTTCACGCTCGCGGCGCACACCGGGGTGTCGACGCTGGGGAAGATGTTGAGGACGGTGCGGGTCCCAGCCTCGAGGGTGACCTCGCTGAAGTCGGACCCCACGAGGGTGAAAGCCGGTGCGGGACTGCCGGGGGCGGGGAGGTCGCCGACGGTGTGGACGGGGGTGCCCCCGAGTGCGGTGGTTGCCATGGACACTTTCTAGCACTGTCGGGAACGCGTCCGGAGGCGGGTCGGCCGTCGAGACGGGAAGATCAGGTCTCTGAGGGGTCTCTGATCGGTCTCCAGTGGGTCTCTGATCGGGAAATTGGCGGCCAGCCTCCGTTTAGGGGTTGGCAAATCTGGTATATAGCGGTAGGTTTCGGTCTAATCCCCACATACGACCGTCGTGGCCCCCCACCCTGCCGCCCGGTCGTTCCCCCACACCCAGCGGGCCCGGCGCAGCCGACCCGCGGCGAGGAACCGACGCATGACCTCCCCCACCCTGCGCCCAGCCCACGATCGCCACCCCGCCCGGCCCGCCGCTCCCGGCCAGCCGGTGCATCCCGACCATCCTGTCCAGGGGCCGGTGCACCGCAGCACACGAGCGCCCCGACGACATCCTCGACGACATGCCCTCACCCTCGGCACCGTCCTCAGCCTCGTGCTGGCGGTCGTCGTCGGACCCCTCGCCTGGACCTCAGCCGTCGCCATCACGTGGTTCAACCCCGTGTGCGGCGGCTTCGTCGCGTGCGACGCCAAGGGCATGGGCAACAACGGCTACGAGCGCGTCTACACGACCTCCTTCTGGGGCATGTACCCCGGTCACAACTGCACCAACTACGCCGCCTACCGGCTCATCGCGCGCGGGATCAACGCCTCCTACCTCGCCGGGCAGGGCATGGCCTACCAGTGGGGCACCGTGGCCGCGAGCCACGGCGTGGCCGTCGACAAGTCCCCGCGAGTGGGCGACACCGCCTGGTTCAACCAGACGGCGGGGCTGAGCACGAGCGGTCACGTGGCCTACGTCGAGTCGGTCGACCTGGTCGCCGGCACCGTCCGCCTGTCGGAGGACAACTACAAGGGCGACTTCGACTGGCGCAGCTACTACATCCGCGACGTGACGGGCTTCATCCACTTCGGGGGGACGGGCACCACGCCGCCCCCCACCCCGCCCCCGCCGCCTCCCGCCGCCCCCCTGGCCGACGGCACGTTCGTGCGGGTCAACGAGACCGGTGAGGTCGACCGCATCGCCGGCGGCGCGCCCGTCTACGTGTCGAGCTGGGCTGCCTTCGGCGGCCAGCAGCCGGTCGTGGCGGTGTCGGCGGCTGCGCTGGCCAAGCTGCCGGCCCATCCCCGGGACAGCACCTTCGTGAGCGACAACAAGAACCGCGTCTACCGCATCGCCGGTGGCGCCCCCCTGCTGGTGTCGACCTGGGCGTCGATGGGCGGCGTCCAGCCGACCGTCACCGTCGACGCGGCGGCGATCGACAACGCCGGAGGCGCCGGCGCCTGGGGCCACCTGCTCAACCGGCCGGCCGACGGCACCTTCCTCACCGATGCCACCAACGGACGGGTGTACGTCGTCGCCGGCGGCGCCCCGCTCTACGTCACCACCTGGAGCACGTACGGCGGCATGCGCGCCTCCGTGACGGTCGACGGCTGGGAGCTGCTCAACTACGCCCACCTCTCCCGGGTGCCCGGTGCGGTGTTCATGATGGCCGCGCCCTCCCGTCGTTACGTCCACGTCGTCGGCGGCCGTCCGCTCCCCTTCACCTCCTGGACCCCCTTCGGTGGCGTCCAGCCCGTCGTCACCATCGACGACCACGCCCTCGACGCCTGCGACCACCTGCTGTGCGACCCGTTCGGTCACGTCGACGGTGTCACCCCCGTCCCCGGAGGCGCCTTCCTCACGGGATGGGTGATCGACCCCAACACGAGGTCGCCGCTGTCCCTGTCGATGGAGGCTGACGGGGTCCCGGTCGCGACGATCCCGTCGGGCGGCTCCCGGCCCGACGTCGACGCGATCTACCACGCGGGCGCCTCAGCGGGGTTCTCCGGCTACGCACCGCTGACGAGCGGCAGCCACAACGTGTGTGCCCGGGTCATGGGTGCAGGGGCCGGGGCCACCTCGATCGTGCTCGGGTGCACGACCGTCGTCGTGACGGCCGGCTCGACCGTCCCGGTCTCTCCCGCCCGGCTGCTCGACACCCGCACCGGTTTCGGCACCGACGTCGCCGGCCCGCGCGGCGCGGGGAGCGTGACGGTCCTCAAGGTCACCGGGCGCGGGTCCGTGCCCGCGGCCGGCATCAGCGCCGTCGTGCTCAACGTCACGGTCACCGCCCCGACGGGGCCAGGACACGTCACCGTCTACCCGACGGGTGGGCCGCGCCCGACCTCGTCCAACGTCAACTTCCAGTCGGGGCAGACGGTGCCGAACCTCGTCCTCACCCCCGTGGCGGCCGACGGCACGGTCTCGATCTACAACGCCTCGTACGGGGACTCGCAGATCATCGCCGACGTGGCCGGCTTCGTCCTGTCGGGGACGACGACGGCCCCGGGCGCGACCCGGTCGGCGCAGGCCACCCGCATGCTCGACACCCGCAGCGGTCTTGGTGCCGCACGGGCGGGGGCCCTGGCCCCCGGGAGCGTGACGACCCTCCAGATCGCCGGGCGCTCCCCCGTTCCGGCTGGTGGGGTGGGATCCGTCGTGCTCAACGTCACGGTGACGTCGCCGACGGGGGCGGGTTTCCTCACCCTCTACCCGTCGGGTCAGGCCCGGCCCACGGCCTCGAACCTCAACTTCGTGAGTCGCCAGCCCGTGTCCAACCTCGTCCTCGTCCCGGTGGGGTCCAATGGGAGCGTCTCGCTCTACAACGGGTCCTCCGGCACGGTCCACGTCGTCATCGACGTGAACGGCTACATCCTGGCGGGCGTGGCGACGAGCCCGGGAACCACCGTGGCAGCAGCCCCGGCGCGGTTGCTCGACACGAGGATCCGCCTCGGTGCGGCGGGCGCGGTGGCCGGTGGCGGGGTGACCTCCCTGAAGGTCACCGGCCGGGGGTCGGTGCCGTCCTCCGGGGTGAGGGCGGTCATCCTCAACGTGACCGTGACGGCCCCGGTGGCGTCCGGCTACCTCTCCCTCTACCCCGGTGGAGGAGCTCGTCCCAACGCCTCGAACCTCAACTTCGGGAGGGCTCAGACCGTGCCCAACCTCGTGCTCGTGCCGGTCGGGCCCGACGGGACGGTCTCGATCTTCAACGGCGCCCCGGGCTCCACCCAGGTGCTGGCCGACATCGCGGGCTGGGTCCACAGCTGAGGCGGGCGTGGTGGCGACGTCACGAGCCGTCACCACGCTCCACGGCCAGCAGGCCCAGCAGGGCCTGCTGGCCGAAGTGCTCGGCGACCGCCACGGCGTCGGGCGATCCCCGCCGCGGGTCGGCACCCGCCTCGACCAGGGCCCGCACGACGTCGGTCGCGCCGCGGAAGACGGCCGCCACCAGGGCCGTCTGCGCCCGGTCGTTGACCCGAGCGGTGTCGGCACCTCGCTGCAGCAGCACCCGGACCGTCTCGGCGTGCTCGTGGTACGCCGCCAGGATCAGCAGGGTGTCACCCGCGGCGTTGGTGAGGTCGACGGGCACCCCTGCGTCCAGGTAGGACGCCAGACGGGCGGCGTCACCGTCACGGGCGAGGTCGAAGACCGATGCCAGGAACGCGTGCTGCTCGTCGGTCAGCAGGTCGGGGGCCTCGCTCACGGCGTGTCCGGGGGACCGGGTCGTCGGGCGCGGCTCGGCCGGCGCCGGCGGGCCGCCGCGGCCTGCGCCCCGCCGGGAGGCTCCGACGGGTCGTCACGCAGGTAGCCACCGTCGGAACCGTGGTACTCGGCGTCGTCGTACCGTCGCTTCGAGGGTTGCACCCGCGGCGGCTCCCCCGGCATCTTGGGGTAGTCGGGAGGGAAGCTCAGCTCACCCAGGCCGTCGGCCAGGTCGCGCTCCCACCACTGCAGGGCGGCCCCGAGGCTCCCGCGGGCGTCGTCGATCCCGGCCCAGGGATCAGGCTCGGTGGTGACGATCTCGGGCACCGACCTCACGGTGAAGTCCGCGACCCGCACCTCGCGCAGCCGGTCCCACGGCAGGGGCATGCTCACGGGCGCCCCCGGTAGGGGGCGCGGGCTGTAGGCCGACGCGATCGTGCGGTCGCGACAGGCCTGGTTGTAGTCGACGAAGACCTTGTCGCCCCGCTCCTCCTTCCACCACGCCGTGGTCACCAGGTCGGGCAGGCGCCGCTCCAGCTCCCGGGCGATCGCGATGACGCCGTGGCGCACGTCGAGGAACTCGTGCTCGGGCACGATCCGCGCGTAGACGTGCACCCCCCGGTTGCCCGACGTCTTCGCGAACGACGTCAGGCCGGCCTCCGCGAGCACGTCGCGCAGCACGAGCGCCGCCTCCACGACGTCGGCGAAGGGTCGCCCCGGTTGGGGGTCGAGGTCGAGGCGCAGCTCGTCGGGGTCGTCGAGCGGGTGCCGGTCGGCCCCGCTGCCCTCGCTGCCCTCGCTCCCCTCGCTCGCGTCACCGGGCGGCGCCGTCACCGGCCACGGGTGGAAGGTCACGGTGTTCATCTGCACGGCCCAGACGGCGGTCGCGACCTCGTCGACGACGAGCTGGGGGTGGCTGCGCCCCGACGGGTAGGTGACGGTGACCGCCCGGGCCCAGGCCGGCATCCCGCGTGGAGGGTTCTTGGCGTAGAACTCCTCACCCCCCACCCCGGAGGGGAAGCGCTGCAGGGTGACCGGTCGGTGGCCGGCGAGGGCCACGAACCGGTCGCCGACAGCCACGAGGTAACGGGCGAGGTCGAGCTTGCTGATGCCCTCGTCGGGCCACATGGGCCGGTCGGGGCTCGAGATGCGCACGAGCCGCGGCTCGCCCGGGCCGGGGACCTCGAGGGTGGTGGCGTCGCTGGCCATGGGGCCAGCCTAGGGGTGGGGAGCGGACACCGTACGGCCACCAAGTCCTGACGTGGAATTTACCTTCCAAATACCCCCCGTCTTCGTTACATCTCTACGGTCACGAGGTCCCCCCTGCCCCGTCCCCTGGGAGCCACTCCTTCATGTCCACTCTGCGCAGAGTCGTCGTCGCCATGACGTCGACCGCCGCCCTCGCCGCGACAGGGCTGGTGGCCGTCGCGCCTCTCGCCCAGGCTGTCGACCCCACCTCTGCCGTCGTCATCAGCGAGGTCTACGGCGGCGGCGGCAACAGCGGCGCCCCGTACCTCTTCGACTTCATCGAGCTCTACAACAAGGGCACCAGCCCGGTCGACCTCAGCTCGTGGTCGGTGCAGTACGCCTCCAGCACCGGCACCACGTACGCGAAGACCGACCTGACGGGCACCGTGGCGCCGGGCGCCTTCTACCTGGTCCAGGAGGCCAAGGGGACCGGCCCCGCGGCCGCTCTGCCGACCCCCGACGCCACCGGCACGATCAACCTCAGCGGCACGAACGGCAAGGTCGCGCTGGTCTCGAGCCAGACCGCCCTGACCTGCGGCTCGACCTGCAGCCCGGCGCCGGGCGTCGTCGACTTCGTCGGCTTCGGCACGGCCGACGACCACCCCGGGGCCGCGGCTCCCGCCGCCAGCAACGTCCAGTCCGTGCAACGGACCCCCACCTCGGGCACGAACACGGGCAGCAACGCGGCCGACTTCGCTCTGGGGGCCCCCACCCCCAAGGCGGGCCCGACGGTCGGCAGCGGCGGCCCCGCGTGCGACGCGACGCCCCTGCCCCCCGAGTGCACCGCCGGACCCGAGTCCATCCAGGACGTCCAGGGCGACGGCTTCCTGTCCCCTGACAGGGGCAAGGCCGTCGACCGCGTCCCGGGTGTCGTCACCGCCCTGAGCACCGCCAGCCCGCGGGGGTTCTGGATGCAGGACCCGACCCCGGTCACGACCCGCACCAGCGCCTCCGCGGGCATCTTCGTCTTCACCGGTGCCGCCGCCCCGACCGTGGCAGCGGGCGACGCCGTGGTCGTCAGCGGCACCGTGAGCGACTACTACGCCTTCGCCAGCGGCGACACCCTCTCCACGACGGCCAGCCTGTCGGTCACCGAGATCACCAGCCCCACGGTGGCCACGGTCAGCAGCGGCAACCTCGTGCCCACCGCACTCCCGATCCTGCCGACCACGGTCCCCGACCTCTACGCGCCGGTCACCGCGACCGGCAACGTCGAGAGCATCAGCCCGGTCGACCCGTCCGATTCGGCCCTGGAGTTCTGGGAGGCTCACGAGGGGATGCTCGTCAGCGTCACGGACGTGCCGGTCGTCGGCCCCGGCAAGTCGCAGTACGGCGAGATCTACGTCACGACCAAGCCCGGCGACAAGCGCACGCCCCGCGGGGGCACCTACCTGCCCAGCTACGTCGGTACCCCGTCCGGTCGGCTGCTCGTCAGCCCGCTGACCGGCACCGTGCCGCCCGCCAACGTCGGTGACACCCTCACCGGCACCACCACCGGCCCCGTCGACTGGTCGCTCTTCGGCGGCTACGACCTGCGAGCCACCGCGACCGCGACGGTGCAGGACAACGGCCTGCAGCCCGGCGTGGCGGCCACTCCCGCAGCCGACCAGCTGACGGTCGGGACCTACAACGTCGAGAACCTCGCGCCGTCCGACCCCGACACGAAGTACTCACGGCTCGCGGACGGGATCGTGACCAGCCTGAAGTCCCCCGACGTCATCGCCGTCGAGGAGATCCAGGACAACAGCGGCGCGACGGACGACGGCACGGTCGCCGCCGACGTGACCCTCGGCAAGCTGGTCTCGGCCATCACCGCCGCCGGTGGGCCGACCTACGAGTACACGGAGATCGACCCCGTGAACGACCAGGACGGGGGCCAGCCGGGCGGCAACATCCGGTCGGTCTTCCTCTACAACCCGGCCCGGGTGGGCTTCACGCCGCGCGGCAACCCGACGTCCACCGACGCGGTGAGCGTGACCCGTGGCACCGACGGCACGCCGACCCTCTCGACCAACCCGGGGCGGGTCGACCCGACCAACGCGGCCTGGGCCAGCTCGCGCAAGCCGCTGGCGGCCGAGTTCACCTTCCAGGGCAGGAAGGCGATCGTCGTCGCCAACCACTTCAACTCCAAGGGCGGGGACCAGAACGCCGACGGCCGGTTCCAGCAGCCGACGCGCTCCTCCGAGGTGCAGCGCACGAAGCAGGCCGTCGTGCTCAACGCCTTCGCCAAGGACGTGCTGGGCGTCGACACCGCCGCCAACCTCGTGCTGGCCGGTGACTTCAACGACTACCAGTTCTCCGCACCGGTCACGACGCTGACCGACCACGGCGCGACGCTGACCGACCTCATCAACACCCTGCCGGTGAACGAGCGCTACACGTACGTCTACAACGGCGTCTCGCAGGTGCTCGACCACATCATCGTGGCCAAGGGCCTCACCGACGTGGAGTACGACGTGGTCCACCTCAACTCGGAGTTCGCCGACCAGGCCAGCGACCACGACCCGCAGGTGCTCCGGGCCCGGCTCAACGCCCCGACCCCGGTGGCCCCGCCGACGGTCAGGGTCGCCCCGGTGCGGCAGAACGCCGGTCAGTACGTCAGGGTCCGAGTGACCGGGTTCCCGACCCAGGACCGCCTCTCGGTCACCCTCGACGGCAAGGGCCCGAGCGCGACCATCCGCACCTTCAAGGCCGGGGTGGGGGCGACCTCCTTCTTCATCCCGGTCGCCACCGCCAAGGGCGACCACACCATCGTGGTGAGGGCGGGCGACGGCACGAGCGCGACCGCGCGGGTGAAGGTGCTCGCCCCCTGCCCGGCGGTCACAGCCGGCGGCTCGCTGCTGTCGCGAGCGGTCGCCGCCCCGGTGGGAGTGGCGCCCGCCGGTGCCCTGACCGCGTCCGGGCCGGTCTGCTGACGACGACCGGCGCTGGGACGTGATTACGGCCCGCTGACGTCGACAGGCACGCCGGGGCAGGGGGATGAACACCCCGCCCCGGCGTGTTGTCATGGGTGATGCTGTTCCGACGACGGAGGACCCCTGTGAGCGACACGACCGACACCACCAAGACGTATGCCGTGAGCAAGACCGACGCGCAGTGGCGCGAAGAGCTGAGCAAGGCCGAGTACCAGGTCCTGCGGCAGGCCGGCACCGAGCGTGCCTTCGTCGGGGAGTACACCGACACCGAGACCGAGGGCGTCTACTCCTGCCGCGCCTGCGGGCACGAGCTGTTCCGCAGCGACACGAAGTTCCACTCCAGCTGCGGCTGGCCGTCGTTCTACGCGCCGCTGGCCGAAGACCGGGTGGAGTACATCGAGGACCGCACCATGGGTATGAAGCGGGTCGAGGTGCGCTGCGCGAACTGCGGCTCCCACCTCGGTCACGTCTTCGAGGGCGAGGGCCTCGGCAACCCCACCGACCAGCGCTACTGCATCAACTCGATCAGCATGAAGCTGAACGCCAAGGCCTGAGCGCGACCTCGTCGCCGCAGTGACCGCAGTGACCGCAGTGGCCGGGCCGTCACGCGGTCAGCGCAACGCGGCGACGAGGGCGTCCACCTCGACGCGCGGGCCGGTGTAGAAGGGCACCTCCTCGCGCACGTGGGTGCGCGCCTTGGAGGCCCGGAGCTCACGCATGAGGTCGACGATGCGGTGCAGCTCGTCGGCCTCGAAGGCCAGCACCCACTCGTAGTCACCGAGGGCGAACGAGGCGATGGTGTTGGCCCGCACGTCGGGGTAGTCGCGGGCCATCTGCCCGTGCTCGACGAGCATGTCCCGCCGCTCCTTGTCGTCGATGAGGTACCAGTCGTAGGAGCGCACGAAGGGGTACACGCAGACGTACTTCTTCGGGTCCTCACCCGCGAGGAACGCGGGGACGTGGCTCTTGTTGAACTCGGCCGGACGGTGCAGCGCGGCGACGGACCACACCGGGTCGAGCAGCTCGCCGAGCTCGGTCTTGAGGAACCGGTGGTAGGCCGACTGCAGCGCCTCGATGGTCTCGGCGTGCCACCACACCATGAAGTCGGCGTCGGCCCGCAGGCCCGCGACGTCGTAGAAACCGCGCACGAGCACGTCCTCGGCAGCGAGCTCGTCGACGAGCTCCGTGACCTGGGCCGCCATCTCGGTGCGGTCGACGTCGCCCACCGGCCCGGCGACGGCGAACACCGACCACATGGCGTAACGGATCGTGTCGTTGATCTCGCGGACCTTTGACGGTGACGGCTTGCGGGTGCTCATGCCCTCATTCTCACTCCCGCGCCCCGACGCCACTCAGGTGGGTGAGCACCTGCCGTGCGGCCGCCCTGCCGGAGCCGATGCAGGCAGGCACACCCACCCCGTCGTACGCCGCGCCCGCGACCGCCAGACCGGGTGCGCGAGCAACAGCAGCCCGCACCGTTGCCACCCGGTCGACGTGGCCCACGGCGTACTGGGGCAGCCCACCCCCCCACCGTTGCACGTCGTGGTCGACCAGGGCCGGCAACGGTCGGCCGAGGATCACGCCGAGGTCGTCGACGACGGTGCGCACGATGTCGGCGTCGTCGCGCTGCAGCGTCGACTCCTCTCCCGCGCGGCCCACCGACGCGCGCAGGAGCACGACCTCGGGATCCAGGGCGGCGACCCACGACCACTTCGCGAAGGCAAAGGTCGCCGCCTTGACCGTGACCGGCTCGGTGGGCGGCACGAGGAAGCCAGAGCTGCCGGTCAGCCCCGCCGGTCTCAGCAGGTCGGCCAGGCCGACGCGGGGCACCGCCAGGGTGACGACCGCCATCGAGGCGTACTCCACCTCCGAGAGGACCGTCGCCGCCGCCGGGACGACCCCGGCCAGGAGCCGGGCGACCGGGGCAGCGGGCACGGCCAGGACGACGGCGTCGGCGGGCAGCTGCTCCGGGGCCGTCGTCGGCCCACAGGTGACGAGCCACCCGTCGGCCGCGCGCTCCAGCGTCCGCACCGTGACCCCCGTGCGCACGACCACCCCGACGGCCTCGAGTCGGCGCACGAGATCAGCAACCATCGCCCCCAGGCCTCCGAGGTAGCCGGCGAAGACCGGACGCGCCACGGCGGCGTCACCGGCGTCGACCCGGGCCACGGCTGCCGCCGTCGCGACCAGCGACTCACCACGCCGCCCGGCGGCCCACAGCGCGGGTACGGCGGCCTGCAGCGACAGGTGACGGGCGTGCCCTGCATACACTCCGGCGAGCAGCGGCTCGACCAGGCGGTCGACCACGGCAGGCCCGACCCGCTGCTCGACGAAGTCGCCCACGGACACGTCGTCCACGAGGGGCGGCAGCCGTGGCTCGTGCCGGAGCCGGTCGACCTCGTCGGCGGTCAGCAGACCGAGCGCGGTGCCGGGGTCGGACGGCACACCCATCAGGGTGCGGGGAGGCAGGGCGTGGTGCCGCCCCCGCGACCAGATCGTGGCGCTCCCCCCGACCGGGTGGACCACCGGTCCGACCAGCCCCGTCTCGGCGAGCAGCGCCAGGGCCTCGGGGCGACGGGCCAGCATCGACTCCGCCCCCACGTCGAGCCGGTGACCGGCGACCTCACCGGTGCGCAGCTTGCCACCCGGCGCGGGTGACGCCTCGAGGACGACCACCTCGAGGGCCTCGGTGGTGTGGGTGGTGTGGGTGGTGTCGGCGCCTGCCGGTGTCCGGACCCCCTGCGTCAGCTCCCAGGCCGCTGCGAGCCCGGTGATGCCTCCCCCGACGACCACGACCCTGCGCACCCTCCCACCTTCGCAGACACCGTGACCGGGTCGTGACCCGCCACCCGGAACGACCGTCGGGGCCCCGCGTGTCCTTCCAGTCACTACCCGTTCCTCTCCAGGAGGTCTCCCGTGAACGCATCAGAGCCACGACCCCGTCGCCCGAGAGTGGCTGCCGCCTGCGCAGCCGCCGGCCTGGCCACGGCCCTCGCCGTCGCGGGGTGCAGCGGTGGCTCCAGCAGCACCAGCTCAGGTGCCAGCGGCGCCGGGGTCGCCGAGCCCGCGGCGCGATCGGCGGCAGGAGTCGCCCTTGCGGACTCGGGAGCGGCTGCCTCCGGTGCGGCGCCGGCGGAGGGCGCGAAGGCAGAGGCGGCCAAGGGCGCCAACGCCACGTCGGCCGTCGCCGCAGCCGGCACCCAGCGCCTGGTGAAGACCGCGTCCCTCCTCCTGCGCGTCGACGACGTGCTGACCACCGCTGCCGACGTGCGGGCGATCGCGGCCGGAGCGGGAGGCGCGGTCACCGCGGAGGACCTCGTGACGGTGGACGGGGCCTCCGACGGCTCGGTCCCGGTGCCCACGGCCGCTCCGGGCGCGGTCGGCGGAGGCGCGCCGGCCGACGCGACCGAGACCGTGACGAAGTCCGCTGCGACCGGCTCGGACACCACCCCCACCAGCACGGCGGGGCGCTCGACGTCGGGCACGATGACGGTGTCGGTGCCGGTGGCCCGGCTCTCCGGGACCCTCGACCAGCTCGCCCGGCTCGGCACGGTCAGGCAGCGCTCCACGAGCACGCAGGACGTGACCAGCACCTACGTCGACACCGCCTCCCGACTCGCGACGATGACCGCGAGCATCGACCGCGTGCGCGCGCTGATGAGCAAGGCCACGGCGCTCGGCCAGGTCGTCTCGATCGAGGGCGAGCTGAGCAAGCGCGAAGCCGACCTCGAGTCGCTCAAGGCGCAGCTGGCCGCGCTCGACTCCCAGACGACCATGGCGACCGTGACCCTGAGCCTCGCGACGACCAGCACGACCCCGACCACCCCGGGGAGCGACGGTCCGGGGTTCCTCTCGGGCCTGCGAGCAGGGTGGACGGGCTTCGTCGCCCTGGCCACCGCCATCGCGACCGGGCTCGGGGCCGCCCTCCCGTTCCTCGCGGTCCTCGCCGTCATCGGGCTCCCGCTGGTTGGCTGGCGGCGGCGGCGGTCGCAGGCAGAAGGGGTGCCGAGCGGGCCGGACGCCGAGACCCGGCAGCCCGCACCCCTTCTCGTCGGTGCACCCGCTCCCGAGGGCGAGAGCGGGGGCGAGCCGGAGAGGCGGGACTGACGCCGGACGCGCCGTACGGCGAGCTGGCCCGTCCGTCATGAGTCAGTCGCCCGTCAGTCGCGGCCCACAGCCGCGCTCCTCAGTCGCGCACCGAGATCTCGTGCACCAGCGAGGTGACCCGGGTCAGCACGTCGGGGTCGGTGGTCGGCGGGACACCGTGACCGAGGTTGAAGATGTGGCCCGGAGCGAGGCGGCCCTCGGCGACGATCTCGCGCACGCGGGCCTCGATCACAGGCCACGGGGCGAAGAGCAGCGCTGGGTCGAGGTTGCCCTGCACGGCATAGGAGCCGCCGAGGCGGGCGAGGGCGTCGGTCAGCGAGACCCGGAAGTCGACACCGACGACGTCGGCTCCGGCGGCGCCCATCGACGCGAGCAGCTCACCGGTGCCCACGCCGAAGTGGATGGTCGGCACGTCGAGGTCGGCGACCGCCGCGAGAGCCACCCGAGAGTGGGGCTGGACCAGCCGCTCGTAGTCGGCCCTCGACAGGGCGCCGGCCCAGGAGTCGAAGAGCTGCACGACGCTGGCGCCGGCAGACGCCTGCACCCGCAGGAAGGCGCCGGAGATCTGGGCGAGCCTGGCGCACAACGCGTTCCACAGGTCTGGGTCACCGTGCATGAGGGCCTTGGTGCGCTCGTGACCCTTGCTGGGGCCACCCTCGACGAGGTAGGACGCGAGCGTGAACGGGGCTCCTGCGAAACCGATCAGCGGGGTGGCTCCGAGCTCGGCCACGAGCAGCTGAACCGCCTGCGTGATGTCGGGCACGTGCTGCGGGGTCAGCTCGGGCAGCCGGTCGAGGTCGGCCCAGGTGGCGAAGGGCTGCGCCACCACCGGGCCGACGCCCGGCACGATGTCGAGGTCGACCCCCACGGCGGCCAGGGGCACGACGATGTCGCTGAAGAAGATGGCCGCGTCGACACCGTGACGGCGCACCGGCTGCATCGTGATCTCGGTGACGAGGTCGGGTCGGCGACACGACTCGAGCATGGCCACGTCGGCGCGCACGGCGCGGTACTCCGGCAGCGAACGCCCGGCCTGCCGCATGAACCACACCGGGGTGCGTCGTACGGGGAGTCGACGCGCCGCCCGCACGAGGTCGCTGTCACGGGGGGTGGCGGCAGGTCCGGCCGGGCGGTCCGTCTCGGCGGCGTCTGCGGTCTCGGGCGCGGTGGTCGTCACGGGCTCCATCGTCCCACGGTGCACAGTGGGGTGCCCCCACCTCGGGGGCTCTGCGAGCGAGCGAGCGGCCCGGCCCCCATCTGCGGCCCACCGCCGTGGCGCGCGGGTGGGGGTCCGGTCGGCCCTCGTCGGGCATCAGTCACCCGGCGGCGATGGCGATGATCCCCAGGAGCGACACGACCACGCCGACCGTCTGCACCCGCTGCAGCCGCTCCTGCAGCACGACCCGCGCCAGCAGGATGGTCGCCACCGGATAGAGCGATGAGAGGACACCGACGACGCTGACCATCCCCCTCGAGGCGGCGATCGCGAAGAGGGCGTTGGCCCCGAGGTCACCCAGACCGATGGGCACGAGCCACGGCAGGTCGCGCAGCCCCACCCCGCCGACGCTCCGCGCGCGCAGGGCCAGCGCGGCGAAGACCAGGCAGCTCGTCAGCCGCATCCCCCACAGCGTGGAGACGAGCGAGGTATCGGCCCCCCGGTCGATGAGGAAGAGCACCAGCCCGAACCCCACGGCGGAGACGGCGGCCAGCGTCACGGGTCGGATGGCGACGCCTGCGCGCAGGTCGGGCCCGCTCGCCAGCACCGTCCCGAGCACCGCGACGACCATCCCCGCCCACACCACGGCACTGGGCTGGTCTCCGAAGGCGACTCCCAGCAGGGCCGGGACCGCCGCCCCCGTGGCGGCGATCGGGGCGACGACGCCCATCGTCCCGCTCGACAGGGCGACGTAGAACGCGCAGAGGGCGAGGGAGCCGACCAGCCCGGCCGGCACGGCGTACGCGACCCAGGCGAGCCACCCGGCACCGCGCAACGGGTGTCCCGCCAGCACGAAGACGGTCATGGCCAGCAGGCCCACGAGCTGCGACGACGCGACCACGGCGATCGCCGGCAGCCGCCTGGTGAGCATCCCCCCGAGGAAGTCGCTGGTGCCCCAGACCACCGACGAGAGTAGGGCGAGCACGGCTGACACCGGCACACCGTACCGGCGTGGCGTGAGCGCCCGTGTGACCGGGCGACCTACTCTCGAGGAGTGCGCGAACGATCGCTCCCGGGTGACCCGTCACCCGACTTCACCAGGGCCGTGGCGGCCCTGCGCGACGCCCGGCTGCGGCCCGAGGTGCGCCTCACCGAGGTGCCCGCACCCCAGCGCATCGCCCCGTACGCCGTGGCCCTCACCGCCGAGGTGGCGGTCTCGACCGACGACGACGAGCTCGCCTCCGGGCGCTTCGTCCTGCTCCACGACCCGTCCGCGCCGCACCCGTGGGAGGGCGAGTGGCGCATCGTGACCTTCGCCCGCGCCGAGCTCGAGCCCGAGGTCGCGACCGACCCGCTGCTCGGGTCGGTCGGCTGGGCCTGGCTCATCGACGCGCTCGAGGGCCGCGGGGTCGACTACGCCAGCGAGGCCGGCACGGTGACCAGGGTGGTGTCCGAGAGCTTCGCGGGTCTCGCCGACCGCGAGCCCAGCGTCGAGATGGAGGTCAGGGCGTCGTGGACCCCGCACGGCGACGACGTCGCCGGGCACCTGCTGGCCTGGTCCGACCTGCTCTGCACCATCGCCGGGCTGCCGCCGCTGCCCGAAGGTGTCGTCGCTCTGCCCGGCCCCCGACGCTGACGTCGACGACCGCTGACGTCGACGACCACCGGGACGCTTGGCGCGACGGGCGTCACCGTCCGGGACCTCCGAGGCGCGGCGCCCCGCACCCGGGGAATGGCCCACCGACGGCGCGGGGCCATGCACCACCAGCCGCGACGACCTAGGGTCAGAGGATGAGCGACGACCCGGGGACCCACGCGACGTCACCGGACGACGACACCACCGCCGCTACGGCCGACGCCGTCACCGACTCCCCCACGACCCTCGACGCGGCCGACGACCAGGGCGACGACCAGCCGACCCGCCTGCTCGCCCCGCTCCTGATGCCGGCCGACGGGGTGCCCGACGTGGTCACCCAGGAGCGACAGCTGCTCGAGGCCGCTGCCGCCGTGGCGTCGGGCACCGGGCCGATCGCGATCGACGCCGAACGGGCCTCCGGCCACCGCTACGGCCAACGGGCCTACCTCGTGCAGCTGCGCCGCGAGGGGTCCGGCACCTGGCTGATCGACCCGGCGGCCCTTCCCGACCTCGCACCCCTCAACGAGGCCATCGGCGACGCCGAGTGGGTGCTGCACGCCGCCTCGCAGGACCTCGCCTGCCTCGCGGAGGTGGGACTGCGCCCCCGGCGCCTCTTCGACACCGAGCTCGGCGCCCGGCTGGTGGGGCTCCCCCGCGTGGGGCTCGGAGCGGCCGTCGAGCACTACCTCGGCCTGTCCCTGGCCAAGGAGCACTCCGCCGTCGACTGGTCGACCCGGCCGCTGCCCGAGCCCTGGCTGCGCTACGCGGCGCTCGACGTCGAGGTGCTCGTCCAGCTGCGCGACTGCATCGCCGCCGACCTCGAGTCGCAGGGGAAGCTCGGGTGGGCTCAGGAGGAGTTCGACGCGCTGCTGGACTTCTCCGGGCCCGCCGTGCGAATCGACCCGTGGCGTCGGACCTCGGGCATGCACAAGGTGCGCAAGCGGCGCACGGTCGCCATCGTGCGCGAGCTGTGGGAGGCCCGCGACCGGCTGGCCCAGCAACGCGACACCTCGCCCGGCCGCGTCCTCAACGACTCGGTCATCGTCGAGCTCGCGCTGCTCGCGCCGACGACCCCGGCCGACCTCGAGCCCAAGGAGCTGCGGCTGGCGCGGCGCAACCCCCGCCCCTGGCTCGAGGCCGTGCGCAAGGGTCTCGCGGTCCCCGAGGCCCAGCTGCCGGCGCTCACCCTGCCGGCCACCGGCCCGCCGCCGCAGCGCTCGTGGGCCGACCGCGACCCGCTAGCTGCCGCCCGGCTCAGCCAGGCCCGCGACGAGATGGGCCTCTTCGCACAGGAGCACGACGTCCCCATGGAGAACCTCCTGACCCCCGACACCCTGAGGCGCGTGCTCTGGACCCCGCCGGCCGACCTCAGCGAGGCGGGCATCGCCGCCGCGCTCACGTCGTACGGCGCCCGGCCGTGGCAGGTCGCCGTGGCTGCGCCGATCATCGCGCGGGCCTGCGCCGACCACGTCACCTGACCGAGGTGGCCGGGTACCCCAACTGACGATTACTGCATGGGACGAGGCCCTGAGCGAAGCGCGTCGACGGACCCGGTAGACGGACTCGGACCGCGGGATATCCATACTTGATCTCTACCTAGGGTGCGCCTATCGTGAGTCATGGCCGCCTTCCGGATGACCCTCCAGACCCAGCTGGTCCTGCGCGCCCTCCTCCAGGAGCCAGGAGCCGAGCAGTACGGCGGGCAGATCGGAGAGGCTGCTGGCCTGAGGAGCGGTACGGTCCACCCGATCCTCGCCCGACTCGAGGGGCTCGGCTGGGTACAGTCCCGCTGGGAGGGCGTCGACCCTCAGCAGGCGGGTCGACCGGCCCGCCGCTACTACCGGCTCACTGCCCACGGAGCACAGGGGGCCCTCGAGCAGCTGTCCCGCGTCCCCCGGCCACAGCCCGGCCGACTCGCGCCGCACCCCCTGCCGGGCCTGTCGTGAGCAGGGGCGACGTGCCCGGCCGACCAGTGGCCCCCACGGCGCGGGCTGCTGTCCACCTCTCCACGCTCGCCCTCCCCGCGGGTGTGACCCGCACGCGCTACCGGCGTGAGCACCACGCCGAGCTGTGCTCGCTCGACCGACACGACCAGCTGCCCTACGCCCTCGGAGTGCTCAGGTCCACCTGGGCACTTCGCCGGGCCGTCACGAAGGAGAACACCATGGAGAACCTCTCCGCCGCCACCCGGAAGCCCCTGTTGTGCCGGCTGAACCTCCACCATCACTGGCAGACCCTCCATGCCCCGGCCGGGGGGAACTACCGCCAGTGCGAGAGGTGCGGTAAGGACGATCCCGGAGGCTTCGTCGAGGGAACGCCTGACATCATCGCCGGACACTTCTGACACGCCGGGCGCCGCGTGGTGACGATCACGGCGGCCGGGGCCGTCGATCGAGGTTACCGACGGGTAGCATGGCGGCGACGTGAGCCCGTCGGCTCCGTGACCCGTTCCCCGAGGAGTCCACCATGCCCCGCACCCTCCGTGAGGTCGTCTTCGTCGAGGGCGTCCGGACCCCGTTCGGCAAGGCCGGCGAGAAGGGCATCTACGCCCAGACGCGCGCCGACGACCTCGTCATCAAGTGCATCCGCGAGCTGCTTCGGCGCCATCCTGAGCTGCCCAAGGAGCAGGTCGCCGAGGTCGCCATCGCGGCGACCACCCAGATCGGTGACCAGGGCCTGACGCTCGGCCGTACCGCCGCCCTGCTCTCGGGCCTGCCGAACACCACCCCGGGCTACTCCATCGACCGCATGTGCGCGGGCGCGATGACCGCGGTGACCAACGTCGCGAGCGCGATTGCCTTCGGGGCCTACGACGTCGCCATCGCCGGCGGCGTCGAGCACATGGGGCGCCATCCCATGGGTGAGGGCGTCGACCCCAACCCGCGGATCATGACCGACCGGCTCGTCGACGAGTCGGCCCTCGTCATGGGCGCCACGGCCGAGAACCTCCACGACCGCTTCCCCGCGCTGAGCAAGGCCCGCACCGACGCCTTCGCCGTCGGCTCGCAGACCAAGCTGGCGGCCGCGTATGCCGCGGGCCAGATCCAGCCCGACCTCGTCGAAGTCGCCCTGCGCCACCAAGAGCTCGGCTGGGGCCTGGCCACGACCGACGAGCCGCCGCGCCCCGGCACGACCCTCGAGAGCCTCGCCGACCTCAAGACGCCGTTCCGCCCGCACGGGCGGATCACCGCCGGCAACAGCGCCGGACTCAACGACGGCGCCACCGCCTGCATCATGGCGAGCGAGCAGGCCGCGACCGACCTCGGCCTGCCGATCGGCATGCGGATGGTCTCCTACGCCTTCGTCGGCGTCGAGCCCGAGGTCATGGGGATCGGCCCGGTGCCGGCCACCGAGAAGGCCCTGCGCACCGCCGGCCTCACGATCGACGACATCGGTCTCTACGAGCTCAACGAGGCCTTCGCCGTGCAGGTGCTCGCCTTCCTCGACCACTTCGGCATCGCCGACGACGACCCCCGCGTCAACGAGTACGGCGGCGCCATCGCCATCGGCCACCCGCTCGCCTCCTCGGGCGTGCGCCTGATGACGCAGCTCTCCCGTCAGTTCGCCGACCACCCCGAGGTGCGCTACGGCCTCACCGCCATGTGCATCGGCATCGGCATGGGCGGCAGCGTGATCTGGGAGAACCCGCACCACGCCGACTACGTCAGCTCGGCCACGACCCCTGCCAGCACGACCGAGACCGACGAGACCGACGAGACCGACGAGAAGGTGGCCTGAGATGACCGCGACCGCGACTGCACCGACGACACCCGCGACACCCGCGACACCCGTGACGCCGACCGCAGCCTTCCCCGAGGAGGTCGTCACCCACACCCCTGTGCGTGACGTCACCCTCCCCCGCGGCGCCGGCACGATGGCGCTGCTCACCCTCGACAACGGCTTCGACCACACCAAGCCCAACACCTTCGGTCCGGCGACCATCGCCGGTCTCGAGGCCACGGTGCGGGGTCTGGCCGCCCGTGCCGAGGCGGGAGAGATCCAGGCCGTCGGCATCACGGGGAAGCCGTTCGTCTTCGCCGTCGGGGCCGACCTCAAGGCCGTCGCCGGGGCGACCTCCCGCGAGCAGGCGCTCGAGGTCGCGCACGCCGGCCACACGGCCTACAGCGCGATCATGGACCTCCCGGTGCCCACCTTCGCCTTCGTCAACGGCGCCGCCATGGGCGGCGGCGTCGAGATCGCGCTGGCCTGCGACTACCGCACCATCTCGGCCGGCGTGCCCGCCATCGCCCTGCCGGAGTGCTTCCTGGGCCTGCTGCCCGGGTGGGGCGGCTGCTACCTGCTGCCCCGCCTGGTCGGACCGCAGAACGCGCTCACGGTCATCATCGACAACCCGCTCAACCTCAACCGCATGCTCAAGGGCCCGCAGGCGTTCGCGCTGGGCCTGGGTGACGCGATGTTCGAGGCCGCCGACTTCCTCGAGGAGTCACTGGGGTGGGCCGCCGACGTCGTGTCCGGCGTCACGACGGTCGTGCGCACCGACCACACCGCCGACGAGGCCGCCTGGGAGGCCGCTCTGGCCAAGGCTGCTGGCGTCGTCGAGGCCAGGACCGGTGGGGTCGCCCCCGCGCCGCTTCGCGCGCTCGAGCTCGTGCGCGCCGCCCGTACGGCGACCCGTGACGAGGCCTTCGCCGCCGAGGACGAGGCCCTGGCCGACCTCGTCATGGGCGACGAGCTGCGGGCCGGGCTCTACGCGTTCGACCTCGTGCAGCGTCGGGCCAAACGCCCCGCCGGCGCCCCCGACAAGGCGCTCGCCGCGAAGGTCGGCAAGGTCGGCATCGTCGGGGCTGGGCTCATGGCCAGCCAGCTGGCCCTGCTCTTCGTGCAGCGGCTCAAGGTGCCGGTCGTCATCACCGACCTCGACCAGGCGCGTGTCGACAAGGGCGTGGCGTGGGTCGACAGCGAGCTCGCGAAGCTCGCCGCCAAGGGCCGGCTGAGCCCCGACGCCCACAACCGGCTGCGCGCGCTGGTCTCCGGCTCGACCAGCAAGGACGGCTTCGCCGACGCCGACGTCGTCATCGAGGCGGTCTTCGAGGAGATGGCGGTCAAGAAGGCCGTCTTCTCCCAGCTCGAGGAGGTCGTCTCCGACACCTGCGTGCTCATGACCAACACGAGCTCGCTCTCGGTCACGGCGATGGCCGCCGACCTGCGCCATCCCGAGCGAGTCGTCGGCTTCCACTTCTTCAACCCGGTGGCGGTCATGCCGCTGGTCGAGATCGTCAAGGGCGAGCAGACCTCCGACGCCGCCCTCGCCACCGCCTTCGCGACCGGCAAGGCGCTGCGCAAGACCTGCATCCTCGTCAGCGACTCACCG
Source organism: Actinomycetales bacterium (assembly GCA_038230235.1). Taxonomy (GTDB): domain Bacteria; phylum Actinomycetota; class Actinomycetes; order Actinomycetales; family Dermatophilaceae; genus Lapillicoccus. The sequence goes on from JBBRNQ010000042.1 coordinate 30,371, forward strand.
TCCTTCATCGTCAACCGCCTCCTGGGCCGGTTCATGGGTGAGGTCGCCAGGGTCGTCGACGAGGGCACCCCGCTCGAGGTCGCCGACTCCTCCTTCGCGGGACTGGCTCCGATGCCACCCTTCGTGCTGCTCGGCCTCGTCGGCCCGGCGATCGCCCTGCACAACAACGAGACGCTGGCGGGGGCCTTCCCCGACCGCTTCTACGTCTCCGACGGCCTGCGGCAGGTCGTGGCGGCCGGCAAGTCGGGGTTCTACTCCTACGACACCGGCGTCCCGGTCCTCGACGAGGAGGTGCGGGCCATGCTCCCGAGACCCGAGCACCCCACCACGCTGACCCGTGAGCAGGTGCGCGAGCGGGTGCTGTCGGCGCTCGCCGACGAGGCCCGCCGCATGCTCGACGAGGGCGTCGTCGCGGCCCCGATGGACCTCGACCTCGCGATGATCACCGGTGCCGGCTTCCAGTTCTGGAACGGCGGGCTGACGCCGCTCCTCGACCGCTCGGGAGTGGCCGAGCGGGTCACCGGTCAGCGTTTCCTGCCCGCCGGTGCGGCCAGCGTGCCCGTCTGAGGGCTGGCGCGTGGACGCCGACGGGGCGTCGTACAGTGGGAGGGCACCTCGGGACGGGGCCCGCGGCGACACGCCGCGGGCCCTGTTTCGTCTTATCTCATATATGAGATAATGTGACCGGATGACTGCCACAGCAACGATCACCGACACCTACCTCGTGCGGATCGGCTCCCTCATCCGTGACGCGCGGCGCCACAAGGGGCTCACCCAGGCCGAGCTGGCGTCGTCGCTGCAGACCAGCCAGAGCGCGGTGGTGCGCATCGAGCAGGGCCAGCAGAACCTCACCCTCGAGATGCTCGCCCGTATCGGCGAGAGCCTCGACTCCGAGTTCGTCTCCCTCGGCCACTCGGGCCCCCAGCACCTGCGCATCGTCGGCGGCCAGAAGCTGCACGGCAGCATCGACGTCAAGACGAGCAAGAACGCCGCCGTCGGCCTGCTCTGCGCCTCGCTGCTCAACCGCGGCCGCACGACCCTGCGCAACCTCGCCCGCATCGAGGAGGTCAACCGGATCCTCGAGGTGCTGGCCTCGATCGGCGTCAAGACCCGGTGGCTGCCCGACAGCAACGACCTCGAGATCGTGCCGCCTGCGGTGCTCGACCTCGCCGGCATCGACGTCGAGGCGGCTCGCCGTACGCGCACCGTCATCATGTTCCTCGGCCCCCTGATGCACGACCACGACCGCTTCGAGCTGCCGTACGCCGGCGGCTGCGACCTCGGCACCCGCACGGTCGAGCCGCACATGGCAGCCCTGCGCCCCTTCGGTCTCGACGTCGTGGCCACCCACGGGTTCTACGAGGCCAGCGTCGACCGCAGCCGCAGCCCCCAGCGCGGAATCGTGCTCACCGAGCGCGGCGACACCGTGACCGAGAACGTCCTCATGGCGGCTGCCCGCCATGACGGCACGACGGTCATCCGCAACGCCAGCCCCAACTACATGGTGCAGGACCTCTGCTTCTTCCTCGAGAAGCTCGGGGTGCGCATCGAGGGCATCGGGACGACCACCCTCAAGGTCACCGGGGTGCCGGTCGTCGACGTCGACGTCGAGTACTCCCCCTCCGAGGACCCGATCGAGGCGATGAGCCTGCTCGCCGCAGCCGTCGTGACCGAGTCGCGGATCACCATCCGGCGCGTGCCGATCGAGTTCATGGAGATCGAGCTCGCCACCCTCGAGGGCATGGGCATGAAGTACGAGATGACCGACGAGTACACCTCGGCCAACGGGCACACCCGCCTCGTCGACCTCACCACCGTGCCGGGCCCGCTGACGGCGCCGATCGACAAGATCCACCCGCTGCCCTTCCCCGGGCTCAACATCGACAACCTGCCGTTCTTCGCGCTCATCGGCGCGATGGCGCAGGGCACGACGATGCTGCACGACTGGGTCTACGAGAACCGCGCGATCTACCTCACCGAGCTGACCAAGGTCGGCGCCAAGGTGCAGCTGCTCGACCCGCACCGGGTGCTCATCGAGGGCCCCACCCGCTGGCGGGCCGCCGAGGTCATGTGCCCGCCGGCGCTGCGCCCCGGCGTCGTCGTGCTGCTCGCGATGCTCGCCGCCCCCGGCACCTCGGTGCTGCGCAACGTCTACGTCATCAACCGCGGGTACGAAGACCTCGCCGAGCGCCTCAACGCCCTCGGCGCCACCATCGAGGTCTTCCGCGACATCTAGAAGCACACCCCCCACGTCGCCCTGTTGCCCCGTAAGTGACCGAATCCCGCCATTCTGAGCCGCATTCGGGCAGGTTGGGGGCAACAAGGCGACGGGGGGTGGGCGTCGTACCCGGGTGCACGGCGGGGGCGGTGGCGTCCTAGGGTGAGAGCATCAACTCGTCCGCCCCGCGCAGGAGAGCCACATGAGCCCGACGTCTGTCGCCACGGGCGTCGACGCCCCTACCCTCTCCGGTCTGCGACGGTGGAACCTCGGGCTGACCGTGCTGCACGCGGCACAGGCCGTCGGCGTCCTCGTGCTGGCCAACGGCTTCGCGATCACCGTGACGTCGTCGTTCCCGACCGGTCCACCCGGGGCGCCGGTCCCCGCTCCCGAGAAGCTGGTCGACGTGTCGGTCGCCGGGGCGATCGCCCTGTTCCTGGCCCTGGCGGCGCTCGACCACCTGCTCACCGGCACGGTGCTGCGCGGCCGCTACGAGGCCGGCCTGAGCGGCGGGATCAACCGCTTCCGCTGGCTGGAGTACTCCTTCAGCTCGACGATCATGATCCTGCTGGTGTGCTCCTACTCCGGCATCACCGGCATCAACGCCATGATCGCCATCGCCGGAGCCAACGTCGCGATGATCCTCTTCGGCTGGATCCAGGAGCTCGTCAACCCACCGGATCGCACCCACACGACCATGCTCCCGTTCTGGTTCGGCTGCGTCGCCGGGGCGGCTCCATGGGTCGTGATCGTCGTCAACATCGTCGGCTCCAGCCAGGTGCCCGGCTTCGTCTACGGCATCTTCGTGTCGCTCTTCGTCTTCTTCATGTCCTTCGCCCTCAACCAGTGGCTGCAGTACAAGCAGGTGGGGCGGTGGGCGAGCTACGCCTACGGCGAGAAGACGTACCTCGTCCTGAGCCTCGTCGCGAAGTCGGCACTCGCGTGGCAGATCTTCGGCGGCTCGCTCGCCGGCTGAGCGCCCCCGTCGTACCCACTTGTTGCGGTAGCGGCCGCGAATCCGGCTGCTCAGGCCGGGAGCTCCCGGCGCCCGCCGCAACAAGTGGGGCCATGTGGGTCGATCAGGGTCAGCGGCGACGGGCGCGCAGCACGACGTCCGGTATGGAGATCGCCTGCCCGGTGTGGGGGTCGGTGCGCTCCCGGGCGCGGTCGTCGGCGACGACCACCTCCCAGAGGGTGGGGTCGAGCCCAGCAGCAACCTCGTGCGCGGTGTAGCCCATGTGGTGCCTGTCGGCCAGCTCGCCGTGACCCGCCGCGTGCTCCCCCGCACTGTCGAAGCGGTGGCCCACGACGAGCAGGGTGCCAGCGGGCCGTACGGCCCGGGCCAGGCGAGCGAAGAGCGCCTGCCGGGGAGCGGGCGCCCAGTGGAAGTACTGCGCCGAGACCAGGTCGTAGCGCTCGACACCGGGATCCCACGTCGCGAGGTCGGTCTCCTGCCAGTCGACCACCAGACCCCGGCGCCCGGCTTCTGTCGAGGCCCGGGCCAACGCGCGTTGCGAGATGTCGACGCCGGTGACCTGCCAGCCGCGATCAGCGAGCCACAGGGCGTCGGCGCCCTCGCCGCAGCCCACGTCGAGCGCGGCGCCGGCTGGCAGCCCGGCGGCCTCGGCGACGAGCTGGGGGTTGGGCTTGCCGCTCCAGATGGTGTCGGACGCGGCATACCGTTCCTCCCAGCTCTCGCGGGCGAAGAACGACGCGGTAGCCCGAGAGCGCTCCAGCGCCTGCCGGGCGTCGTCCATCACCAGGTCGCCGTGTACCGACGCCCCCGTCATGAGGCCCTGGCCCGCGGCCACGACGACCTGGGCCATGGGGTCGGTGACATTGCCGGCCGCCCACACCCCGGGGACGGTCGTGACCCCGCGGGAGTCGGCCGCGACCCGGCGCCCGATGACGGTCTCGCCCGCGAGCAGGTCCTCGACCGGCAGCCCCAGCGACTCCAGCAGCGCCGAGCGAGCGACGAACTGCGGGGCGACGACCAGGGCCTCGCGGGTCACGATCCTGCCGTCGCGGAGCCGGATGCCGCGCAGCGCGTCTGCGGTCACCTCCAGGCCGGCGACCTCGCCGTCGACGAGCCGTACCCCGAGCGCCACCAGCTGCTCCCCGTCGGTCGCGGACAGGGGCGGTCCGGTGTGGGTGAAGAGCGTGACGTCGGGGCTGAGGGCCCGGAACATCAGCGCCTGGTGCACGGCCATCGGGCCGGTGGCGAGGACGCCGATGGCTCGGTCGCGCACCTCGTAGCCGTGGCAGAAGGGGCAGTGGAGCACGTCGCGGCCCCAGCGCTGTGCGAGTCCGGGCACGTCGGGCAGCTCGTCGTGCAGCCCGGTGGTCACCACCAGCCGCCGCGCGCGGACCACGACCCCGGCTGGCCCCGCGGGCTGCGCCCCGGCCGCCCCGGCCGCCCGGCCCGCCGCGGCCGCCCGGGCCGCCCGGGCCGCCCGGGCCGGCATCAGGGTGACGACGAACCCGTCCTGCGTGCGATCGGCCGCGACGGCAG
>JBBRNQ010000043.1:0-34290 GCA_038230235.1 Actinomycetales bacterium
CAGGACGTGGCGGTGGGGGTGCCCCACGTCGTCGCCTGGCCGGCGGACGGGGTCGGCGGGGTCGGCGACCGACGCCACTGGCACTCCGGGTGCTGGCAGCGCCGCGACGCCCGGCCCAGTGGCAACGCCTACCGGTAGGAGCCGCCGCTGGGTCTCCGGGCGACCCTCGATAGCCTGCGGGCGTGAGTCCACCCGGCGGCCCCTCCCGCTCCGACGAGATCCGCGCCAGCTCGATCCTGCCCGCGCGACGTGAGGAGGTGGAGCTCCATACGGCAGACGGGCTGACCCTCGTGGGTGAGCTGGCGCTGCCACTCCACCGCGACCCGGTCGCGACCCTCGTGACCCTGCACCCGCTGCCCACGCACGGCGGCTTCATGGACAGCCACGTCTTCAAGAAGGCGGCCTACCGCCTGCCGGCGCTCGCCGACCTCGCCGTGCTCCGCTTCAACCTGCGAGGGGTCACCTCGCCCCGGGGCACGTCGCAGGGCGCCTTCGACGGTGGGGTCTCCGAGCAGTACGACGTCGCCGCGGCCATCGAGCTGGCCGAGTTCCGCGAGTCGCCGCTGCTGCCGCACCGCTGGCTCGTCGGCTGGTCGTTCGGCACCGACCTGGCGCTGATGCACGGCCTCGACCCCTCGGTCGAGGGGGCGATCCTGCTCAGCCCGCCGCTGCGCTACAGCGTCCCTGCGCACCTGACCGCCTGGGCCGACAGCGGCAAGCCGCTGGTCGCGCTCGTGCCCGAGCACGACGACTACCTCCAGCCACCGGAAGCCCGGGAGCGCTTCGCCGCGGTGCCCCAGGCGCAGGTCGTCGGGGTCGACGGGGCGAAGCACCTGTGGGTCGGGGAGCCCTACGTCCGGCGCGTGCTCGACGAGATCGTGGCGCGGGTCAACCCGGCCGCGCTGCCCCTGGCGACGACGTGGCCGGCCGCCGAGCAGCGCCACGAGCCGAGCCCGACCGCGCGCTGAGCCGCGTTGCCGGCTGTCGCGTCGGCGTCACCAGCTGGTGTGGCGGGGGGCGCCCTCAGCGAAGCCGGCGGTGCTCTGCAGGCCGACGACGGCTCGCTCGTGGAACTGCGCGATGGTGGCGGCTCCGGCGTAGGTGAAGGCCGAGCGCACGCCCGCGATGATCGAGTCGAGCAGGTCCTCGACACCCGGCCGCTGCGGGTCGACGTACATCCTCGCGCTGGAGATGCCCTCCTCGAAGAGGGCCTTGCGGGCCCGGTCGTACGACGACTCGGCGGCCGTGCGGCTGCGCACCGCCCGCGACGACGCCATACCGAACGACTCCTTGTAGGCGCGGCCGTCCGGCCCGAGGACGAGGTCGCCCGGAGACTCGTGGGTGCCGGCGAACCACGAGCCGACCATGACGTTCGAGGCCCCCGCGGCCAGGGCCAGCGCCACGTCGCGCGGGTGCTTGACGCCGCCGTCGGCCCAGACGTGGCGGCCGAGCTCGGCTGCGGCTCTCGAGCACTCGACGACCGCGGAGAACTGCGGGCGCCCGACCCCCGTCATCATGCGGGTGGTGCACATCGCCCCCGGGCCGACGCCGACCTTGACGATGTCGGCCCCGGCGGCGACGAGGTCGCGCACCCCACCGGCCGAGACGACGTTGCCGGCGCACAGGGGCACGCCCAGGTCGAGGGCGCGCACGGTGGCCAGGGCCTCGAGCATCTTGTCCTGGTGCCCGTGCGCGGTGTCGATGACGACGACGTCGACACCGGCCGCGACGAGGTCCTTGGCCCGACCGGCTACGTCGCCGTTGATGCCGACGGCCGCCGCGACCCGCAGCCGCCCGCCTGCGTCGACGTTGGGGCGGTAGAGGGTGGCGCGGAGCGCGCCGGTGCGGGTGAGTAGTCCGACGAGCCGCCCCTGGGCGTCGACGGCGGGGGCGAGCCGGTGCCGTGCGGCACCCAGGGTCGCGAAGGCTGCCTCCGGCGTGACGTCCTCGGCGACCGTGACCACGTCGCGCGACATCACCTCGCGCACCTGGGTGAAGCGGTCGACGCCCTGCAGGTCGGCCAGCGTGACCACGCCGACCGGGCGGCCGTCGTCACCCACGACCACCGCAGCCCCGTGAGAACGCTTGGGCAGCAACGAGATCGCGGCACCGACCGTCTCGGTCGGGGAGAGGGTGATGGGGGTGTCGTGGAGCAGGTGCTTCGACTTCACGTCGGCGACGACGTCGTGCACGACGTCGGTGGGGATGTCCTGCGGGATGACGACGAGGCCACCACGGCGGGCCACGGTCTCGGCCATCCGTCGTCCGGCGATCGCCGTCATGTTGGCCACCACGATGGGGATGGTGTTGCCGGTGCCGTCGTCGCACGCGAGGTCGACGTCCATCCGCGAGGTGACCCCCGAGCGGCTCGGCACCATGAAAACGTCGTCGTAGGTCAGGTCGAAGCCGGGCTGCAGCCCGTTGAGGAAGCGCACGAGTGCAGGCTAGCCGGGCCGGCCCCCGCGACGGGCCCTGGTGGGCCCGGCGGGCCCCGGCCTTCGCCGGTCCGCCCTCCCCTGAGTCGTCTGAGGGGTCCGTGAGCAGCGCGACCGGTGCAGGTGAGGGGTTCCTGGCCGCGCCGGAGGCGCGAGCGCCCTTGCGCTGGCTACGCTTCGGTCGTCGCCAGCGGGCGGTGCCCGTGCGCCTCGGGTGCGTCCACCTACGGGCCGCACGGCGAACCCCTCTGGGTCCGCTCCTCCTCCACCCAGCGAAGGCCACATCATGACTGTCCTTGCCTGCAGCCGCTACCGAACCACCCGGGCCGTGCTGGCGGCAGTGTCGCTCGTGGTCGGCCTCGTGGTGGCGGTGCCCTCCGCGACGCAGGCGTCGGTCGGAGCCGCCGTCGCCGGGGTGCCGACGGTCACGGTCACGAGCGTGCGCCGGCCGGTGCCCACTCGGGACGGCACCGTCGACGCGACCGTGAACGTGCCCACCACCGCGTCGGCGGCACCGTCGGGACGGTATCCACTGGTGGTCCTCCCGGCCACCTTCGGTGGCGAGCTGATCAACGTCTCCGCCCTGGCCCTCCGCCTCGCGCAGCGCGGCTACGTCACGGTCTACTACCTCGAACGGGGGTACGGCGCCAGCACCGGACAGCTCGACGCAGCCGGCCCGAAGGACGTGGCGGACGTCCGTGACGTCCTGACCTGGATGCTCGCCAACACCCCGGCCGACCCGTCGAGGGTGGGGCTGATGGGTCTGTCCTACAGCGCCGGTATCGCGCTCGAGGTGGCCGCGGTGGACTCTCGCGTCAAGGCGGTCGCCGAGGTGGCCGGCTGGGCCGACCTGGCCCGCACGCTCTACCCGAACTCCACCCCGGCGACGGTCACGAGGCAGTCGCTCTACGCGCTGGCGACCGTGGTGGGCCGCCCGAGCCCCGAGGTGAGGCAGAACTTCCTGGACGCGATCAACAACGTCAACCTCGAGGGCAACCTGGCCTTCGCGGCCGTGCGCTCGCCACTCACCTACGTCACCTCGCTCGCCGCCCGACGCGTGCCGATCCTGATGATGCACGAGATGAACGAGACGATCTTCCCCATCGACCAGACCGTCGACTTCTTCACTGCCTACCCGGGGCCCAAGCGGCTCGACCTCTTCCCCGGTGACCACGGGTCGCAGGAGATCCAGGGGCCGTTGGGCAACGGTGGACCGGGCTGGGACGACGGAGTCCGCTGGATGGACGCCTACGTGGCGGGATACGACCGGTCGATCACCACCGAGCCCGCCGTGAAGGTCTCGCCGCGCAGTCCCGACGGACCGCATGCTCTCGAGAGCTGGCTCTCGGTCGCCCCGACGAGGACCCAGCGGGTGTACCTGGCGACCACCCCGCACCTGTTCGGCAGCACCCGCACCCTGCAGGCCACGCCCGGCAGGGGCAGCCAGACCGTCCGGGAAGGGGTGAACTGGCTGATCCACACGATGGCACCGCTTTACACCTACCAGCTCGAGGTGGCCACCGGTCACCCTCCGACCGTTCCGCTGCCGCTGGTGGACCAGTCGGTGTCGGCCATCTGGCAGACGGCCCCGCTCACGGCGCCGCTGGCCCTGCGCGGCGAGCTGGGCGTCCACCTGAGCGTGACCCCCAGCGCTGCGGTGGGCACGCTGGTCGTCCACACCCTCGACGTCGATGCCTTCGGCCTGAACGGCTACCTGGTGGCGCACCAGCCGGTGACCTTCACCGGAACCCCCGGGCGGGCGCAGTCCGTCGACCTGACGCTGCCGTACAACGCCTACGACCTGCCGGCAGGCCACCGCCTCGCCGTGGTGGTCACGACGTCGGACCCCAGCTACACCAGCGCCAACCCGCGGGGGGCGACGCTGGTCATCGGGAGCTCGTCCTGGGTGGACCTCCCGCTGCGCTGACGGACCGCGGCCGGGCCGCTGACCCCCTGGCCCGCCACCGCGTGCTCCACGCCTCAGTGCCCACGCTGGCGGGGCACGAGCACCTCGTCGTAGAGCAGGAGCAGGCCGGCTGCGGTGGGGATGGCGATGAGGGCGCCCACCATCCCGAGCAGCGCCCCACCCGCGAGGGCCGAGACGACCGTGACCGCGCCGGGCACGGACACGGTGCGCTGCATGAGGCGCGGTGCCAGCAGGTAGTTCTCCAGCTGCTGGTAGACGACGAAGTAGACGATCGCGATGATCGCGTGGGTCGGGTCGTCGAAGAGCGCGACGAAGGCGACGAGGCTCGCCCCCAGGGTGGCCCCGACCATGGGCACCAGCCCGAGCACGCCGACCCCCACGGCCAGCACGGCGGCATACGGGATGCCGACGAGCGACATCATGATGTAGGAGCAGAAGGCGTTGAAGGCGGCCACCGCCACCTGGCTGATGGCGTAGGACCCGACCCGACGCATGATCTCCTCCGACAGCGAGATCACGCGCGGTCGGCGGGTCGCCGGCACGACCGCGTAGGCCGCCTGCTTCAGCGCCGGGAGGCTGGCCAGGAAGTAGAGCGTGAGCACCAGCACCGTGAGGCTGGAGAAGACTCCCGACGCGATGAGCTGCCCGGCCCCGAGCAGGCCACCGGCGACCTGGGTGAGGAAGCCGCTGTCGGTGATGCGCGCGTTGAACTCGGTCTGCAGCCGGCTGAGCACCTGGTAGTTGCGGTCGAGGTCGCGCACCCACGAGGCGTTGAGCACGTCGTTGACCAGCGAGGGCGCGCGGTTGACCAGCTCGGTGGCCTGCTGGCTCACCGGGGGGACGACGACGAGGCCGATCAGCCCGAAGACCAGCACCACGAGGGCGAAGACCACGCTGACGGAGAGCCCTCGCCGCAGGCCCCGGCGCACGAGCACCTGCACCAGCGGGTCGAGCGAGAGGGTGAGGAAGAAGGCCACGGCGATGAGGGTGAACACCGTGCCGAGCGAGGAGACGATGCGCCAGAGCTCGTAGGCGACGAACACCCCGATGGCACCGACGAAGCCAACGTAGAAGGGCGACTGGCGGTTGAGGGGGAGCCCGAGGGGGCCGAAGTCGCGCTGTCGACCGCGGCGCGCGCCGTGGGGCGCCTCGTCGGCCTCGTCGGCCTCGCCGGCCTCGTCGGCCTCGCCGCTCTCGTCGGTCTTGTCGCTCTCGTCGGTCCCGCTCCCACCCTGGTCCGCGGGAGGCGGGTCCTCCCGGCTCCCGGCCGGCGCGACGGGCGGGGCTGCCGACGGCGCGTCGTACGGGGCCTCGTCGGCGAGGTCGCCGGGGCCGACGCCGCTGGAGCGCGGGCCACCCACCGCGCCGGTGCGCTCGTCGGCACCGCCCGTCCTGCCCGGCCGTCTCGGGTCCTGCCACGTCTGCACCACGCCACCAACCTAACCGCGGAGGGTGAACTTTCTGCGCTGCCACCCGTCGTGGGTCGAGCTCCCACTGTGTCGATCCTGACGTGGACCGCCCTCGTCCGTCTGACGTCGGAGCCGCCCCCGTCGGTACCGGCGCGGTCATCTGAGCCAACCGGGGGTGAGCCGACCGGTGCAGGTGAGGGGTTCTCCCGTGGGCACCACCCACGGGTGCGAAGCGGTGGATACGCTTCCGCGCGTCGCCAGTGCGGGCGCCCGTCCGGGGTCGGGTCCTCTGCGTCGCTGCCGATGTCTGCCCCCTGCGGGGCCGCCACCTCGACTCAAGCGGAGGTCATGCCATGACGGTCCTTGCTCCCCGGCACCACCGAGGCACCCGGGCCACCCGCGCCACCCGGGCCGTGCTCGCCGCGGTGTCCCTCGTGGCGGGCCTGGCGCTGACCCCTCCGTCGTCGTCGCAGGCGGTGGGCGCCGTCACCTCTGTCACCTCTGTCACCTCTGTCGCCTCTGTGACCTCTGTCACCGCCGGCGTCCCCACGGTCGCGGCCACGAGCGTGCACCGGGCCGTGCCGACCCGCGACGGCTCGCTGGACGCGGTCGTCATGGCGCCCACCACGCCGCCTCCCGCGGGGCGCTACCCGCTGGTGGTCATACCGGCCACCTTCGCCGGCCAGCTGGTCGACCTGGCCCCGCTGGGCCTCGTGCTCGCCAAGCGCGGCTACATCACCGTCTACTACCTCGAACGCGGGTACGGCGCCAGCACCGGCCAGATCGACGCGGCCGGCCCGAAGGACGTCGCCGACGTCTCGCAGGTCATCACCTGGATGCTGGCCAACACCCCGGCCGACCCGGCCCGGGTCGGGCTCATCGGGTTCTCCTACAGTGCAGGTCTCGTGCTCGAGGCGGCCGCTGTGGACCCTCGCGTCAGGGCGGTCGCCGAGCTCGACGGGTGGGCCGACCTCGGCAGGGCGCTCTACCCCAACCGCACCCCGTCGACCGTCACGGAGCAGGCGCTCTATGCCCTGGCGACCGTCACGGGTCGGCCGAGCCCGGAGGTGGCGAAGAACGTCCAGGACGCCATCAACGACGTCAACATCGACTCCCTCCTCGCGTTCGCTGCCGAGCGCTCACCCGTCACCTTCGCCAGCCGGCTCACGACCCGGCAGGTGCCGCTGTTCATGTCCCACGAGATGAACGAGACGATCTTCCCGATCGACCAGAGCGTCGACTTCTTCACCGCCTACTCCGGGGGGCCCAAGCGGCTCGACCTGTGGCCGGGTGACCACGGGTCGCAGGAGGTGCAGGGGGCGCTGGGCAAGGGCGGCCCTGGCTGGGAGGACGCCATGCGGTGGATGGACGCCTACGTCGCGGGATACGACCGGTCGATCACGACCGAACCGGTCGTGCGGGTGCAGCCCCGAAGCGCCGAGGCACCGCGTCCCCTCGAGAGCTGGGCCTCGGTCGCCCCCACGAGGACCCAGCGGGTGTACCTGGCGACCACGCCCCAGCTGTTCGGCACCGCCCGCACCCTGCAGGCCACCCCCGGCAGGGGCAGCCAGACCGTCCGGGAGGGCGTGAACTGGCTGATCCACACGCTGGCGCCGATGTACAGCTACCAGCTCGAGGTGGGCACCGGCCACCCACCGACGGTGCCGCTGCCGTTGGTGGACCAGTCGGTCTCGGCCATCTGGCAGACGGCCCGGCTCACGGCCCCGATGAGCCTGCGGGGGGTGCAGCGTGTGCACCTCAGCGTCACACCCAGTGCCTCGACGGGCACGGTGGTCGTGCACACCCTCGACGTCGATGCCCTCGGACTGACCGGCTACATGGTGGCGCACCAGCCGATCACCTTCACCGGCACCCCGGGGGTGTCCCAGAACCTCGACGTCGCGTTGCCCTACAACGCCTACGACCTGCCGACCGGCCACCGGCTCGCGGTGGTGGTGACGACCTCGGACCCGAGCTACCTCGGCGCCAACCCCCCCGGTTCCACGATCGCCATCGGGCCGTCGTCGTGGATGGACCTGCCCCTGCGCTGACGGCAGCACAGCCGGGAGCGGGCGAACGGGCGGGGCAGTCGGGTCACCGACTGCCCCGTTCCGTTGGCTCCCGGACGACCCCGGGCGACCTGGCGAGATCCGGAGCCCCCGGGGCTGCGGAGACCCCGGGACTCCGGTCGTCGCGTGCTCAGACCTCGCGGAAGCGGTTGATCTGGGTGAGCAGCGACTCGCGCTTGGCCGGGTCGGTGACACCGAGGCCCTCCTCGGGCGCCAGGGTGAGGACGCCGACCTTGCCCTGGTGCAGGTTGTGGTGCACGTCGGTGGCCGCCTGGCCGACATCCTCCATCCGGTAGGTCCGGCTGAGCGTCGGGTGGATCAGCCCGCGGTTGATCAGGTCGTTGGCCTCCCACGCCTCCCGGTAGTTGGCGAAGTGCGAGCCGATGATGCGCTTGAGGCTCATCCAGAGATACCGGTTGTCGTACTCGTGCATGTAGCCCGAGGTCGAGGCGCAGGTGGCGATCGTGCCGCCCTTGCGGGTCACGTAGACGCTGGCGCCGAAGGTCTCGCGCCCCGGGTGCTCGAAGACGATGTCGACGTCCTTGCCCCCGGTCAGCTCGCGGATCCGGGCCCCGAAGCGCTTCCACTCACGGGGGTCCTGGGTCGACTCGTCCTTCCAGAACTTGTAGCCCTCCCCGGTCTTCTCGCTGCGGTCGATGACGAGGTCAGCCCCCATCTTGCGGCAGATCTCGGCCTTGTCGGGCGAGGAGACGACGCAGACCGGCGTCGCGCCCCCGGCCAGGGCCATCTGGGTGGCGTACGACCCCAGACCGCCGCTGGCGCCCCAGATGAGCACGGTGTCGCCGAGCTTCATCCCCGCCCCGTTGCGGGAGACCAGCTGCCGGTAGGCCGTGCTGTTGACCAGTCCGGGCGACGCCGCCTCCTCCCACGTCAGGTGGGCGGGCTTGGGCATCAGCTGGTTGGTCTTGACGATGGCCAGCTCGGCCAGGCCACCGAAGTTGGTCTCGAAGCCCCAGATGCGCTGCTCCGGGTCGAGCATCGTGTCGTTGTGCCCGTCGGCGCTCTCGAGCTCGACCGACAGGCAGTGCGCCACGACCTCCTGACCCGGCTTCCACAGGTGGACGCCGGGGCCGGTGCGCAGGACGACGCCGGCGAGGTCGGAGCCGACGACGTGGTAGGGCAGGTCGTGCCGCTTCGAGATGGGGGAGAGGCGGCCGTAGCGCTCGAGGAAGCCGAAGGTGGACACCGGCTCGAAGATCGAGGTCCACACGGTGTTGTAGTTGATGGCGCTGGCCATCACGGCGACGAGGGCCTCGCCGGGGGCGAGCTCGGGCACCGGTACGTCGTCGAGGTGCAGCGACTTGCGGGGGTCCTTGTCATAGCTGGCGACCCCCTCGAACATGCCCACCTCGTCCTTGTGCACGGTCACTCCGAGGTAGGTCTCGGGCAGCGGCAGGGCGGAGTAGGTCTCGGGGGTGCGGTCGCCAGACATGATGGCATCGCGAATGTGGTCCATGGTCGGTGTCTCCTCCACGTCGGGGCGGCAGTCGAAGACCTGCCGGGGACGCCGGCGGCTTTTCCTGAAACCTACTGACCGGTCACCCCACGCCCGAAGGCCGTGAGACTCCCGTCACCCGTGACCTGGCTCACGAGCGATCACCGTCGATCGGGCGCTGCCAGGCGCTGTCAGGAGCTCGTCGCGAGGGTCGCCCCGGTGGGCGCCAGCAGCTGCGAGACCGTGACCAGGTCGTACCCGTCGGAGCGGAGCCCGGCCAGGAGGGCGTCGAGGTGGTCGATGGTGACGGCCCGGTCGGACGAACCGCTGTCGTGGGCGAGCAGGATGTCGCCTGCGGCGACGTGGGCCCGGACGTCGCCGACGATGCCGTCGGGGTGGGCCGTGAACCGGTCCTCGTGGGCCTGGGTGCTCCACAGCACGGTCGTGAGACCGGCCTCCGCCGCCCCGAGCACCGTGCTCCCGGCGAGGTGCCCGTAGGGCGGTCGCATCATGGTGGGGCGTCGTCCGCTCAGGTGCTCGATGGCGGCGCTCGTGCGTGACAGCTGGTCGGCGACTTCGGCGAGCGTGAGGCGACCGAGGTCGGGGTGGTCCCAGCTGTGGTTGCCCAGCTCGTGTCCGGCCGCGAGCGAGTCGGCGTGGACCTGCGGGTGGGCGGTGAGGTGGTCGCCGCGCACGAAGAAGGTGGCGGCCGCCCCGTGCCGGCCGAGCGCCTCGAGCACCCTCGGGGTCCAGCTGGGGTCCGGCCCGTCGTCGAAGGTCAGCGCGAGCCGCTTCGAGCCCGGGTCACGCGCCCCGGACCACACGACCCGGGCGTGCTCGGCGCCCGGGCGTGACTGGTCGGGGCGCACACCGGAGACGGCCGAGCCGTAGAAGGGCAGGGGGACCCGGTCGTGGGCAGCCTCGACCTCCCGGTCGGTGCCGAGGCCGGCGAAGGCGCCGGCCGCGGTCCCTCCCAGGGCGACGAGGAGATCACGGCGCGCCAGCGACACAGCCAGAGCATAGAAGGGGCGCCGGGCCCGCGGGGAGGACCTTTGGGCTGAGATGTGTCCACCCTTGGGATGAGATCTCTCCCGCTGACGGGGGTTTCTCGGCCCCGGCGGCCGGTCCGGGGGGTTGCTCTGTCACTATTAATGGCTTTTAGACCGATTCCCACTTGAGGAACTGCAGTGTTTACCTGCACATGACACAGGGGCGACCCGGCCTCCCTACGTTGTGGTGATGCTCCTCCTGCTGATGGTCGTCGCCCTGCTGGTCGGCGTCCTCGGGGCTCGGCTGGGTGCGGGGGTCGGGCGCCTCGCGCCATCCCTCGCCGGGGGGCTGCTGCTCGCGATCGTGCTGGGTGACCTGCTGCCGGACGCCCTGTCGGACGGTGCCTCCTCCACCCTGCCGGGCGGGGTGGCGCCCGTGGTCGGGGTGGCCGGGGCGGCAGCCGTGGTCGGGACGCTGTTCCTGCACCGTCGCCGCGGGTCTGCCCGGAGGGCGGACGCCGTCGGCTGCTGCCCCGGCGCCACCGGCCGGGTGGCCGCGACCGCCCTCGCCACCCACGGCGCCGCCGAGGGCCTGGTGGTGGGCCTCGGTGCCGGGCTGGGGGAGGGCACCGCGGTGGCCGTCGCGGGAGTCGTCGCGCTCCACCGCCTGGCCGAGGGCTTCGCCCTGAGCACCGCCCTGCGGCGGTCAGGCTCCGGTCGGGGCGCCACGGTCGGTCTCGTCGTGCTCGCCGCGGTCTCCCCGGTCGTGGGTGTGGCCCTGGCCGGCGAGATCACCCTCGACCAGGGCGCAGGGGCCCTCGTCACCGCAGCACTGGGAGGCCTGCTGGCGTCGGTCGCGGTGGCGCTCCTCTCGGCGGGCCGGCGGCCGGGCCAGGCCCGGGTCTCCCGTCGACCCGCACCGCTGACGGCTGCCGGCCTCGAGCCCGGAGTGTCGCCGTGAGAGCTCCCCTCCGCTCGGTCTCACCCCTGGCGGGGCTGCGTCGTCGCTCCCTGGGTGAGGTCGAGGTGCTGGCCCAGTCGGTGTCGGTCACCGCACCCTCTGCCGCCATGGCGTCGACCCCCGCCCTCGTCGCCGCTTCGGCCGGAGGAGCCACCCTCTGGTCGTACGGCGTCGCCATCGTCGCCGTCGCGCTGCTCACGGTCGTGGTGCGACAGTTCTCTGCCCGGCTCGCGGCCCCGGGCTCGCTCTACACCTACGTGGCGCGCGGGCTCGGCGTGCTGCCTGCCGTCGTCGCCGGGTCGGCGCTCGCCGTCGGCTATGCCGTGCTGTCGATGTCCACCACCGTGCTGACCGCCTGGTACCTCCTGGCGCTCGGCGCCCGCACCGGCCTGGTGACCGGCCCCCCGAGTGGCGCCCTGACCGCCACCGCCGTGATCCTGGTGGGGCTGCTGCTCACGGCCTGTCTGGTGCGCGGGATCGGCACGTCGTCGCGGGTCGCCCTGGGGGTCGAGGCCGTCGCCGTCGTGCTCGTCGTGACGGGCGTCGTCGCCGCCCTCGTGGCCCTGCTCTCCGGGACCCACCCGGGCCTGACCTCCCTCGGTGGTCCGGCTCCCGCACCGACGGTGCCGGTCGGGGACCTCGCGCTCCACCTGCTGAGGGGCACCGGGGGAGACCTCACCGGCCTGCTGCACGGAGCCGGGCTGGCCATGGCGTCCTTCGTCGGCTTCGAGAGCGCCGCGGCCCTGGGCGGCGAGGCTCGTCGGCCTCTCGTGACCATCCCCCGGTCGGTCGGGCGGACCGTGCTCGTGGTCAGCGGGCTCTACCTGCTGGCCGCTCTCGTGCAGCTGCTGGCCTTCGGCTCGGGCCTTGGCTCCCACGCCCAGCCGCTGGTCGAGCTGACGGCGACCGCGGGGCTGCCCTGGGCGGCAGCGGTGCTCGATGTCGCGGTGGCCTGCTCCGGTTTCGCGTGCGCCGCCGGCTCGGCCACAGCGCTGGCCCGGCTGCTGTTCGCGATGGCCCGGGAGCGGTCGGACGACGCTGCCCTCGGCATGACCCACCCGCGCAGCCACGCGCCGCACAACGCCATCCTCGCGTCGATGGCGGTCGTGGTCGCGGTGCCCGTCGTCCTCGTGCTCGCGGGTCTCGACGCCCGCGCAGCCTTCATGGTGCTGCTCACGGTGAGCACGGTCGGCTACGTCGTCGCCTACGTGCTGGTGTGCTTCGCCCTGCCGGCCTTCCTGCGGCGCCTCGGCGAGCCCGGTGCCGGCCGCGGTGCGGTCGGGCTCATCGGCGGGTCGGTGCTCGCCGCGCTCCTCGTCGGGGTGGTGCTGCCCACCGCGCAGGTCGACTGGGCCTCGGCCCTGCTCCCACCCCTCGTCGTCGGCCTCGTGGTCGCCCTCGCCCTCGTTCGGCACCTGCAGCTGCGGCGTCGCGACCCCGGCCTGCCCCTGCGCATCGGCCTGTACGACGAGCCGGTCCTCAGCGACCTGCACCCCAGCCACCGCACGCAGCCCGGTGCTCTCCCGGGTGCGACCCCCGACCTGACGAACGATGCCGCGTGATGGACGAGGGACGCTTCGGTGGTCGCCAGCCACAGGCGGTGCGCAACGCGCTCTCCGTCCTCTCGGCGGTCGCCCGGCTCGGGCCGGGAGTCACCGTCAAGCAGGTCTCGAACGAGCTGGCGATGCCGGCGGCGACGGCCTACCGGATCATCGCGCTGCTCGTCGCAGAGGAGTACCTCGTGCGGCTCCCCGACCTGCGCGGACTGGCCCTGGGCGCGCGCATGGAGGAGCTGCTGCCTGCACCGGCCGCACCGGCGGCCGGACCCGGCCCCGCCCTGCCCGAGCCGGCTCCTGACGGGACCACCGCCCCGAGCCGCGTCAGCCTGCCGACGCGGCTGCAGGCCCTCACCCCCTGACCGCTTCACCCACCGATCCTGCCCCTCACCCGACCCACCCCGAGGAGAACCATGACGACGCTCGACGAGAACCCCGTCTTCACGCAGGACGGGTCCGACCGGTCACCGACGGACGCCCCGACCCCTGTCCGTCACCCGCTCGACCCGCTGACCCCCACCGAGGTCGAGCAGGCCGGCGCCCTCGTGAGGACCCACGACCGCTGGACACCGGAGGTGCGCTTCGTCTACGTCGAGACGGCCGAGCCGCCGAAGGCCGAGGTGCTCGCCTGGGCGCCGGGCCAGCCGTGGGACCGGCAGGCGGCCTGCCTGCTGCGCGACCGCGCCCTGCGCACGACCTACGAGACCGTCGTCTCGCTCACCCGTGGAGAGGTCATCAGCTGGCGCCAGGTCGACGGCGTGCAGCCGCCCATGATGTTCGAGGAGTTCATGGCCTGCGAGGACACCGTCCGCGCCGACCCGCGCTGGCAGGAGGCGATGCGCCTGCGGGGAGTCGAGGACTTCTCCCTGGCCATGATCGACCCCTGGGCCTCGGGCTACACCGGGCCCGAGGACGACCCGTCGCTGCGACGCCTCGCCCGTCCCCTGACCTTCGTGCGCACCAGCGCCGACGACAACGGCTACGCCCGCCCGGTCGAGGGGCTCGTCGTCACCGTCGACCTCGACACGATGACCGTCGTCGAGGTCGTCGACCACGGCGTGGTGGCGCTCCCGCCGCAGTCGGGCAACTACTTCCCCGAGCTGCTCACCGGCCCCGGCAACGTGCCGGCGTTCACGCAGACCCGCGAGCCGATGAAGCCGATCGCGATCACCCAGGAGCAGGGCCCGTCCTTCACCGTCGACGGGCACAGCGTCGAGTGGGCCAACTGGCGCTTCCACATCGGGTTCACGCCGCGAGAAGGTCTGGTGCTGAACGACATCCGGTATGTCGACAAGGGTACCGAACGGCCTGTCCTCTACCGCGCCTCGCTGGCCGAGATGTACGTCCCATACGGCGACCCCCGTCCGACCCACTGGAACAAGAACGTCTTCGACGAGGGGGAGTACGGCCTCGGCTGGCTGGCCAACCCGCTGACCCTCGGGTGCGACTGCCTCGGCGAGATCCACTACTTCGACGGCGTCGTCAACGACCAGGACGGTCTGCCGACGACGATCGGCAACGCCATCTGCATGCACGAGGAGGACGCCTCGATCGGCTGGAAGCACACCGACTTCCGCACCGAGCGGGTCGAGGTGCGACGCAACCGCCGGCTGGTCGTCTCCTTCATCGCGACCGTGGGCAACTACGAGTACGGCTTCTACTGGAACCTCTACCTCGACGGCTCGATCGAGTTCGAGATCAAGCTGACCGGGGTGCTCTCCACCGGTGCGCTGCCGGTGGGCGAGGACCCGGTCTTCGGCACCCTGGTGGCCCCCGGGCTGATGGCGCCGAACCACGAGCACTACTTCAGCATGCGGCTCGACATGCGCGTGGACGGCGACCGCAACAACCTCTTCGAGGTCGACTCCGTGGCCGAGCCCGCCGGGCCGACCAACCCGCACGGCAACGCGTGGAGGGTCGTCAAGACCCACCTCGACAGCGAGGCGAAGGCGCAGCGCCTGCCCAGCCCGATGACCGGGCGCGCCTGGCTGGTCGCGAGCGCCGACACCACGACGGCGCTGGGCACCCGCCCGGCCTACAAGATCGAACCCGGCGCCTGGACGAAGCCGCTGTGGCAGCCCGGGTCCGAGCAGGCCAACCGCGGTGGCTTCGCCGAGAAGCAGCTGTGGGCGACACCGTACGTCGCGTCGGAGCGCTACGCCGCAGGCGACTACGTCGCGCAGAACCCCGGCATCGACGGGCTCGAGAAGTACACCGCGGGAGACCGTCCGCTCGTCGACGCCGACCTCGTCCTCTGGTACACGATCGGCGCCCACCACGTCGTGCGCCCGGAGGACTGGCCGGTCATGCCCGTCACGAAGGTCTCGATGCACCTCAAGCCGTTCGGGTTCTTCGACGGCAACCCCATGCTCGACGTCCCCGCGGAGGCGGCGGCCTGCCACTGCGACCCCGCGTCCTGCCACTGCGGTCACTGACCGCGCCGACGAACTACTCCTCGAAACAGCAGCAGAGACAAGGACATCACCATGGCCACATCCACCGCAGCCCCACCCTCACCCGGGCTCGCCAAGGCGAGCATGAGCCCCTTCGAGGTGCTCTCCCAGTCGGTCGCCGGCATCGCCCCCAGCGCCGTCATGGCCACCGGGCCGGCCCTCGTCGCGCTCAACGCCGGCGGCTCGATCCTCTACTCCTACGTCTTCTCCACGATCATCCTGCTCATGGTCGGCTGGTGCATCGCGCAGTTCGCCAAGCGTCAGGGCAGCGGCGCGACCCTGCTGTCCTACATCCACCGCGCCCTCGGCCCAGCGGCTGGATTCCTCGGCGCCATCTGCCTGGCCTTCGGCTACGTGATGATCGCCCTGGCGAGCCTCGGCGGGCTGGTGCTCTACGCCCAGCCCCTGCTCGAGCTCGTGCGGGTGCCGTCGCCGACGAGCATCGGGGTGACCGTGGTCGTCATGGTCGTGGCGATGTGCCTGGCGGCCTACGCGATGGTGCGGGGCGTGCAGCTCTCGACCCGGATCGGCGTAGTGCTCGAGGTGCTCTCGGTGCTCTGCATCCTCGCCGTCATCGTGGCCGTGCTGGCCACCAGCGGCTTCAAGGCGGCCCCCCTGTCTCCGCCCGACCTCGGCCCCAGCAGCATCGCCGGTGGCATGGTGCTGGCCATCCTCGGCTACGTCGGCTTCGAGTCAGCCGCCTGCATGGGCACGGAAGCCAGGAACCCGCAGCGCACCATCCCGCGGGCCGTCATCGGCAGCGTCGTCATCGTCGGTGTGCTCTACCTGCTGTCGGCCTACGCGCAGCTCGTCGGCTTCGGCACCGGTGAGGCCCTCTCGGCCGACGCGGCGCCGCTCAACACCCTCGCCGACAACGCGAACGTGCACGCGCTCGGCTACCTCGTCGACCTCGGCGCGGTGGCGTCGTTCTTCGCTTGCATCACCGGCTCGGTCAACGCGGCCAGCCGGCTGCTGCACTCGATGGGCACTCGGGGTCTGCTCCCGCGGGTCGTCGGTGGCACCCACGCCGACCACCGCACACCACACGTCGCGATCCTCACGCTCGTCGGTCTGCTCGGGCTGCTCGGAGTCGTCGCCACGCTCGCGGGTATGGAGCCGCTCCTGCTCTTCGCCCTGGCCGGCACCGTCGGCACCTACGGCTACATGGTGGCTTACATCCTGGTCAGCGTCGGGGTGGGCCTGTTCCTGATGCGCCGCGGCGAGCCCGCGGTTGCCGCCTTCGTGGTCGGGGTCGTCGCTGCCGTGGGGATGCTGTACGTGCTCTTCCGCAACGTCTACCCGGTGCCCGCGTCGCCGTACAACGTGCTGCCGTGGGGCTTCCTCGCCGTGCTCGTCGTGGCCGCGGCCTGGTACGGCTACATCCGCTCCCAGGTCGACCCGTTGCACGTGGACGAGGAGCTCCTCGAGGTCGAGGGCGACCTCGTCGGCCCCGGCTGACCGCCCTCCATACGACCGCTTGTTGCTCCAGAAGTGCCCGGCTCGAGCCCCTCGGGGCTCGGTCCGGGCACTTTCGGGGCAACAAGGCGACTTGGGGGAGACGAGGCGACTTGGTGAGTGGGGGACGAGGCGGGGAGTGGGGGTTGGGGAGAGTGGGGGTTGGGGAGAGTGGGGGGGGGGGGTCAGTGGCCGGCGGTGGCGGGCTGGACCAGCTCGACCAGGATGCCCCCGGCGTCCTTGGGGTGGATGAAGTTCACCCGGCTGTCTGAGGTGCCGCGGCGGGCGGTGTCGTAGAGCAGGCGCAGGCCACGCCCCCGCAGCACCGCGGCTGCCGCCTCGACGTCCTCGACGCGGTAGGCGACCTGCTGGATACCGGGGCCACTGCGGTCGAGGAACTTTGCGATGGTCGACTGGGGGGTCAGTGGCGCCAGGAGCTGCACGCAGGAGCCCGAGTCCCCCACGGACATCATCGCCTCGCGGACGCCCTGCTCCTCGTTGACCTCCTCGTGAGCGAGCTGCATGCCGTAGGTGTCGCGGTAGAACGCGATGGCCGCATCGAGGTCGGTGACCGCGACGCCGACGTGGTCGATGGCCGTGAAGAGGTGCGGGAAGTCGCTCATGGCCCCGAGCCTAGAGCGACCGCACCCGGTTGCCGCGCTTCTCGTGGGTCAGCTCGACCAGACCCAGGGCCTCGAGCAGCGGTGGCAGGTACATCCCGAACCGGCCCCGGTAGCCCTTGCGCAGCCCGTACCACCCTCCGAGAGGGTTGTCGTCGGCCCGTCCGAAGGCCTCGACCGACCCCGGGGGGGCGGGTTTGAGCTCGTCGGCGGCGCCGAGGTCGACCCAGTCGCCCTGCTGGCGCAGCCAGGTCGCGAGGTCGTCGACGGCGCGGGCGTCGTACCGCAGGATCGTCGAGCCGACCTGGCACACCAGCACGGGCGGGTCCGCCTCCTCGTCGCGCCACATCGTGTACGAGGACGACCCTGGCGCCGTCGTCAGCTGCCAGGGGTCGTCGCGGGTGCCGGAGCCGGGTGCCATGGGTCAGGTCTACCCCCCCGCGTGTGGCCAGCGCCACCACCCGGGCACCGGGGTGGGAGCAGGTGGCGCGGATACAGTGAACGACGTCAACGACGCCCGTTTGCCCAGTGGAGGCCCCATCATGACCACCGACCCGACCGTCATCGTCGCGGGAGCCCGCACCGGCATGGGACGCCTGCTCGGCTCGCTCAAGGACTTCTCCGGATCCGACCTCGGTGGCTTCGCCATCAAGGGCGCGCTCGAGAAGTCGGGAGTCAGCCCCGACCAGGTCGACTACGTCATCATGGGCCAGGTGCTGCAGGCCGGCGCCGGCCAGATCCCTGCCCGCCAGGCCGCCACGAAGGCCGGCATCCCGCTGACGGTCCCGGCCCTGACCATCAACAAGGTCTGTCTCTCGGGCCTCGACGCCATCGCCCTGGCCGACCAGCTCATCCGCGCCGGGGAGTGCGAGGTCGTCGTGGCCGGGGGGCAGGAGTCGATGACCAACGCGCCGCACCTGCTGACCAAGTCGCGCGAGGGCTACAAGTACGGCGACGTGGCGATGAAGGACCACATGGCCGCCGACGGCCTGTGGGACTCCCTCACCGACCAGCCGATGGGCGCCCTGACCGAGCAGGCCAACACCGGTGACCTCGCCTTCACCCGTGAGCAGCAGGACGCGTTCGCCGCCCGGTCGCACGAGCTCGCGGCCAAGGGCTGGAAGGACGGGCTCTTCGACGACGAGGTCGTCGCGGTCTCGATCCCCCAGCGCAAGGGTGACGCGCTGGAGTTCAAGGCCGACGAGGGCGTGCGCGCCGACACGACCGTCGAGACGCTGGGCCGCCTGCGTCCCGCCTTCGCCAAGGACGGCACCATCACCGCCGGCTCCGCGTCGCAGATCTCCGACGGCGCCGCCGCGGTGGTCGTGATGAAGAAGTCCAAGGCGGAAGCGCTCGGGTTGGCCTGGCTCGCCGAGATCGGTGCCCACGGCAACGTCGCCGGCCCCGACTCGACCCTGCAGGCCCAGCCCGCCAACGCGATCAAGGCGGCCTGTGCCAAGGAGGGCATCGCCCCCACCGACCTCGACCTCATCGAGATCAACGAGGCCTTCGCCGCTGTCGGTCTCGCCTCGAGCAAGCTGCTCGGCGTCGACGCCGACAAGGTCAACGTCAACGGCGGCGCGCTCGCCGTGGGCCACCCGATCGGCATGTCCGGCGCCCGGCTCGTGCTCCACCTCGCCCTCGAGCTCGGCCGCCGCGGTGGCGGCGTCGGGGCCGCCGCCCTCTGCGGTGGCGGCGGTCAGGGCGTCGCGCTCGTGCTCCGGGTCCCGGCTCCCGCGGCCTGAGCGACGAGCGCCCACCCGACGCCTCGCCAGCTGCGCCCTGCCACCTCCCGCGTGCCCCGCGTCGTCGACGTCGCCTCCCTGGTCGCTGCGGCCAGGGAGGGGACGCCGCGGGCCGTCGCCCGGTTGATCTCGCTCGTCGAGGACGACCACCCGTGCCTGCGCGAGCTGATGGCGGCCCTGGCGCCCCATACGGGGAGGGCGCACATGGTCGGGCTCACGGGAGCGCCGGGGGTCGGCAAGTCGACGACGACCAACGCCCTCGTCCGCGCCCTGCGGGCCAGGGGCCAGGTCGTGGGCGTGCTCGCGGTCGACCCGTCGTCGCCCTTCTCCGGTGGCGCCCTGCTCGGCGACCGGATCCGGATGGAGGAGCACGCCACCGACCGTGGGGTCTACCTGCGGTCGGTGGCCTCGCGCGGCCACCTCGGCGGTCTCTCGCGCTCCACCCCCCAGGCGCTCCGGGTGCTCGACGC
Organism: Actinomycetales bacterium; assembly: GCA_038230235.1. Lineage (GTDB taxonomy): Bacteria > Actinomycetota > Actinomycetes > Actinomycetales > Dermatophilaceae > Lapillicoccus. Next base: position 19,546 of record JBBRNQ010000043.1, read on the forward strand.
GGCCGGCTGTGACGTCGTGCTCGTCGAGACGGTCGGCGTCGGTCAGTCGGAGGTGCAGGTCGCGGCCCTGGTCGACACCACGGTCGTCCTGCTCGCCCCGGGGATGGGCGACGGCATCCAGGCCGCCAAGGCCGGCATCCTCGAGATCGGCGACGTCTTCGTCGTCAACAAGGCCGACCGCGACGGCGCCTCCTCGACCGTGCGCGACCTGCGGCACATGGTCTCGCTCGGCGACCGGTCCGAGCGCACCTGGCGGCCCCCCGTCGTGCGGTGCGTGGCCTCGCGGGCCGAGGGCGTCGACGACGTGCTGGCCGCGCTCGACGCCCACCACGACTGGCTGGTCGAGGGCAGCGAGCTGCGTCGCCGTCGGGTCCTGCGGGCGGCCGACGAGGTCGAGACCCTGGCGGTCGGTGCCCTGCGGGCCCGCATCGGCGACCTGCGCCCCGGCTCGGGCCTCGAGGGCCTCGCGGAGCAGGTGGTGGACGGCACGACCGACCCGTATGCCGCCGCCGACGCCCTGCTCGCGGCCCTCCCCTGAGCCGACGGGTGAGAGAGACGCTCCATACGGGTAGGAGTGGTGCAGCGGTGACGGCGATGTCCACCACGCCTAGGATGGTCTCCGGCCGCGACAGAGTCGTCCGGTCCCCGGCTGTGGCTCGCCCGCGCCGCGGACCCCCCACACTCCCGACCAAAGAGGACCCATGCAGATCTGGCCCGGCAAGCCCTACCCCCTCGGGGCGACCTTCGACGGCACGGGAGTCAACTTCGCGCTGTTCTCCGAGGTCGCCGAGCAGGTCGAGCTCTGTCTCGTCGACGACGACGGCGCCGAGACCCGCATCGACCTGCCCGAGACCGACGGCTTCGTGTGGCACGGCTTCGTGCCCGGGCTGCAGCCGGGCCAGTGCTACGGCTTCCGGGTGCACGGTCCCTATGACCCTGAGAACGGCCACCGCTGCAACCCGGCCAAGCTGCTGATGGACCCCTACGCCAAGGCGATCGACGGCGAGATGGATGGCGACCAGTCGCTCTTCTCCTACGAGTTCGGGGTCGAGGACGCCGGCATCGAGTCCGAGCTCGAGACCTCCGACAGCCTCGGGCACACCCTGATGTCGGTCGTCACCAACCCCTTCTTCGACTGGGGACAGGACCGCTCGCCGGGCCACGAGTACCACGAGAGCGTCATCTACGAGGCGCACGTCAAGGGCCTGACCCAGCTCCACCCCGAGATCCCCGAGGAGATCCGCGGCACCTACGCCGGGATCGCCCACCCGGCGACGATCGAGCACCTCACCTCGCTCGGGGTCACGGCCATCGAGCTCATGCCGGTGCACCAGTTCGTGCAGGACTTCGGTCTGCTCGAGAAGGGACTGCGCAACTACTGGGGCTACAACACCATCGGCTTCTTCGCCCCGCACAACGACTACGCGGCCTACGGCACCCGCGGGCAGCAGGTCACCGAGTTCAAGGGCATGGTCAAGGCCCTGCACGAGGCCAACATCGAGGTCATCCTCGACGTGGTCTACAACCACACCGCCGAGGGCAACCACCTCGGGCCGACCCTCGCCTTCCGCGGCATCGACAACAACGCCTACTACCGTCTCGTCGAGGACGACAAGGCCCACTACTACGACACGACGGGCACGGGCAACTCCCTGCTCATGCGGCACCCGCACGTGCTCCAGCTGATCATGGACTCGCTGCGCTACTGGGTGACCGAGATGCACGTCGACGGCTTCCGCTTCGACCTCGCCGCGACCCTGGCCCGCCAGTTCCACGAGGTCGACAAGCTGTCGGCCTTCTTCGACCTGGTCCAGCAGGACCCGGTGGTCAGCCAGGTCAAGCTCATCGCCGAGCCGTGGGACGTCGGCGACGGCGGCTACCAGGTCGGCAACTTCCCGCCGCTATGGACCGAGTGGAACGGCAAGTACCGCGACACCGTGCGCGACTTCTGGCGTGGCGAGGCCGCGACCCTGGGCGAGTTCGCCTCGCGCTTCACCGGGTCGTCCGACCTCTACGAGCACTCCGGCCGCAAGCCCATCGCGTCGATCAACTTCACCGTCGCCCACGACGGCTTCACCCTGCGCGACCTCGTCTCCTACAACGAGAAGCACAACGAGGCCAACGGCGAGGGCAACAACGACGGAGACAACAACAACGGCTCGTGGAACTGCGGCGTCGAGGGCCCGACCGACGACCCCGCCATCCGCGCGCTGCGGCTGCAGCAGGCCCGCAACTTCTGGACCACGCTCGCCCTCTCGCAGGGGGTGCCCATGGTCGCCCACGGAGACGAGCTCGGCCGCACCCAGGGCGGCAACAACAACGCCTACTGCCAGGACGACGAGATCTCGTGGGTCGACTGGGACCTCGACGAGAACGGCACCCACCTGCTGACCTTCGCGCAGCGGGTGCTGCGCATGCGCCACGACCACCCGGTGTTCAAGCGCCGGCGCTTCTTCGCCGGCAGCGCCGACCACGGCGGTGAGAGCGAGCTCGGTGACGTCGCGTGGTTCATGCCCAACGGGAAGCACATGGACGAGGCGGCCTGGAGCGACGGCTTCGCCAAGTCGCTCATGGTCTTCCTCAACGGTGACGCCATCCCCGAGCTCGACCGCCGGGGCCAGAAGATCGTCGACGACTCGTTCCTCGTCGTCTTCAACGCCCACCACGAGGCCATCACCTTCACCCTGCCCGAGGAGGCGTACGGCGCCGAGTGGTTCCTCGAGATCGACACCGCCGGGTCCGACGAGGCGACGACCGACGGTGACGGTACGGCGGGTGCAGCCGCCGCTCCGGTGGCCAACGCCCCGGCCAACGCCGCCGCCACTGTCGTCGCCGCCACCGAGCTCGACGCGGGGGCGCAGTTCGACGTGCAGGCCCGCAGCATCATGGTCCTGCGCTGCCCGAGGGTGGCCGCGTGACCGCAGGGGTGGCCGTCCCACCCGTCTCGACCTACCGCTTCCAGGTCCGCCCCGAGTTCGGCTTCGCCGACGTGGCCGCCCAGGCCGACCACCTGGCCGCGCTCGGGGTGACGCACGCCTACCTCTCGCCCGTCCTCACGCCGGTCTCCGGCTCCCAGCACGGGTACGACGTGCTCGACCACACCTCCCTCAACCCCGAGGCCGGGGGCCGTGCGGCCTTCGACTCGATGGTCGAGACCCTGCACGCGGCGGGGATCCGACTGGTCGTCGACGTCGTGCCCAACCACATGGCCGTGCCGACCCCGGAGTGGCGCAACGCGCCGCTGTGGGAGGTGCTGCGAGGGGGTGAGCACGCGTCGTACGCGCACTGGTTCGACGTCGACTGGGCCGCCGAGGGCGGGCGGCTGCTCGTGCCGGTGCTGGGTGACACCCTCGAGAAGGTGGTCGCCGCCGGCGAGCTGGCCGTGGCCAGCGACGGCGGACCGAAGGGTGACGAGACGGTCGTGCGTTACTACGAGCACGAGCTGCCGGTGCGCGCCGGCACCGAGAGGCTGCCGCTCGCCGAGCTCGTCGACGCGCAGGCCTGGCGTCTCGCGCACTGGCGCGAGGGCACGACCGACCTCAACTACCGTCGCTTCTTCGACGTGACCACCCTGATCGGTGTGCGCGTCGAGCTGCCCGACGTCTTCGACGCCACCCACGCCCTGCTCGGCGAGCTCGTCAGCAGCGGCGCTGTCGACGGGCTGCGGATCGACCACCCCGACGGTCTGGCCGACCCCCGGGGCTACCTGCGAGACCTCGCGCGCCTCGTCGACGGCCGGTGGGTCGTCGTCGAGAAGATCCTCGAGGGTGAGGAGCAGCTGCCCGGCGACTGGCCGTGCGCCGGCACCACCGGTTACGACCTGCTCTGGCGCGTCGGGGCGCTCTTCGTCGACCCCGCGGGCGAGGATCGCCTGACCGACCTGCTGGCGCTCACCAGCGGCAGCCGGGCCACCCTCCCCGAGACGATCCACCGGGCCAAGCAGGAGATCGTGCAGGGCGCCCTCGTCGCCGAGGTGCGTCGCCTCGTGCGAGGGCTGCACGAGGTGCTGCCCGACGTCGACGCCGAGACGCTGGCGCGGGTGGTCGAGGCGCTGCTCGTCGAGATGGACCGCTACCGGGCGTACGTCGTGCCGGGCGAGGCGGCCGACCCGCAGGCCGTGGCCGTCGTCGTCGCCTGCGCCGACCGGGCCCGCGCGGCCCTGGAGACCGATGACCACGAGGCGCTGGCCCGCGTGACCGCCGTCGTCCTCGGTTCCGCGCCCGACGGCGTCGACCCCTCGGCCCTCGCCGACGTGGTCGTGCGCTTCCAGCAGACCTGCGGTCCGGTGATGGCCAAGGGCATCGAGGACACCGCCTTCTACCGGTGGCACCGTCTCATCGGCCTCAACGAGGTGGGTGGTGACCCCGACCACTTCGCCGTGACACCGGACGAGCTCTTCGCGTTCGTCGAGCGCACGGCGTCGCCGTGGCCCGACACCATGACCACCCTGTCGACGCACGACACCAAGCGCTCCGAGGACGTGAGGGCCCGGCTCGCGGTGCTCTCCGAGCGCCCGAGCCAGTGGCAGAGCTGGCTGCGCGAGGCGCAGGAGCTTGCCCGCCCCTGGCGCGGTGACCCCCTCGACGGCGCGACGGAGTACCTCCTGTGGCAGACCCTGGTAGGGGTCTGGCCAGCGAGCGAGGAACGGCTGCAGGCTTACGCGCAGAAGGCGATTCGCGAGGCCAAGGTGCACACTCAGTGGACCGGGGTGGACGAGGCCTACGAGACCGCCGTGGCCCGGTTCCTCAGCGGGGTCGTGGGCGACGACGCACTGCGGTCGCACGTCGAGTCGTGGCTGACCGACACCGCTGACCTGGTGCGGGTCACGACCCTCGGCCAGAAGCTGCTGCAGCTGACGCTGCCCGGTGTCCCCGACGTCTACCAGGGCACTGAGCTGGTCGACCTCTCGCTCGTCGACCCCGACAACCGCCGGGAGGTCGACTTCGCCGACCGCGCTGCCCGTCTGGCCCGGCTCGACGGGGGCGGGTCGCCCGCCGACCTCTCCGACGAGAAGCTGCTCGTCACCTCGCGGGCCCTGCGGCTGCGCCGCGACCACCCCGAGTGGTTCGTCGGCAGCGGCGCCGGCTGGACGCCCGTGACCACGAGCTCGCCGCACGTCGTGGGGGTCGGCCGGGGTGTGGGGCGCGAGGCCCGGGTGGTCACCGTCGTCACCCGCCTCGCCGGGTCGCTGCCAGCGACGTCACCGTGGCAGGGTGTCACCGTCGGGCTGCCCACCGGGGTGTGGCGCGACCTCCTCTCGGGCGCGCAGGTCGAGTCGTCCGGTGAGGTCGCTGCCGCCGACCTCCTCGGCGAGCTGCCCGTCGCCCTGCTCATCCGACTCGACTCCGGGGCCAACCTGGGGGAGGAAGGCAACAATCGCTTTGACTGACAACGAGATCCGCGTCTGGGCCCCGAACGCGAAGAGGGTCGACATCGACATCTCGCCGGTGGGTGGGGTGGTGACCACCATCCCCATGAAGCACGCTCCCGGAGGGTGGTGGGTGTGGCGCCGGGCCGAGCACGGCGACTACCCGATCGACTACGCGTTCCGGCTCGACGGGGGCTCCCCGCGGCCCGACCCGCGCAGCGCCTGGCAGCCGTACGGCGTGCACGGGTCCAGCCGCACCTTCGACGTCGCCCACCGGGTCTGGTCGGATGTGCGGTGGCGTGGCCCCCGCCGCGGGCGCGGAGCCCTGGCCGGGGTCTTCTACGAGCTGCACATCGGCACCTTCACGCCCGAAGGCACCTTCGACGCGGCGATCAGGCGGCTCGACCACCTCGTCGCGCTCGGAGTCGACGTCGTCGAGGTGATGCCCGTGGCCGCCTTCCCCGGTCAGTGGGGCTGGGGCTACGACGGCGTCGGCCTGTATGCCGTGCACGACCCCTACGGCGGTCCGGCCGCCTTCCAGCGTTTCGTCGACGCCTGCCACACCCGTGGTCTCGGGGTGTGCCTCGACGTCGTCTACAACCACCTCGGCCCCACCGGCAACTACCTGGGTGAGTTCGGGCCCTACTTCACGACCAGGCACACGACGCCGTGGGGGCCGGCCGTCAACCTCGACGACACCGGATCCGATGTCGTGCGCCGGTTCATCGTCGACAACGCGCTGCGATGGCTGCGCGACTTCCACGTCGACGCGCTGCGACTCGATGCGGTGCACGAGCTGCGGGACGACTCCGGCCGGCACGTCCTCGCCCAGCTCTCCGACGAGGTCGACGCCCTGTCGCGGCAGCTGGGCCGGCCCCTGACGCTGGTGGCCGAGAGCGACCTCAACGACCCCGTGACGGTGACCCCCACGGACGAGGGCGGTCTGGGGATGAGTGCCCAGTGGGCCGACGACGTGCACCACGCCCTGCACGCGGCGCTCACGGGCGAGGCGCAGAGCTACTACGGCGACTTCGCGCAGCGCGGGGTGGTGGCCAAGACGCTGCGCGAGGTGTTCCTGCACGACGGCGGGTTCTCCAGCTTCCGTGGCCGGGAGTGGGGTGCCCCCGTCGATCCCGAGTCGCACCCGGGACGGCGGTTCGTCGGCTACCTCCAGACCCACGACCAGGTCGGCAACCGGGCGACCGGTGATCGCATCTCGGCCTCGATCACGCCCGGGCAGCAGGCGATCGGGGCGGCCCTCTACCTCCTGTCGGCCTTCACGCCGATGGTCTTCATGGGGGAGGAGTGGGCTGCCTCCACGCCGTGGCAGTTCTTCACCGACTTCGAGGAGCCCGAGCTGGCCGAGGCCGTGCGCGAGGGTCGGCGCAAGGAGTTCTCCGGGCACGGGTGGGACGGCGGCGACGTGCCCGACCCGCAGGACCGCGCGACGAGGGATCGCAGCGTCCTGACCTGGGACGAGGTCATCGAGGCCGACCACGCCCAGATGCTCCGCTGGTACACCAGCCTCGTGGCCCTGCGACACCAGGACCCCGAGCTCGTGGACGACCGGCTCGACCACGTCGCGGTCGACTCCGACCCCGCTGGCGACTGGATCCGGATGGCGAGGTCCGGGGTGCGCGTCGTCGCCAACCTCAGCGACCACCCGATGACGGTGCCCCTGGGCGAGGGCGACACGGGGGCCGACGTGGTCCTCACCTGGGACCCTACGGCCACCCGTCTGGTCGACGGAGGAGTCACGCTCGGAGCCCATGGGGTCGCGGTGCTGCGGGTGCCGTGAGCACCGCCTACGGTTGAGGGTGTGAACCAGCCGGCGCTCCCGCAGACCCTGTCCACCGTTTCGACCGGGTCGACCGACTCGACCCAGACCGTCAGCTTCGACGTCGAGGCGTTCCGGTCGCAGTTCCCGTCGCTGCAGGGCGGAGCGGCGCACTTCGACGGGCCGGGTGGGTCGCAGACCCCCACCAGGGTGGCAGACGCCGTGGCCCGCACGCTGACCTCGCCGATCTCGAACCGAGGACAGGTCACGCAGTCCGAGCGCAACGCCGACGCCACGGTGCTCGCCTTCCGCAGCACCATGGGTCACTTCCTCGGGGTCGACCCGGGTGGGGTCGTCCTCGGCCGGAGCATGACCCAGCTGACGATGGATCTCGCCCGCACCATCGCGCGCGACTGGGCCCCCGGTGACGAGGTGGTCGTGAGCCGTCTCGACCACGACGCCAACATCCGGCCCTGGGTGATCGCCGCGCAGCAGGTGGGCGCCGTCGTCCGCTGGGTCGACTTCGACCCCTGGACCGGTGAGCTCGACCCCACCGACCTCGCCCCCCTGCTCGGCGCCCGCACCCGGCTGGTCGCCGTGACGGCCGCCTCCAACCTCATCGGCACGATGCCCGACGTCGCGGCGATCGCCGACCGCGTCCACGACGCGGACGCGCTGCTCTTCGTCGACGCGGTCCACTACGCCGCCCACCACCGGGTCGACCTCGGTGAGCTGGGCGCGGACCTCGTGGCGTGCTCGCCGTACAAGTTCCTCGGCCCGCACTGCGGTGTCCTCGCCGCCGACCCGGCCCTGCTCGAGACCCTGCACCCCGACAAGCTGCTGCCCTCGAGCGAGGCCGTGCCCGAGCGCTTCGAGCTCGGCACCCTGCCCTACGAGCTGATGGCCGGCACGACGGCCGCGGTCGAGGTCCTCGCCGATGCCGTGCCCGCCGACGGCACCCTGGCGACGCGACTCGACCGGTCGATGGGCGCCATCGCCGCCCACGAGGACGCGTTGAGACTCGCCCTCGAGGAGCGACTGGTCGCCCTGCCGGGCGTCACCTGCCGGTCGCGCGCGCGGCGCCGCACCCCCACGCTGCTGCTCGAGGTCGACGGGCGCGAGCCGGCCGCGCTGCACGCCGCGCTCGGTGAGCGCGGGGTCAACGCCCCCGGCGGCTCGTTCTATGCGCTCGAGGCCTCTCGCCACCTGGGCCTCGGCCCGGCGGGTGGCCTGCGGGTCGGTCTGGCGCCCTACACGAACGCCTCGGACTGCGACCGTCTCGTCGACGGCCTCGCCGAGATCCTGCAGTAGGAGCGAGCGCCCCCGTGGAGGGGCGTATGCTGGTGTTTGCAATTGAAAACTTCTTCATATGCAAACATCAGTACTCCAATCAACGATCGGCAGTCCCCCGTGTCCGTTCCGCTCTACCAGGCCAAGGCCGAGCTCTTCCGCACCCTGGGTCACCCCGCCCGCATCCGCATCCTCGAGCTGCTCAGCGAGCGGGAGCAGCCGGTGCGAGACCTCCTGACCCAGATCGCGGTGCCACCGAGCAACCTCTCCCAGCAGCTCGCGGTCCTGCGCCGCGCCTCGCTGGTCGTCTCGCGGCGCGAGGAGGGCGAGGTCATCTACGCCCTGTCGGTCCCCGACGTGCGCGACCTGCTCGTGGCCGCGCGCGTCGTGATGGCCAGGATGGCCGGCGCCCAGTCCGAGCTGGAGTCGCAGCTGAGCGACGCTGCGCAGCGGTCGAGCTGGTGACGACCACCCCCGTCGTACGACGGGCCGGCTGGCGCGACGCGCGAGCGCGCCTGCAGCAGCTGCTGCCCCAGCGGGCCGACTTCTCGGCCATGCGCACCGCGCCGCGCCGCGACCTGCTCGCCGGGGTGATGGTCGGCCTCGTCGCCCTGCCACTGGCCCTCGGCTTCGGGGCGAGCTCGGGCATGGGCGCGGGCGCCGGGCTCGTGACCGCGATCATCGCCGGTGTCGTGGCCGCCGTCTTCGGTGGCAGCCACGTGCAGGTGAGCGGGCCCACGGGGGCCATGACCGTGGTGCTCGTGCCGATCGTCGCGACGTACGGCCCGCAGGCGGTGCTGACGGTCGGCCTGCTCGCCGGCCTGGTGCTCGTCGGTCTCGCGCTGGTGCGTGCCGGGCGGTTCATCCGCTACGTGCCCGTGCCGGTGGTCGAGGGCTTCACCGTCGGCATCGCCGTCATCATCGGGCTGCAGCAGCTGCCCTCCGTGCTCGGCGTTCACGTGCACGCCGAGAAGGTGCTGGCCCTGGCCGGCGCTGCCGTCGCCGCCGGGGTGCGGGACCCGCACTGGTCGGCCATCGCCATCGCCGCCGGCACCGTGGCGCTCATCCTCGTCGGCAGCCGCCTGCGCCGCGGGGTGCCGTTCTCCCTCATCGCGATCGTCGTCGCGACCGTGCTCGACGCGAGCCTGCACCTGGGGGCCGAGACGATCAGCAGCATCCCGTCGACGATCCCGGCGCCGCGGATGCCGTCCTTCGACCACGTCAACCAGCTGGTCGTGCCAGCCGTCGCGGTCGCCGCGCTGGCGGCCCTCGAGAGCCTGCTGTCGGCCTCGGTGGCCGACGGGATGAGCGTCGGGCAGCGGCACGACCCCGACCGGGAGCTCTTCGGACAAGGGCTGGCCAACCTCGCCTCGCCGATCTTCGGCGGCATCCCCGCGACGGCGGCCATCGCCCGCACGGCCGTCAACGTCCGCGCCGGTGCGAGCTCGCGTGCCGCAGCCGTGATCCACGCCCTGGTGCTCCTGCTCATCGTGCTGGTCGCCTCCCGGTGGGTCTCGATGATCCCCCTGGCAGCGCTGGTCGGGGTGCTCGTCGCCACGGCGGTCCAGATGGTGCGGGTCTCGAGCGTCCGCGCCCTGCTCCGAGCGACCCGCGGTGACGCCGTGGTGCTGGTCGTGACAGCGGTCTCGACCGTCGCCTTCGACCTGGTCACCGCGGTCGTCCTGGGTCTCGTCGTCGCCGGGGGACTCGCGCTGCACCAGGCGGCCGAGGCCGCGAGCCTGCACGAGAGCCCCATCGACGCGTCGGGCGAGTCGGGCGGCTCGGGGCACGACGCCGAGGAGCGGTCGCTGCTGGCCGAGCACGTGGTGGCCTACCGCCTCGAGGGGCCGCTGTTCTTCGCTGCGGCCCACGACTTCCTGCTCGAGCTCTCCGACATCAGCGACGTGCGGGTGGTGGTGCTGCGGATGGCCCACCTCAGCGCCATCGACGCCACCGGCGCGGCGGTCCTCGCCGACACCATCCGGCGTCTCGAGAGCCGCGGGGTGACGGTCATGCTCTCCGGCGTGCAGCCCGGGCACGAGCGGGTGCTCACCCAGCTGGGGGTCTACGACGAGCTGGCCCACGAGCGCCACCTCTTCGCGACCACTCCCCAGGCGATCGAGCACGCCCGGGTGCACGCCAGCAGGCTGCCTCACGCCCCCGGAAATGCAGTGGCGTCGGCGACAGGGAGTGCCTAGCGTCACCAGGGTGCTCACCCGCCGGTTCGACCCGTACGACGACGCCGCCTGCGCTCGCGCGTACCAGGTCCGGGAGGCGGCGATGGGGCTGGGCCGCCCGTGGCACCGCCCGACGTCGCTCGCCGAGTCGGTCCTCGCCTGGCGCCACGACGACCCCGGTGAGCGGATGGAGATGTGGGCCGCAGTCGAGCAGGGCACCGACGCCGGGCTCTCCGGCAACGAGGACGACGGTGTCGTCGTCGGCATCGGCATCCTCTGGCTCGCCCTCGACGACAACACCGACAAGGCCTGGATCGAGGTGGTGGTGCACCCGGACCACCGTCGTCGTGGTGCCGGGCGTGCCCTCGTGCAGCGGATGGTCGACAGCGCGCGCGAGGACGGGCGCACGGAGGTGCTCGCCGAGCTGCTGGTCCCGGCGGGTGATGCCGACCCCGTCCCCGCGCACCCCCACCGGAGCTTCGCGCAGGCGCTCGGCTTCGTCACCACGAGCACCGACATCGTGCGTCACCTGCTCCTGCCCGTCGACCCCGAGCTGCTGGACTCGCTCGCGGCCCGAGCCCGACCCCACTGGGTGGGGGACTACCGGCTGGAGACCCACGTCGACGGTGTCCCCGAGCCCCTCCAGGAAGGGCTGTGCGCCGTGATGAACCGGCTCGGCGTCGACGCCCCGACCGGCGAGGTGAGCTTCGAGCCGGAGGCCCTCACCCCGGTCCGGTACGTCGACCTCCTGCGGCTGATGCGTCAGCAGGGTCGTCACCAGCTCACCACCGTGGCGGTGCACGCGCCCACCGGGTCGGTCGTCGCCTACACCGACCTGGTCGTTCTCGCCGAGCCGAGTCCGGCGGTGTGGCAATGGGGCACCCTCGTGGATGCCCCCCACCGCGGCCACCGACTCGGCATGGCCGTCAAGGTCGCCAACCTGCAGGCCCTGACGAGGGACCATCCGGGCCGTGAGCGGGTGATCACGAGCAACGACGACACCAACCGCTGGATGGTCGCCGTCAACGACGCTCTCGGGTTCGAGGTCGTCGAGCTCATGCCCGCCGTACGCCAGGTCCTGCGAGCCTCGTCGGCCGCCGGCAGCTGAGCGTCCGACCATCCGGATCGGTCAGTCGCGCGATGGCCCGAAGGCCGTCAGCACGGCCGCCATGTCGTCGGCGCCGTGACCGTCGTCCGAAGCGCTGCCGAACACCGAGCCCAGCGCGTCGAGCAACCTCGTGTCGACCCCCGACCCGGTCGCGGCGTCGGTGATGACGCCGAGGTCCTTGCGGACCCCGTCGAGGGCGAACGACGGCGTCCAGTCACCACCCATCATCGCCTTGCCCTTGACGTGCGCGTACGGCGTGTCGACCGCGCCGCCTTCGATGGCCTCGAGGAAGAGCGCGGGGTCGACGCCCAGCCCACGGGCGAGGGCGATGGACTGGGCGACGGCAGCGGTGACGGACGCGACCCACGCGTTGCAGACCAGCTTGAGCGCCGTGGCGGACCCGAGCTCCGACCCGGCCGACACGGTCCGCGAGCTGATCGCCGCGAGGGCCGGGCGGACCCGCTCCAGCAGGGACGGCTCACCCGCGGTGAGCAGCACCAGCTGCCCGTTCTCGGCGGGGGCCCTGGTGCCGAGCATCATCGCCTCGACGAAGGGCAGGTGCGCCTCCGCCGCCCGGGCGGCCGCCCGGCTGGTGCCCTCGACCCCGATGGTGCTGGCCTGGACCACGACGAGGTCGGCCGCCTCTCCGGAGGTGGCGGCGGCCGCGATCTCGTCGAGCGCAGCGACGACCGAGTCGGCGTCGAAGAGCGTCAGGACGACCACCTCGGCGCCGTCGACGGCCGCGGCGACCGACCCGGCCACCACCGCGCCGTCGTCGCCGAGCGCCTGGGCCTTGCTCGCGGTGCGGTTCCAGGCCGTGACGGCGTGTCCCTCGCGGAGCAGGCTGTGGACGACGCCCGTACCCATGATCCCTGTTCCCAGGACGGTGACCTTCATACGACCGCTCTCCTCATCTTGTTCGGGCCGTCGACGCGGCCCGCTCCCTGGTGACAGCACCGGTGTGAAGGCGGCTATTCCACTGCCGACACCTGCCACCGGCGCCGACGGCCCCACCGGCCCGACCACCGCCCGGGCATACGGTGTGGTCATGCTCTTCGCCTTCTCCGTCGCTCCCGCCGTCGCCACCGACGAGACCGGCTCGGTCCACGACGCCGTCGCGGCCGCCGTCGAGGTGGTGCGAGCCAGTGGCCTGCCCCACCGCACCGACTCGATGTTCACGACGATCGAGGGCGAGTGGGACGAGTGCATGGGCGTCATCAAGGGAGCGGTCGACGCGGTGGCAGCGGTGAGCCCGCGCGTGTCGCTGGTGCTCAAGGCCGACCTGCGTCCCGGCTTCGTCGGCGAGATCGACGGCAAGGTCGAGCGGCTCGAGCGGGCCCTGCAGGCCCGCGCCTCCGGTGCCTGAGGAGCGACTGCCGCAGGAGCGACTGCCGCAGGAGCGTCTGCCGCAGGAGCGTCTGCCGCAGGAAGGGCTGCCGCAGGAAGGGCTGCCGCAGGAGCGACGTCGTCGGTCCGCCCACGGGTTCACGGTGCGGGTGGACTACGAAGACGACGGGTGCCGCGTCCTCGTCGCCCTCGACGGTGACGAGTCCGTCGGGCTGGCCAGCGGCGGGACCAGCCGAGACGCCGATGCCCCCACGCCGTGGGAGCTCTACTCCCTCAACGTGCAGAGGTCAGCGCAGGGCACGGGGCTGGCCGACGACCTGCTGACGGCAGCCCTCGGTGCCCGACCCGCCTCCGTCTGGGTGCTGACGGACAATGCGCGGGCGCGGTCGTTCTACCGCCGCCACGGGTTCGCCGCCGACGGAGCGACGAAGCCGCACCCCGGCAGCGGTGCCCCCGAGCTGCGGTTGGTGCGAGCCGGAGTCGGGCCGGGCTCAGCTCGGCAGCAAGGTGAGACGGGTGGGTGGAAAGCCATCCGCGCTCGGCTTCGCCACAGCCGGACCCGACGTGGTCATTCTGCGGCGGGGTGACGCTCGTGGGTCAAGGTGCACTCCCGCAGCGGAGGGGCCCGGTGCTTCCGTCGGGCCAGCCCGACGGAGGTGACCGGCTCGTCGGGCCGCTCCGCCGATGGGGTCGCCTGGGACAAGGGGTCGACTCTGAGTCGCTGGGGTTGGCTGCCCTTCCGGCCGAGGTTGACTCAGAGCCTCTGAGGTTGGCTGCTGTTAGAGCATCAGTCGAGCGCAGCGACTCTGAGTCAACCTCCCCCAGAAAGGCACGGAATCTCACCGTGGTGCCGAGCTCGGGCCGCGCTGAGGGTGCCGCCGACGCCGGTGGTGCGCGGCACTGGGGCGTATGCGCGGGAAATGGGGCAAGGGCCACAAGCTGCCTCATCGGGTACGGCGGATCGCCAGGTGGCTGATTGGGGGTTGCGCGTGCGCCTGTGTCATGGTGGATCGGCCGTCTGACCGCGCGACCGGGCAGCGCCCTCCCGCAGGAGCCCGTCGCCTCGCCCCCGAAGGACTCCCCGCCCGTGATTCTCGCCCGCCGTGTTGCCGTGGCGCTCGCCGCGCTCGCCGCGCTCGCCGGCCTCGTCGTCGCCGTCCTCGGCCTCTGGCTCGCGTTCGTCCTCGGTCCGAGCGGTACGGCGAGCTTCACCGCCCGAGCCACGGGCCCCGTCGTCATCGGGTCGGACATCCTCGGTGGGGTCGACGTCCCCGTCACCGTGAATGCGTACCGAGGTGACGCAGCGAGAGACGCCGACGCGGTCTTCCTCGGCGAGGCGCGTTCGAGCGAGGTGTCCGAGGTCGTCGGGAGGAGCCGGGTGCTGCGGGCGTCCGGGGCCCGCTTCCCGGCGCGGGTGCTGGACCTTCGCCCCACCGGGTCGGGCTCCCTCGCCGACCCCAGCGCCCTCGACGTGTGGCGTGCGACCGGCCAGGGCGCGCTCGAGGTCAAGGACGCCGGGTCGAGCGCCGTGCTGGTCGCTCCGACGGGCAACGACCCCATGACGGTCGTGGTGACCCGGCAGCACTCCACCTGGTTCATCGAGGCGGTCGTGGCCGTGGTCGTCGGCGCCATCGTCACGGGAGCCGCTGCCTGGTGGCTGGTGCAGCAGCTCGGGCAC
>JBBRNQ010000044.1:0-33798 GCA_038230235.1 Actinomycetales bacterium
CGTGCCCGGCGCCCTCATCACCAGCGGTGACCCCGGTGTCGTCGATGCCCTCGGTCACCTCGGTGTCGTCGTACCAGCCGCCGTTGTCGCGGGCCAGGTCGGTGAGCCGCAGGCGTTCGGCCGCGGACTCGGCGGCGGAGAGGTCGCGCTCGTCGACGACGTCGACCAGCCACTGCGCGGCGTCGGCGTCGTCCTCACCGGCGAGGGTCTCGCGCAGGACGCGCACGACGTAGACGTGGCGGTCGAGACCGTCGGCGACGGCGTCGGCCACCTCACGCTCGGGGAAGACGAGGAGGTGCTCGGTCATCGGCCGGGCCGCCACACCACGAGCGCCGTGCTGCGCGGCATCAGCCGCGGGGCCCGCTGGCCGGGGCGCAGTGAGACGATCTCGCCGCGGGCGCCGGCGGCGAAGACCCGGGATCCGGGCAGGGTGCGGGCGTTGGCCGCCTCGAGGGCCGCCGTGACCTCGGCGAGGCGCGCCCGCAGCGCGTCGACCTGGTTCTCGAGCTCGAGGATGCGCTGGATGCCCGCCAGCGAGACCCCCTCCTCCTGCGAGAGGCGTTGCACCTCGCGCAGGAGCGCGACGTCACGGCCGGAGTAGCGCCGACCGCCGCCGCGCGTGCGCGACGGCGAGACCAGGCCGAGCCGGTCGTACTGACGCAGGGTCTGGGCGTGCATCCCTGCCAGCTGGGCCGCGACCGAGATCACGAACACCGGTGTGTCGTCGTCGGGTCCGAAACCCGACGAGCCACCCATGGGGTTCGACGCCCCCGACGCCCCCGACGCCCCCGACGCTCCTCCCGCGGTCACGGCGAGGTCGCCCGCTCGAAGAGCTCAGCGCGGGGGTCCACCTCCGCCTCGTCGGCCTGGAGCTGCTCGATCGCCGCCCGAGCCGCCTTGGTGAGGCGCTGGGGGACGACGACCTGCACCCGGGCGATGAGGTCGCCGGTCTTCTTGTCGCGGGTGACCCCGCGCCCCTTGACCCGCAGCTGACGCCCGCTGGGGGTGCCTGCGGCGACCTTGACCCGCACCGGGGTGCCGTCGAGGGTGGGCACCTGCACGGTGGCACCGAGGGCGGCCTCAGCGAAGGTGACCGGCAGGTCGACGGTGAGGTTGTCACCGTCGCGACCGAAGACCGGGTGCTTCTGGACGGTCACCGTGATGATGAGGTCACCGTTCGGGGTGCCTGGGTCTCCCGGGTTGCCCTTGCCTCGCAGGCGGATCTTCTGGCCGTCGCTCACGCCGGCGGGCAGCCGGGTGGTCACCTTCTGGCCCGACGACGAGAGGGTGACCGTGGAGCCCTCGACGGCGTTACGGAACGACAGGGTCGCGCGGGCCTGGGCGTCGGTGCCCTTGCGAGGACCCCGCGGGGCGCCGTACGGGTCGTAGCCCTGACCGCCACCGGCGCCCGGGAAACCGGCTGCACCGGCTCCGCCGCCGCCGAAGAGGCTCCCCAGGAGGTCGTTGATGTCCGGCTGACTGGCGCCGCCCGGCCCGCCGGTGGAGTAGCGCGTGCGACCGCCGCCCCCACCACCGAAGCTGGAGAAGAGGTCCTCGAAGCCGCCACCGCTGCCGGAGCCGCCCGAGGTGAAGCGCGCCCCACCGCGCGACATGGCCCTGATCTGGTCGTACTCCTTGCGCTGCTCGGGGTCGGACAGGATGGCGTACGCCTCCCCGACCTCCTTGAAGCGCTTCTCCGCCACGGCGTCACCCGCCGTCTGGTCGGGGTGCAGCTGTCGGGCGAGCTTGCGGTAGCTCTTCTTGATGGCCGCGTCGTCGGCGTCGGCGGAGACGCCGAGCGTGGCGTAGAAGTCCTTCTCCAGCCAGTCCTGGCTCGCCATGGTGCTCCTTGCAGTTGGGGTCGGCTCGGGCGGCGGGATCAGCTGGGGTCGGCCACCGACACCCGGGCCGGGCGGACGACGCGCTCGCCGACCTTCCAGCCGGGCTGGAGGACGGCGACCACGGTGGTCGTGTCGGCACCCTCGGGCAGCTCGGCCTCCACGTGCATGAGGGCCTCGTGCACCGCGGGGTCGAACGCGACCCCGGGCTCACCGAGCCGGGTCACCCCGAAACGGCCGAGCGTCGCCTCGAGCTTGTCGGCGATCTTGTCGAACGGGCCACCGGTCAGGTCACCGTGCTCGCGGGCGAGGTGGATGTCGTCGAGGACCGGGATGAGGGCCTCGACCACCTGCTGCACGCCGGCGTCCCTGGCCACCGCCCGGTCGCGGTCGACCCGCCGCTTGTAGTTGACGTACTCCGCCTGCACGCGGCGCAGGTCCTCGAGGTAGTCGACGTTCGTCGCGGACGTCGCGCCGTCAGCCTCCGGCTCGGGGGCCGGCGGGGTGTCGAAGAGCTGCGCCGCGTCAGCGGGCACGTCGTACTCGTCGGAGCCACCGGGCTCAGCCGAGCCCGCGGGGCCCGCCGAGCCCTGGCCACTGTGGCCGGGCTCGGCGCCCTCGTGCGGCTCACGCCCGTGCGGAGCGTCAGTCACTTGCTGTCCTTCGCGGCGTCGTCGCCCTCGTCGACCACCTCGGCGTCGACGATGTCGTCGTCGGCCTCACCGGTGGGGGCGTCCTGCGCCTCCTCGGGGGCCGTGGCCTCCTCGGCGGAGGCGGCGGCATACATGGCCTGACCCATCTTCTGCGAGACCTCGGAGAGGGTCGCGGTCTTGGCCTTGATGTCGGCGACGTCGGTGCCCGGCGCCTCGCGGGTGCCGACCGCGGTCTTGAGCTCGGCCAGGGCCGTCTCGACCTCGGTCTTCTCGGCCGCGGGGACCTTCTCGCCGTTGTCGGTGAGGAACTTCTCGGTGGAGTAGACCAGCTGCTCGGCGGCGTTGCGGGCCTCGATCTCCTCGACCCGCTGCTTGTCCTCGTCGGCGTGCTGCTCGGCCTCCTTGACCATGCGCTCGATCTCCTCCTTCGGCAGGGCGGACCCACCGGAGATGGTCATCGACTGCTCCTTGCCGGTGCCCTGGTCCTTGGCGGAGACGTGCACGATGCCATTGGCATCGATGTCGAAGGTGACCTCGATCTTGGGCACGTTGCGCGGGGCCGGCGCGATGCCGGTCAGCTCGAAGGTGCCGAGACCCTTGTTGTGCTGCGCGATCTCGCGCTCACCCTGGAAGACCTGGATGAGGACGGACGGCTGGTTGTCGTCGGCCGTCGTGAAGATCTCGCTGCGCTTGGTCGGGATGGCCGTGTTGCGCTCGATGAGCTTGGTGAAGCGCCCGTGCTGGGTCTCGATGCCGAGGCTCAGGGGGGTGACGTCGATGAGCAGGATGTCCTTGCGCTCGCCCTTGAGGACGCCCGACTGGAGGCTGGCGCCGACGGCGACGACCTCGTCGGGGTTGACGCCCTTGTTGGGCTCCTTGCCACCGGTGAGCTCGGTGACGACCTTGCTCACGGCGGGCATCCGGGTCGAGCCACCGACGAGCACCACGTGGTCGATGTCGCCGACCTTGATGCCGGCGTCGGCGATGACCTTGTTGAACGGCGCCTTGGTGCGGTCGAGCAGGTCAGCCGTCAGCTTCTCGAACTGGGCCCGGGAGAGCTGCTCGTCGAGGTGGATCGGGCCGTTGTCGCTCATCGAGAGGTACTGCAGGTTGATGTTGGTGTTGGACGAAGAGGAGAGCTCCTTCTTGGCCTGCTCCGCCGCGTCACGCAGCCGCTGCATCGCGATCTTGTCCTTGGACAGGTCGACGCCGCTGCTGTTCTTCACCGTGGTGAGCAGGTGCGAGACGATCCGCTCGTCCCAGTCGTCGCCACCGAGCTTGTTGTCACCGCTGGTGGCCCGCACCTGGATGGTCGAGAAGCCGTCCTCCGGGTCCTTGCCGACCTCGAGGAGGGACACATCGAAGGTGCCGCCACCGAGGTCGAAGACGAGGATGAGCTCGTCCTCCTTGCCCTTGTCGAGGCCGTAGGCCAGCGCGGCGGCAGTGGGCTCGTTGATGATGCGCAGCACGTTGAGGCCCGCGATCTCGCCGGCCTCCTTGGTGGCCTGGCGCTCGGCGTCGTCGAAGTAGGCCGGCACGGTGATGACGGCGTCGGTGACGGACTCACCGAGGTAGGACTCCGCGTCGCGCTTCAGTTTCTGGAGGATGCGGGCGCTGATCTCCTGCGGCGTGTAGTTCTTGTCGTCGATCTTCGTGCTCCAGTCGGTGCCCATGTGGCGCTTGACCGAGCGGATCGTGCGGTCGACGTTGGTGACGGCCTGACGCTTGGCGATCTCGCCGACGAGCACCTCGCCGCTCTTGGAGAACGCGACGACGGAGGGGGTGGTGCGCCCGCCCTCAGCGTTCGCGATGATGGTCGGCTCTCCGCCTTCGAGGACGGCGACGGCCGAGTTGGTGGTACCGAGATCGATTCCGACCGCACGTGACATGGGTGATTCTCCTTGTGCCTGAGTTGCCTGCTGGGTGGCGCTGGTGTGGCGCCAAGAGGTTGAGGTCCTGACGCTCAATGTGCCTCGTCGTGGGGCTTCTTGTCAAAACCACACTCGGCAAACTTGCGCTCACTAGGCTCAACTCCGAAGGTGGGGCCGTTGTTCCCGAGGCCAGTGCGCCCCGGTGCAGCTATGTGTGTGTGTAACGCTGACCCCAATGGTCCTGCTGCCGCCGATTGCCGGACGTCGCGCGGTCCGACTCGCACGATGCGGCGCGGCACTGGCTGCGTTCGTCGTCGCCTCGTGCACGGGTCTGCTCCTCTCCCCGGTGTCGTGGACGCACCACCAGACCCCTGTGATCCTCGGGGCACTGTGCGTCTGCTTCTCCACAAGGGAAGCGACCACCGTGCTGCGTGGGCTGGTGGTTGTGGTGATGTGCGTGAACCTGTCGGCCCTGCCCCTGCCGGTCCTGGGGCCCGCCCTTGACGAGAGCCGGCTGCTCCTCATCGCCTACCTCGCGCTCCTCGGCCCATACGACCGGGTGGAGACTCTGACCGGCCGGGTTTCGTGGTGGACCAGGACGACGCCAGCCGCCTCTCGCGAAGGCCGTGAGGCACCGACTGATGTGGCTCCCTGGCTTTTGTTGAGGTCCCCGCTGAGACGGTGATGATCCGGTGCAGTCGCCGTCTTCACAGCAGGACGACTCCGACGGGCCGCCCCGGATCGTGGCCTCGCGGTTGGGAACACATGTGCCTACATACGCCGAAGAGGCCGCTTCGATCGGCGATCGTCTTGCGGGACGGGGCGACACGGGCTATCCGAGACCCGCTGCGCAGCGCCAACCGTTCAGCCGCGTCACACCGCCCAGACAGGGCTCGTCGGACCTGCTGCTTGCCGCCCACTGGGGAGGCCCGACCGCCGATCGCGGCAGTCGGCAGCCGGACCCGGGGAGGTCGACTCTGAGTCGCTGGGGTTGGCTGCTTCTCTGGGGGAGGTTGACTCAGAGTCGCTGCGCTCGGCTGCGTCTCTGGGGGAGGTTGACTCAGAGTCGCTGCGCTCGGCTCATGCTCTAACAGCAGCCAACCTCAAGGGCTCTGAGTCAACCTCCGCCGCAAGGACAGCCAACCCCAGCGACTCAGAGTCGACCCCTTGTCCCAGACGACCCCAGCGGCGGAGTGCCCCGACGAGCCGGTCGCCTCCGCCGGGCCGGCTCGACGGACCAGGCCCTTCCGCCTTCGGGAGCGCATCGTGACCCTTGAGCGTCATACCGCCGCGTATGACCGTCAAGCCGGCGCGTCAGAGACCGGTGGCCGGCAAGGCCCGTCACGCAGGCGGAACCCCTGCGGGAGCGGCGTAGGGCAACCGTGGTCCGCCGCAGTTGGCGTCCCGCTTGGCCCGTCCGGATGGGTGCCCCTGGGACCGGGGCGTCCTGCGGTACGCCGCAACTGAGGATCTGGACAAGATAGTGACAAAGCGAGGGTCTCAGCTTCTTGTCACACCGCGGGCCAGAGCGCTGCTCCGACGACAGGTGGGGAACCCACACTACCCCGACGGGGCAGCCTCAACCGGAGCCGGGCTGAGGTGAAGCACACGGAAAGAAGCACACGGAAACCTGGGTGTTGCTGGCCAAACCGGATGGCACGACAACGACCTTGACGCAGGAACGGAACCCGCGGAGACTTCTGCGGTGTGGACGGACGCGGTGCGGGTGGCCACCGACGTGGCGGAGGCTGACTGGGTCCGCCGCCGGGTGACCGGTCCACCGGGACGGGTCGATGGCACCGTCCCCACGGTCTTCGGCGCCTATGCACGGATCCTGCACCCCGTCGGGGATGGCTCGGACCGGTCCACCACCTGGGCCGAGGTCGCCCAGGTCACCGGCCGTCAGGTGCATCCGACCGTGCAGTGGCACGCGCTGATCTCGGCGCCGGACCCGTATCAACGGGATGCGCCGCTGTGGCGCGACACGTCACCCGAGGTGGGCAACCTGTCATTGGAGCCGCTGCTCGCGCTGGGCGACGTCCTGTCCCGGCATACGGCTACGCCGCAGGACTGCTTCTTCGCGCTGTGGGAAGGATGGGGCTGGGTGAGGGGAGGGCGCGCTCATGTGCGCTTCACCGCTGATGACGGACCTGGCCAGCCGGTGCCGCCGGCGTTCACTGCAGCCGAGCTGGCAGCGCCCAGGTTGCACCTGCCTCACCGCGACTACCTGGTGCTGCGCGGCCCGCTGTCAGCGATGACCCAGCTCGCGCAGTACGAGGGGCCGGACACCGGGGTGACGCAGTCACCGTCGCTGTTCTGGCCGGCGGACCGCAGCTGGTGCGTGGCGACGGAGATCGACGTCGACTCGACGCTGGTCGGTGGCTCCGACGCCGCGATCGCCGACGTCCTCGATCACCCCCTGCTTGAAGCATGGGCCTTGGACAGCCACGAGTCGCTGATGGCATTCGCCGACGAGATCAATGTCTGACCGATCGACCCACGGCCACCTCGAGGGCACCTCCGCTCTCCATCCAACGCCGGGCACCTGAGGATTCGGACACGCTCGGAAGACCAGCCGAGCGATCCCCTGCGTGTCGCGCTACAGGTCAGGACCCAGGGCCGCTGACAGGACCGGCGAGCTCCTACACAGGGCTCGGTCAGCGGCCGCTCATGTGGGATCTCGTGCACCCCGTACGGTGCTCTGGTGAGGCGAACTGCCGGGCGGTGGGTGTCGTGCAATGGGTCGCCGCTACCCGTAAGGAGCTGGCGCGGCACTGACCGCTCGAGAGCAGGGCCTTGTCGTCCCGTACGGCGTCCCGATGCGTATCACCAGACCCACGCAACGCTCCTGCTGACCATGGACTCCTTTCGCGCGTACCACGGTGTCGACGCCGCCCACCACCAGAGCCAGTTCGACGAGCTCTCCTCCCAGGGCTGGGTGCTCGACGCCCTCGACGTGTCGGGTGACCCCGCCGCCGCCGTCTACGCCGCCGTCTGGGTGCCGTCGGACGGCCGCGGGTGGGCGGCGCTGCACGGGCTCGACTCCGGTGGCTACCAGCAGCGCTTCGACGAGCTGACCGCGCAGGGGCTCTTACCGAGCCTGCTCTCGGCGACCGGGTCGGCCGACCGCGCGGTCTTCGCCGCCTCCTTCGAGCAGCGCGACGTCGGCGCGTGGTTCGCGCGGCACGGGCTGGTCTGGGGCTCTGCCGACTCCCCCGGGACGCTCGTGAGCGAGATGGCCCGAGCGCGGCAGGAAGGCTTCGTCCCCCGCAGCCTCGTGGCGTACGGCGATCCGGCCGACCGCCGGTTCGCGGGCATCTGGTGGCAGAACCGTGACGTCGTCGACTGGTCGTGGTGGCTGGCCGACGAGGGCACCTACCAGTCGATCTTCGACGCCCTCGTGACCGGCGGGCTGCGTCCCACGACGCTGTCGGTCGCGGACGACCACGCGATCCTCGCGAGCTTCCGGGACGACACGGTCGGTGCCTGGTCGGCGCGACACGGCGTGCCGGCCGCCGACTACCAGGCGGCCTTCGACGCGGCGCTCGCGTCGGGTCAGCGCCCTCTCGTCGTGTCGGCGGGCGGGACCGGCGACGTGCACTACGCAGCGGTCTTCGCGGAGACGAGCACGGTGGTCCCACGACGCTGGACCGCAGTCGGACTCCCCGGGCTCGTCTCGCCCGTGGACGGTGCGCTCGACGACGTGGTCCGGCCCGTCCAGCAGAGCCTCGGTGTGCACGGCGCCAGCCTGGCCGTCGCCCGGGCAGGGACCCTCGTCACCGCCCGCGGCTACACGTGGGCCGAGGAGGCCGTCCCCGTGGTGACCCCCGCGACCACGTTCCGGCTCGCGAGCGTCTCCAAGTTCTTCGCCGCAGCGGCGGCCCAGACGCTCGTCGACGACGGTGTCATCGCTCTCGACGCACCGGTCTTCCCTGCCGGTGTCGTCGCCCTTCCGGCGGGCGCGACCGTCGACCCCCGTATCGCCCGGGTGACCGTGGGCGACGTGCTCATCCGCCGGTCGGGGCTCCAGCGCGACCTCTCGTGGCGGGACGTGTCGGTGGCGGCGGGCCGGACGGGGCCGCCGACGCCCGACGAGGTGGTCCGCTTCGTGGCCGGGCAGGCCATGGCCTGCGACCCCGGGCTCGACCCGGACTCCGCCCCCACCGAGGTGGAGGAGCGCGCGGGCTACTCCAACGTCGCGTTCATGGTGCTCGGCGCGTTCGTCGAGCGGGTCACCGGTGGACCGCTCGACAGCTACCTGCGCCAGCGTCTCCTGGCGCCGCTTCGGGTGGCCGACCTCTACGTCGCGGCGACCACGGGCTCGGTCCCGGGCGAGGTGGACCGCTACCACGCCGCCGGTGCATCGCCGTCGCTGCTCGACCTCACCGGTCCGTGGGCGGGCGACGCCTACGGTGGGACGTTCGTGCTCGAACCCGGCCCCGCTGCAGGCGGACTCGCGACCTCGGCCACGACGACGGCGCGCCTCCTCGGCACCCACGCCGCCTGGGACACCGGCGGCCGCACGCCCGGGACGCGCTACGGCGACTTCGAGGGTACGAGCACCATCGCCCACAGTCGCAGCGACGATCTCGACTGGGCGCTGTTCCTCAACCACCGCATCTCCAACGAGGCGAAGAACGCGCTCGTCACGGCGGTCGACACCGCGCTCGACGCGCTCTGACCCAGCGCGCCGACCGGCGTACGGCGCGCCGGGCGTACGGCGCGCCGTACCGGCTGGGTGGTGCTCGGCGACCCACGGCGGTGGGTGCGCCCGAGGCCATCTCATCAGACCGGGGAGGTGTGCTCTGAGCGCAGGATGCCCATGCGCACGATGTCCTCGTAGGCGCCTCGTACCCAGGCGTGCTGGCGCTGCCGTCCCTCGATCACGAAGCCCGCCTTCTCGTAGGCGCGGATGGCGGCGACGTTCGACGCGATCGCCTGCAGGTGGATCCGGCGCAGGTTGTGACGCACGAACCCGAACTCGACGAGCTGGGTCATCGCGGCGGTGCCGATGCCACCGCCCCGGGCGTTCCGCTCCAGCGCGATCCCCGCCTCGGCGTGGCGGGCGAGCAGGTCGATGTCGAAGAGGGTCGCGCTGCCGACAGCGGTGCCGTCGACGTCGACCACGAGGGCGACAGCCGCTCGGGGGTCGTCGTCGTCGTCGGGCTTCGGCACGAGCCGGGCGTCGAAGTGGTCCCTCGTCAGCGGTCGCGGCGCCTCCGGCTTGCGCTCCTCCCAGGTGTCGAGGTCGGCGGCGATCTCGAAGAGCAGGTCGAGGTCGGCGTCGGTGCGCGGACGTAACGACACGGTGGGCGTCTGGGGCACACCGAGGACCCTACGTCCTGGGTTCAGTCATGGTTCCTCGGTGCTCAGAGGCCGGTACGCGTGGGCGAAGCCGATCCGGCTGTACTGCTGGGGTAGCGGGCCAGCCGCTTCTCGATGCCGGCCATGGCGATGAGGATGACGCCCATGGTGTGGCGGCCGTCGTCGTCGCGGACCTGCTCCAGACCGGTGGTCTACAGCCGGTCGGCCTCGCCGATGATCAGCAGCTCGGTCAGGCCTGAGGAGCGGGAGGCGGTGTGGACGAACGGGTCGACCTCGGTCGTGTGTGGTGTTCGTGAGTTTCCCCGCCCTGCTTACGCGCCGGCGCCTCCGTCGACGGGCACGATGGCACCGGTCACCGCGGACGCCCGGTCGCTGAGCAGCCAGGCGGCAGCCTCGGCGACCTCGCGGGGCTCGGCCATCCGTCCGAGCGGAGAGGCCGCCTTGGCGGCCTCGATGACGCCGGGGGTCGATGCCTCCCACTCCGTCATCATCTCCGTGGCGGTGCCGCCGGGCGTGATGCCGTTGACGCGGATGCTCTCCGGGGCCCAGGTCACGGCGGCGGTCTCGGTGAGGCTGTTCAGGGCGCGCTTCATGGCGCCGTACGCGGGGAGAGGAGGAACCGCGCGACGACTACCGATGCTTGAGGTGTTGACGATGGCTCCGCCGCCGCCCTTGCGCATGAGCGCAGCCTCGGCGGTCATCGCGGTCCAGTGCGAGCGGAAGTTCACTGTGAACTGCTGGTCGATGTCGTCGTCGGTCGTGGTGTCGAGGGGGCCGGGCCGCTGCTGGACGATTCCGCCGTTGTTGAAGGCGCCGTCAAGGCGCCCGTGCAGCACTCTGACGCGATCGACGGCAGCACGGATGCTCCCTGGGTCAGTGAGGTCCATCGCGACGGCATCGGCCACACCTGCGTCGTCGCGGATCTCGGCCACGATGTGGTCGAGGGCCTCGGTGTTGCGGGCCGCCAGGACGACGGCGGCGCCCTCGGAGGAGAAGAGCCGGGCGGCGGCTGCCCCGATGCCGCGGCTGGCGCCGGTGATGAAGATGACCTTGCCGGCTAGCAGGCCGACCGGGCTGATGTCGTGGGTTGGTGTCATGTCACCACCATCGTGGAGGCTCGAACGTTGATCCAGGCACAAGTGGTACTACGGTCCGGCTGCGATCGAGCGTGCACACTTGAGGCATGGACAAGCAGGCGCTCGGGAGTTTTCTCCGCAGCCGACGAGAGCGACTGCGGGCGCAGGACGTGGGGCTCCCATCCGGTCCCCGGCGCCGGACCCCCGGGTTGCGCCGTGAAGAGATCGCGGTGCTGGCTCACATCTCTACCGAGTACTACGTCCGGCTCGAGCAGGGCCGAGCGCCACGTCCCTCGGCGCCGGTCCTTGCCGGCATCGCGGGTGCGCTGCGACTCACCGACGCGGAGTTCGATCACCTTCACCTGCTCGCGGGCACCGCTCCGGCCCGCGACGGGCTGCACCGGCGCGATGTCCGTCCGAGCGTCCTCGCACTCCTGGAACGTCTTCCGCAGACGGCCGGCTTTGTGATGTCCGCGGCGTTCGAGGTGCTCGCGTGGAACGACCTCGCAGCCGCCCTGATGGAGGACTTCGCCCTGCTCGCCCCCGGCGACCGAAACCTGGCGCGCAAGGTGTTCCTGGCACCGGTGCGCCCTGGGGCGCCCCTGTACGGCATCTCCAACGACGCAGCTTTCCGGCACAGCGTCGTCATGGAGCTACGGGCCACACTCGCCCGCTACCCCTCGGACCCCGCCGTGACAGGCCTCGTCGGGGAGCTGCTCGAGGGCAGTCCCGACTTCAACCGTCTCTGGGAGCGTCACGACGTACAAGCGACGCCGATGCTCACGAAGACCTTCCAGCACCCAGCCGTCGGGGAGGTCACCGTCGACTGCGACACCCTGACCCTCACCGACCGCGACCAGCACCTCGTGCTCTATACAGCCCCATCCGGATCGCGTGACGCCGACGCCCTCGCCCTCCTCAACGTCCTCGGCCCGCAGGGCGCCCCCACGAGCATGACGCCCTGACGGGCCTCCCCCAGTGGAGCGCGCAGCAAGCTCCACCCACTCGACCCGCCTAAACCGCGGTGCCCAGGATCGACTTCAGCCGAGACGTCGTGGACATGATCGGCAACCCTCACCCTCCACCGAGCCGCTTGGCGAGCTCGCAATCGAGACGGCCGTTGACGACTCCCAACCCGGCCTGTCGTGCCTCACGATCGCGGTGCCGCGAGGAAGTGGTTCCTGGGACTGGCAGTCGCCGGGACCACCCCGGAAGGAAGATCTCTGCCTGCTATTCTTCCTCGATGGCCCTCAACATCAAGGACCCCGAGACCGACCGGCTCGTGCGCGAGCTGGCCCGCGTGACGGGTGAGCCCATCACCGTGGCCACGAGAGTCGCCGTCCAGGAACGCCTCGAGCGACTTCGACGGGCGCGCGCACCGCGGGGCGTGGACGAGCTGGCCGGCATCATCGCTCGTGGCCGGGGCCGTTCCCTCATCGACCAGAGGCCGGAGGAGGACATCCTCGGGTACGGCGACTCCGGTCTCCCGAGATGAGCAGTCCGGGCATCGAGGTCACGAACGAGATCGTGGTCGACACCTCGGCGCTCGTGTCGATCGTCCTCGGGGAGCCCGACGCCGGGGCCCTCGTCGAAGCCCTCCGACGTCACCGAGGATGCGCGGTGAGCGCCGCCAGCGTGGTCGAGGCCGCCATCGTCGTCGAAGCCAGGCAGGGGCCCGATGCGGCCCGCGACCTCGACCTGCTCCTCGATGCGGTCGACGCCCAGGTCGTCCCCGTCGACCTGCCCCAGGTCGGCCTCGCAGTCGAGGCCTGGCGACGCTTCGGCAAGGGTCGCCACCCGGCGGGGCTCAACTACGGCGACTGCTTCTCCTACGCCCTGGCTCGTTCCCGAGAGGCCGCCCTGCTCTTCAAGGGCGACGACTTCCGTCAGACCGACGTTCGCGCTGTATCCCTGACGTGACCCCGACCTGCGGGCCTCGTCTTCGCCGGCAGAGCACCCCGGCACCGCCCGGTTCGGCGGGGACGGTCACGGTCCGCTGACGTCTGGCCAGGCCGCTCGATCCCCCGTGCAACCGTGGACACGTCGGATCTCGTAGGTAGTGGCAACAGGTTGCCGAGGACAGGAGCCACCGTGGGGAGGCAGACGGACGAGCAGTTCCGCCGGTGGGCGCAGACCAGCCGCCCCCGGATGCGGCAGACCGCCTTCCTTCTGTGCGGAGACTGGTTCCTGGCCGACGACCTGGTGCAGGACGCCCTCGTGCGTCTCTACGAGGCCTGGCCCCGGATCGGCGGCGGCAGCGACCTGACGCGTTACTCACGGCGGGTGCTGGTGAACCTGTATCTCGACCACCGTCGTCGCCCGTCGCGCCGCGAACGGCCGAGTGAGAGCCTGCCCGAGGCGGCCTCGACCGGGTCGGACGACGGGACGGGTCACCGTCACCAGCTGGTGGCCGCGCTGCGACAGGTGCCGCCGGGTCAGCGCGCCGTACTCGTGCTGCGGTTCTTCGACGACCTCTCGGTCGAGCAGACCGCCGAGGCCCTCGGGACGAGCGCCGGCAACGTGAAGTCGCAGACCAGCCGGGGCCTCGTGACCCTTCGACACGCTCTGGCGGAGCAGGGGCTCCGTGACGCCTTCGACCTCCAGGAGCAACCATGACCCAGGACGAGATGCGGCGGCTCTTCGACATCGTGCTCACCGAGCCGGACCGCGACACCACCGACCTCGATGCGGCGATGCGTGACGGACGTCGGCGACGACGGCTCCACAGCGGCCTCGTGGTGCTGTCGGCGTCGGC
This sequence comes from Actinomycetales bacterium, assembly GCA_038230235.1. Classification (GTDB taxonomy): domain Bacteria; phylum Actinomycetota; class Actinomycetes; order Actinomycetales; family Dermatophilaceae; genus Lapillicoccus. The sequence continues at coordinate 13,519 of JBBRNQ010000044.1, forward strand.
GGCAGCCGCAGTCGTGGTCGCCCTCGGCATGTGGCTGTCCGGAGCGTTGACGACCTCGACCCCCGTCGCCGCGGGTGTGCCGACGACCGCCAGTGCGAGCGACACGACGAGGCCCAGTACGAGCCCCAGTCCGACTGCGGGCGCCGGCCTGCCGCAGGTTGGTGCACCCGTCACGGAGGTCAGCCAGCTGCTCGGCTACTGGCGGGCCACCGAGCTGGAGGGCCGAGACGTGCACGACATCAGGACGAGGGCCGGCGCGCCGCTGGTCGTTCAGTTCAGCGGTCCCGGGCCGGGAAACAAGGACGCCTGGTGGAATGCCGACGACGGCTGCAACGACCACGGCGGCACCGTCACGGTCGCCGACGGCGCGGTGTTCGCCGAGGGGGACACGAGGTCCCTCGTCGGGTGCTCCCCCAGAGCTCCTTACCAGGAGAACGTGCAGGCGGTGAAGGACGCCCGGAGGGCACGCGTCGCGCCCGGAGCGGGTGCGTCACCCACCCGGCTGCTGCTGCTCGATGCGGACGGGAGGGTCGTCGGCCGTTACGACGCCGTGCCCAACGCGGACAGGAGCCGCCCGTACGGCGTCGCCCTCACCTCGTCATCGAACCTCCCGGGAACACGTCCCTCCGCTCCGATGACCGGTCGGCTCACCATCGACGCAGGAGGATGCGCCGGGCTCGACCGTCACACGACGGTGTTCCCCGCAGGTACGACGTGGGCCCCGGCCCTCGGACTGCTCGTCCTGCACGACGGCAGGACGGTGGCGCCGGGTCAGACCATCACCGGAACCGGCACCTCCGTCCCACCGTCCGTCGCCAAGGGCCTGGTCGCCGACCCGAACCTCCAGACGACGTGCCCGTGGACTCCCGAGGTGCGCGTCCTCAGTGGGGCGACCACCGGCTAGCCCTGGCGAGACTGGTCGACATCGAGTCGATCGGGGCTGAGCAGTTGTTTGTGGCACCTGTGTGGCATGACCATGGCATGGCCAAGGTCCGGGTGAGCACGACCGTCGACACCGAGCTGCTGGCGCGGGCGCGGGCGGCGCACGGCGGCGACACCGACGCCTCGCTGCTGGAGGCGGCCCTCCTCACCCTGCTCGCCGAGCACCGCCGGGCCGAGATCGACCAGTCGTACGCCGCCGCCTACGCCCGACATCCGGCCGACGAGGCGGATGCGTGGGGAGACCTCACGAGCTGGGGCGACGCCGTGCGCCGCCATCGGGAGCCTGGGTCGTGAGCCTCCCCCAGCGCGGCGAGGTGTGGTGGTGCGAGCTGCCCGACGTCGGGCGACGGCCGGTGGTCGTGCTGTCGAGGACCGCGGCGGTCAAGGCACGCCGGCAGGCCGTGGTCGCCCCCTGTACGACGACCCTGCGCGCCCTCGACAGCGAGGTACACCTCGACCCCGCCACCGACCCCGTACCCCGCCGCTGCTCCGTCAGCCTCGACTCGCTGGAGTCGGCTCCGGTCGCCCTGCTCACCGAGCGGCTGGGGAGCCTGAGCGGCGCCCGGATGCGGGACGTGTGCGCCGCGCTCGCGGTGGCGGTCGACTGCTCATCGCCGAATGCCCACGGCCCGGCCCTGACCTCCCGGCCGACGATGGCCGAGGTCCTCGACCGGATCGCCACTCGGGAGAGCGTCGAGACCGACGGGTCCGACGTCCGCGCCGTCATCGAGACCGACCGCCGGTAGATGACCGTCGTCGACGCCTCCATCGTTGGCGCCGCGCGAGTCTTGTGCGGTCGAGCTCACCCTTGGCCCCGACCGCTGAGCCAAGTGCCTGCCGTCGCTGCCCTACGGACGACCATTGCCTCAGATCAGACGGGGCGATAACCCCCCATACCTGCCCACCAAGCGAGAGCAATGGTCGTCGGTAGGTCGGAGGATGACCGTCCGTCACCGCGTCACCGACGGCTTGTTGTCACGTGCGGCCCGCGATCAGCACGAACTCGTTCCCGTCGGGATCGGTGAGGTCGACCTCGCCCTCCGCGGGGCCGACCGACGCGGTCGCTCCCAGGGCGACGAGCCGGTCGACCTCGGCGCCCAGACCGCCGTCGACCAGACCGCCGTCGCCCAGACCGCCGCCGACCAGACCGCCGTCGACCAGGGCGAGCTCGAACCGCTGCCGGTTCCTCCCGTGCTTCGGCACCACTGGCGGCCCACCCCATGCGACCTTCGTGCCGCCGTACGGCGACTGCACGGCAGTCTCCTGGCCGCTCTCCCACACGAGCGGCCAGCCGAGCGCTGCGGCCCAGAAGAGCCCGACCTCGCGGGTGCCGTCGCAGGCGAGCTCCCCGAGGACGCCACAGCCGGCCAGGAATGCGTTGCCCGGCTCGATCACGCAGAACGCGTTGCCCTCGGGGTCGGCCAGGACAACGTGTCCCTCGTCCGGGAGCTGGCCGACGTCGAGGTGTGCGGCGCCGCGCTCGAGGGCGGCTGCAACCGTGTGCTGCTGGTCGGCTGGGCTGGTGCTCGTCAGGTGCAGGTGCACCCGCTGGGGTCCGGCCGGTACGGCGCTCTCCGGCACGAAGCGCAAACGGACCTGGGTATGGGACCCGAGCAGCAGCGCCCCTCGCGGGTCCTCGCCGACCTCCCGCCCCAGGACTCCGCCCCAGAAGCCCGCGAGGAGGGCCGGGTCGTGGGCGTCGACGACGAGCGCCAGCAGTCGAGAGGCCATCTTCGTCACGCTACGCCAGCGCCGGCTGGGTGGACGTGAACCACGTCAGACCGAGTGGAGGGCAGGCCGACCGCCGCCGTCTGCGACAGTGCTCGACATGACCCGGACCGACCCGACCCGCCTGCCCGAGCTGATGTCGCACGACCGTGCCGCGCTCGACGCCCTGCTCGACACCACGGTCGTCGGCCACATCGCCTTCGTGGCGGAGGACGGCAGCCCCGCCGTGCTCCCCACCGCCGTCGTCCGTTGGGGTGACCGCCTCGTCGTGCACGGTTCGACCGGCTCCCGCTGGATGCGCCTGGTCGCGGGGGTGCCCGCCGTGGTCTCGGTCACCACCGTCGACGGGATCATCGTCGCCCGGTCCGCGTTCGAGTCGTCCCTGGCCTACCGCAGCGCCGTCTTTTTCGGGTCGTTCGACCAGGTCACGGGCGACGACCAGCTGGTGGCGCTCGACCTCCTGACTGACCGCCTCGTGCCCGGCCGGGTGGCCGAGGTGCGACGACCGACCCGCAAGGAGCTGGCGGCCACCGTGGTCCTGGCCATGCCCATCACGCAGTGGTCGCTGCGGGTCTCGCAGGGCTGGGCGGAGGACCCCGAGGACGACGTGGCCGGGGCTGCGTGGGCCGGGCAGGTGAGCTTCGGCGACCGAGCGGTCAACATCTCGGCCGCGCCGGACCTGCGTGCCGGGATCGTCACCCCCGAGTCCGTGACCGGGCTACGCGCAGCACACTGACCTGACGCCACAACAAGGCTGACCGCTCGGACGGTGGCACAGTGAGGAGTCGTGCGCACCTACCGAGAGATCTTCGCCCTGTTGGAGTTCCGGGTCCTCTTCGCCGTGCGCTGCCTGACCATGGCTGCGATCTCCCTGGGGTCGCTGGCGCTCGGCACGACGACCTACGCCTCCACCGGCTCCCCCCTGCTCACGGCCCTCGCGATGTTCGGCGGGCCGGTCATCAGCCTCGTCGGGTCGAGCACGGTGCTCGGCGCCTCGGACTCCCTGCGGCCGGTGCGGGCAGCCACCGTCATGCCGCTCGCCTACGCCGTCGCCTTCCTCCTTCAGTCCCTGCCCGGGCTGCCGTGGGGCGCGCGCTTCGCCCTGCTCGCCATCCCCTCCCTCGCCGGGTCGGCGACGAGCGGCTCGACGATGCGCCTGCTGCACGACATCGTGCCGCCCGACGGCTTCGTGCTCGGGCGGGCGACGCTCAACCTCGCGGTCGGCGTCATGCAGGTGGTCGGCTACGGTCTGGGCGGCCTGCTGCTGGTCTCGTTCTCCCCGACGACGCTCTTCCTCGTCGCCGCCGTCGCCGCCGCGCTGACCGCGCTCGTCCTGCGCCTCGGCATCCGGGAGCGCCCGGCCAACCAGCCCACCGAAGGGCTCGTCAGCCGCACCCGCGCGGTCAACGCCACCCTGCTCGGCTCACCCGTGACCCGGCCGCTCTACCTCGCCATGTGGGTGCCGAACGGCCTCGTCGTCGGGTGCGAGGCCCTCTTCGTCCCGTACGGCGGCCCCGGCGGGGCCGGCTACCTCTTCGCGGTCACCGCTGCCGGGATGCTGCTGGGCGACGTGCTGATGGGCCGCTTCGTCCCGCCCGGTCGGCGCGACGCCCTCATCCTGCCGCTTCGCTTCCTGCTGCCCCTGCCCTACCTCGCCTTCGCCCTCGGGCCCCCGCTGCCCCTCGCGCTCGTCCTCGGCTTCGTTGCGTCGGTGGGCTACTCGGCCCAGCTGCCCCTGCAGGAGCGACTCGTGCACGCCACCGAACCGGTCGTCCGCGGGCAGGTCTTCGGTCTCTACTCCACCGGGCTCATGGTCGGGCAGGCCGTCGGGGCCGCCGTCGGTGGGCTCGTCGCGACCTGGGTGCCCGCCGGGCGCACGATGGGCCTGCTGGCGGCCGCCTCGGTCGCGGTCTCGCTGGCCCTCACCACCGGCCTGCGGCGCTCGGCGCCTGCGCCCGCCGGGTCGGTCAGCTGAGCAGCTCCTGCCAGTTGGACGGTACGGCGCCGGCCGGGCCGGGGGTGGGCTGGTCGACCGGGCGGCTGGTCGGTGGCGCGAGGTCGACGCCTCCGACCATGGCGTCGTCGCGGTAGTCGTAGAACCACTCCTCCCCCGGCTCGAAGCTGGTGAGCACCGGGTGCCCGGACGCCTCGTAGTGCGCGGTCGCGTGGCGCCCGAGGGAGTTGTCGCAGCACCCGATGTGCCCACAGGCGGCGCAGCGACGCAGGTGGAACCACCACGACCCTGCCTGCAGGCACTCGACGCAGCCGGTGCCGCTCGGGGGGACGGAGGAGTCGACGTCGAGGCTCATGCCTGGAACGGTACGACGTACGGCGCGTCGCCGCGAGCCCCTGGTCGGAGTGGGTCGGGGTGAGTCGGGGTGAGTCGGGGTGAGTCGGGGTGAGTCGGGGTGAGTCGGGGTGAGTCGGGGTGAGTCGGGGTGAGCCAGGGTGGGTCGAGAGGCCGGTTGCCGGTCCCCTCATCTGGCAGATCGTCGAGGGAACGACGCCGAGGCAACCCCGGGACCCACCGCCCGCGTCGAAGGGGTGGAACACGCCTCACCGGCGGAGCGACGAGAGGAGACTGACGTGATGCGGATCGGATGGCCAACCGGCGCAGACCACCGGGACGACCCGCGGGACGCCGACTTCGCCGACTTCGTCGCGCGGGCGTATCCCTCCCTGTGCCGCACCGCCTCCCTCATCATCGGCGACCGGTACCTGGCGGAGGACGTCGTCCAGTCCGCGCTCGTCGCGGTCTACCGCAAGTGGGACCGCATCCGGCACGAGGACGGTGCCGGGCCCTACGCCCGCCGCGCCGTGGTCAATGCCGCCCTGAGCGAGCTGCGGCGCCCCCACCGACACCGGGAGAGCTCACGCGAGGACGTGCCCGAACGCGCTGACTCCGCCCCGCCCTGCGACGTCGACCAGGCCGTGATGGCTGCGGTCCGGGCCCTGCCGCCCCGGCAGCGCGCCGTCATCGTCCTGCGCTACGTCGAGGACGCCGACGTGGCCACGACCGCCGCGGCCCTGGGGATCTCCGAGGGCACGGTCAAGAGCCAGACCTCCAAAGCCCTCGCCACCTTGCGCGGTCACCTGTCGCAGGTGCCCGAGCTCCGGCCTGCGACCCTCACCCGAAAGGCCTCGTCATGACCGAACGCACCCCTCTGGCAGACGACGACGTCATCGCGCTGGTCCGACGCGTCGCCCCCGGGGAGAGCACCCTCGACGTCGACGCGCTGCTGGTCCGGTCCCGGCGCAGCGTGGCCCGGCGGCGCGCTGCCTCGCTCGGCGCCGTGACGACCGGGGTCGCGGCGGCCGCCGTCGCCGTCGGGCTCGTGGTCGGGCCCGGGCTCGGCCGCACCGGTTCCCTGCCTGCGACGCCGGGCGGTCGGTCGACGACGAGTGCCCTGACGAGTGCCCCGACGAGCGTCCCCACCTCGTCACCCGACCCCACCGCCTCCGGCACCGCCGTGGCTCAGCCCTACCGCCCGCCGGGAACCGTCGTCGGACCCGCGACGCCTCCGACCTCAGTGCCTGGGGGGACGGCTGGCAGTGCTGCCCCCACCACCCCTGCGGGAGGCTCGGGCACCAGCGCCGCAGCAGCGTCCCTGCTCGCCGTCTTCGGCACCGACTGGGTGGCCGACAACGCCTCGGCCGGCGGCTTCGCGGGCGACATCCGCGCCGAGCCGGGCTCCCGCGCGACCTCGGGGCTCCCCTCGGGATACGCCGCCACCGTGCGCCTCATGTCGTTCACCGGCACCGGTGGCTTCCCGGTCGACAGCGCCTGCCGGGGGCTCACCGAGAAGGGCACCGTCTTCGGTGCCTGCTCCCCGGTGACGGCTCCGGACGGGACCACGGTGCAGCGGCAGGACATCGACGGCGCCCGGTCCGGGCAGTGGGCCTGGTCGAGCACCCGGCTGATCACCCAGCGGCCCGACGGGTCGGTGCAGGTCGCCGACCTCATCGCCTCCCACGAGGGGGGCGTCCCGACAGGGCCCGACCGCGAGCGGGCTGTCCGATGGCTGACGGGCGAGCTGACCCACCTCGAGACCGCCGTCGTGACGATCGACCTGCCTGCGTCCTCGAAATAGCGCCACCTCGACCGTCAGCCCCGGGTCGTCGGGTGAGGTGGTCAGTCGTCCGCGAGGTCCGCGAGGTCCTCGTTGGTGCGCCCGCTCAGGACCGACTCGTTCTGCGTCTCCGTCGGGCGACGCCGCCGGTCGGCTCCGTCGTCATCGACCTTGACCAACAGCCAGTTCGCGTCGTCTCCGCCCATCCGCGTACGGGTCAGCGCGAAGGCCCCGGTGAGCTTCTGCCCGTGCAGCACGACCTTGAGGTGCCCGCGGTCGAGGGCCTCACCGACGGGCACCACGGCGCCGTCCTGATGCGTGACGTTCTCGTAGGCTCCGGTGTCCCACACGACGACCGTGCCCTTGCCGTAACCGCCGGCGATGCGCCCCTCGAAGCCGGCATGCTCCAGTGCGTGGTCCTCGACCCGGCGCGCGAGCCGCTTGTCGGACGGGTCCACCGACGGTCCCTTGGGGACGGCCCACGACACCAGGACACCGTCGATCTCGAGGCGCAGGTCGAAGTGGAGGTTGCGCGCGTCGTGGCGCTGCACCACGAACAGCGGTTCGTCCTTCCCGGTCATCGCCGCATCATGCCAACACCGCGGCACCCGCAGGGGGAGCGGGGGCTCAGCGCCTCGAGATGCTCAGCGGGAGCCGCCGCGCCCCGGCCGGCAGCTCGGCGCCACCGACCCGCGCCGTCACCTCACGCACGTCGGGGTGCAGTGCCCGCAGCGCCGTCTCGAAGCGCCCCGAGAGGGTGACGTCGGCGGCCGGGCAGTGCGAGCAGGCCCCCGTCATGCGCACCTCGACGCGGCTCCCGTGGGCGGTGACGAGCTCGATCCGCCCCCCGTGAGAGCGCACGTAGTCACCGACGTCTCCGGCGATCACCTCGAGCACGGCCATCCGCAGGGCGTCGTCGGGCGACGCCCCGGCTGGCGCGGCCCAGCCGCCGGCATCGGCCAGTCCCTCCTGTACGGCGTCGCGCACGCGCCCACCCTCGGCGCGCCAGGTACGACCCGCCGCGAGTCGGGTGACGACCGCCGACGCCGTCAGTGACAGCTCGGTCAGCGTCCCGTCGGCCAGCAGCGCGGCGAGCGCGGCCGGCATGCGGGACGGCGTGCCGACGAAGCCGAGGTGGGCCACCGGGGCAACCCAGCGCAGGCTCGCGGGGTCGTCGGCGACCGGCTCGGGGTGCACCGGCACCAGGGGTGTCACGTCCTGAGAACTCATATCCCGAGAACTCATATCCTGAGAGCTCACGTCAGCGCCCCGACGACCGCGCCGACGCCGTACGCCATGACCCAGGCGACGACGAAGAGGTAGCCGAAGGCGATGGCCGGCCACTTCCACGACCCGCTCTCGCGGCGCAGCACCCCGACGGTCGACATGCACTGCAGGGCGTAGAGGAAGAAGACGAGGAGCGACGCGAGCACGGGGGCGGTGAAGAGCGGCTCACCGGCGCGTGGCCCGGACTCCACGGTCATGGCCCGCAGGGCGGCGGAGGGGTCCTCCGGGTCGTCGGCCGCCGCGACCTGTCCCAGCGTCGCGACGAAGGTCTCGCGCGCCGACAGGGACGCGAGGATACCGATGTTGATCCGCCAGTCGAAGCCGAGGGGCTCGAAGACCGGCCCGACGAAGCGGCCCACGGCCGCCCCCGCGCTGTGCTCGATGACGTAGGAGGCGCTCGCGCTGCTGCTGGTCGGGTCCACTCCCGCGGCGGCCAGCTGCGAGTCGGAGCGCCCGGGCAGGTTGAGCAGGAGCCACAGGATGATCGTCGTGACGACGATGATCCGGGTGATCTTGCGCAGGAAGACGATGCACGCGTCGGCGACCGCGCGCAGGCTCGAGCGCAGCGACGGCATCCGGTAGGGCGGCATCTCCATGTAGAACGGCAGGAGCGGCCCGCTCCTCCGGCCCAGCCGGGAGAAGACCCAGGCCGCCACCATCGCCGAGACCGCACCGAGGAGGTAGAGCGAGAACATCACCAGCCCCTGCGCACCGAAGGGCCCGACCTTCGTCTGCGGCGACACCAGCAACCCGATGAGCAGCACGTAGACCGGCAGCCGGGCCGAGCACGTCATCAGCGGCGCCCCCATCATCGTGGCCAGCCGGTCGCGCGCCGAGGGCAGCGTGCGCGTGGCCATGATTCCGGGGATGGCGCAGGCGAGCGACGACAGCAGCGCGACGAAGGCGCGACCCTCGAGCCCCGCCTTCGACATCACCCGGTCCATGAGGAAGGCGGCGCGCGCCATGTAGCCCACACCCTCGAGCACCGAGATCAGGGCGAAGAGCAGGGCGATCTGGGGCAGGAAGACGAGCACGCCGCCGACGCCGCCGAGGATGGCCTGGGAGAGGAAGCTGCTCAGCCACGGGACGCCGACATGGTCCTGCACGAGCCCGCCGAGCCAGCCGAAGAGGTCGGTGATCAGCCCCTGCGGGTAGGCGGCGAGGGTGAAGATCACCTGGAAGAAGGCGAACATCGTCACGAAGAAGACGAGGGTGCCCCAGACCGGATGGAGCAGCACGGCGTCGACGCGCCGGGTGCGCTCGTCGACCTGCGGCCCCCGGAAGTCGGCGGCCGTCAGCACCGACGCGATCCAGGCCGTGACCTCGCGCGGTGTCGTCGGCGGCAGCACGACCGGGCTCGCCCAGTCCTGCGGCGCGAGCAGGCGGTCGCGCAGCGCCCCCAGCTCTCGGCGACGGCCCGAGACGACGGTGACCACCGGCACGCCGAGGGCGCGGGCGAGCGACGGCACGTCGAGCGAGCCTTGCCGACGGGTCAGCTCGTCGTGGAAGGTGAGCACCACGCACACCGGTATCCCCGTGCCCAGCACCTGCGTCAGCAGCCCGAGGCCGCGCTGCAGGGTGGTCGCATCGAGGGTGACGACGAGGCCGTCTGGGGTGTCGGTCTGGGTGTGCTCGGGGTCGAGGACGTCGGAGACGACCGCCTCGTCAGGGCTGATGGGGTCGAGGCTGTAGGTGCCCGGCAGGTCCTCGACGACGACCGAGCGCTCCCCGACGTGGGCGACGCCTTCATACCGCGAGACCGTGACCCCGGGGTAGTTGCCGGTCTTGGCGCGCAGGCCCGTGAGGGCGTTGAAGAGGGTGGTCTTGCCGGAGTTGGGGCTGCCGACGAGGGCGATGCGCGTGGTGCCGGCCGGGGCAGCGATGGGGGCGGGGCCGTGCTGGTGACCGGCCATCAGGGGCGGGCGGCCATCAGGGCGCCGCGGTGACCGTGATGCACCGAGCCTGCGCCCGGCGCATCGCGATGTCGTAACCCGCCACCCGGAAGACCATCGGGTCGGCCAGGGGTGCGCGCCGCAGCACGACGACCGGGCTACCCGGCGCGAAGCCGAGGTCGAAGATCCGCCGGGCCGACGCGGGGTCGGTGCCCGCGCACACCGACGCGATCGTCGCCGACTCCCCCGGCCGCAGGTCGGCCAGCGTACGGAGCCCCGTCGGTGCGCAGCCCTCGCGCCCACCGGCATCAGCGGCGCCGTCAGCCTCACAGACAGCGACCGGCAGGTCGTCGACCACGCGGGCGCCCAGCAGGGCGGAGAGCAGGGACACAGGGGATCTCTCGGTCGTCGGTTGGCGGGCAAGGTAAGCCTAACCTTGCAAGGGCTCTCGGTGTCGTCGAGGTGGGCGTGAGGTTGCCCACTGGGACGGTCACCCGGCATGGGCAGCAGCGTCCGGTCGGGTGCTGGTCACCCTCCACCTGCCCTCCACCCTGCGCCGGACCCGGCTCCTTCTCGCGGGGGAGGTGCCGCACGGCCCGCCCGTGGTGGGCTGGAGCCAGACAACGCGGCGCGTCTCGACCTGCCACCACCGGGGGTCAGCCAATGCCTCCCAGATGCCTTGCAAGACGCCCGATCACCCGCCGAGAGGACCTGTCATGACCACGCCCCTGCGTCTCACCGAGGAGTTCCTCCTGCTCGCCCTGGACGACGCGACGGGCAAGCCGGTCGTCGACGGCGGTCGCCTCAAGCTCGGCCTCGCGGGCGCTGCGGTCGTCGAGCTGGTGCTCCACGGCGTGCTCGAGATCGCCCAGCAGGGTGCAGCCGACGTCAAGCCCGGCCGACTGCGCCGTACGGGGCGCGTCGTCGACGACGAGCTGCTCTCGGCCGTCGCCGACACCGCCCACGGCCGCACCCCCAAGGCCGCCCTCGACAAGATCGGCGGCATGGGCGACTGGCGTGGCCGGGCTGGCGAGCTGCGCGACCAGCTCCTCGGCGAGCTCGCCGCCCGCGGCGTCCTGCGCTACGAGCACCACAAGGTGCTCGGTCTCTTCCCCACGACGTCCTGGCCCACCACCGACCCGTCGGTCGAGGCGGAGGTGCGCACCCGCGTGCTGGAGGCGCTGCGCACCGAAGGGGTGCCGGCACCCCGTACGGCATCGCTCGTCGCCCTGCTCTCCGCGGCGGGCATCGTCGACAAGGCCTTCCGCGAGCCCGACCGCAAGCAGCTGGTCGCCCGGGCCAAGCAGGTCGGTGCCGCCGACTGGGGAGGCGAGGCCGTGCGCACGGCGATCCGCGACGTGGAGTCGGCGCTCGCCGCCACGGTCGTCATCACCACGGTCGTCGCCGCCACCTGAGCCGCTCTCGCGCGGCGGGCCGTGGCGTGGTCGCCGGGCGGGACCACAATGGCAGGGTGGAGGTCATCATCGTGCCCACGCCCGCCGAGACGGGTGCCGTCGCCGCCGACGCCGTCGAGTCTCTCTACCGCGACCGTCCCGACGCCGTCCTGGGGGTCGCCACGGGCTCGAGCCCGCTCGCGATCTACGCCGAGCTGGGGCGACGGGTCGCCGACGGGCGCCTGACCCTCACCCGGGCGACCGCCTTCCTGCTCGACGAGTACGTCGGGCTGCCGGCCGACCACCCCGAGCGCTACCGCAACGTCGTCGAGCGCGACTTCGTCGCGCAGGTCGACCTCCCCAGCGGGGGCGTGCACGGACCCGACGGCAACGCGGACGACCTGCCCGCGGCGTGCACCGCCTACGAGGACGCCATCACCGCCGCCGGCGGCATCGACCTGCAGATCCTCGGGGTCGGCACCGACGGCCACATCGCCTTCAACGAGCCGGGGTCGTCGCTGGCCTCACGCACCCGCATCAAGACCCTCACCGCCTCCACCCGGCGCGACAACGCCCGCTTCTTCGGCGACGACGTCGAGGCCGTGCCGCGGCACTGCCTGACCCAGGGCATCGCCACGATCATGGCCGCCCGCCACCTCGTGCTCGTCGCGTCGGGGCGGGGCAAGGCCGAGGCGGTGCACCAGCTCGTCGAGGGGCCGATCTCGGCGATGTGGCCGGCGACCATCCTCCAGCTGCACCCGCGCGCGACGGTCGTCGTCGACGAGGACGCCGCCTCGCGACTCGCCCTCGCGGGCTACTACGCCGAGACGTATGCCGCCAAGCCGGCGTGGCAGGGGCTGTGAGCGGTCGTCGTCTGGGCGATCGTGTCGGGGCGCTCGTCCGGGAGCGGGCCACCGAAAGTGTCGCCGTGGGCGCATGATGAGCGCATGACGCGTCGTACTGGTCTGGTCGCCCTCGGGGTCCTCCTCGTGCTCCTCGGGGTGCTGTGGACCCTCCAGGGACTCAACGTCGTCGGGGGCAGCGGCATGAGCGGCAACAAGCTCTGGGCCGTGATCGGTCCCGTCGTCGTGGTCGTCGGTGCCGCCGTGGCCGCCCGGAGCTGGAGGAGCCACACGGCGCCGCGCCGCTGAGCTGCCACCCGTCTCGCAGGAGTGCGGTCTGGTCTCTCGGGCTACCGACCGCTACCAACCGCTACCGGCTGCTACGGACTGCTACGTTTGTCGCATGACCGATGTCGCCGCGCGTGACCTGAGGAACAACACCGCCGAGGTCCTGCGCCGGGTCGAGGCGGGGGAGCTGGTCACCATCACCTCTCGTGGGCGCCCCGTGGCGCAGCTGGTGCCGGTCCGGACGGACACTCGAGTGCCCATCTCGCGCCGCACCCTCATCGAACGCCTGTCACGCGCGCAGGCCGACCCCGGCCTGCGCGACGAGCTGGCCGTGCTGGCGGGGGACACCACCGACGACCTCGGCCCCATCCGTTGATGGTGCCCACCTCCCCGCCCCTGCCGGCCCCCCGGGGACTCCTCGACACGAGCGTGTTCATCGCCCTCGAGTCGGGTCGGCACCTCCGGGCCGACCTGCTGCCCGACCTCTTGGTCATCTGCCCGGTCACGGTCGCCGAGCTGCAGGCAGGCGTCCTCGCCGCATCGGACACGACGACCCGCGCGAGGCGCCTGGCCACCCTGGGGTCGATCGCCGACATCGAGGTCCTCCCCATCGACGCGGTGGTCGCCGGGGAGTGGGCCCGGTTGCGGGTCCACCTCGCGGAGACCGGGCGCCGAGTCAACGTCAACGACCTGTGGGTCGCCGCCACCGCCGCGGCACACGGACTACCCGTCGTCACCCAGGACGACGACTTCTCCGCGCTGGAGGACGGGGTGGGTCTGGCCGTCATCCGGGTCTAGCGCGTCACACCGACTCGGGCAGCAGGTGGGCTCCCCCGCGGTCGGTGCTGAGGCACAACGAGCAGACCCCACCCTCACCCGTGCCCGAGGCCAGCATGTCGGGGCGCTCGAAGGTCTGGGCGCAGACGATGCAGTCGATCTCGGCCGCCGAGGGGTTGCCGTGGTCGTCGAACATCGGCAGGTCGATGCCGTCGTCGGTGCGGCGCAGGTAGTAGCGGCCCTTGGTCGCGACCGCCATGACCGGGGGGATGACGATGGCGAGCACGACGGCGATGGCCGGCGAGTAGTCCTTGAGCGTGGCGCCGAGGCCGCCGAAGAAGGCGACGATCGAGACCCCGCCCGCGACGAGCACCGACGTGAAGCCGACGGGGTTGACGGCATACAGCATGCCGCGGCGGAACTCCGGCACCTTCGGGCTCAGCCCGAGGAGGTACTTGTTGACGGCGATGTCGGTGGCGACCGTGACGATCCAGGCGATACCCATGTTGGCGTAGAAGCCGAGGATCGAGTTGAGGAAGCTGAACATGTTGGCCTCCATGAGCACCAGCGCGATCATCACGTTGACGACGACGAAGACGAGCCGGCCGGGGTAGTGCTTGGTCAGGCGGGTGAACGAGTTGGTCCAGGCCAGCGACCCGCTGTAGGCGTTGGTGACGTTGATCTTCACCTGCGACAGCACGACCAGCACGACCGACAGGGTCATGGCGAGCCACGCGGGGAGGAGCTGGTCGTAGGCGCCGAGGAACTGGTGGACCGGCTCGTTGGCGAAGCCGGCGCCGCCGACGACGTTGCCGATGAGGTAGACCGCGAGGAACAGGCCGATGCACTGCTTGAGCGCGCCGAAGACGACCCAGCCCGGACCAGCCACGATGACCGCGGTCCACCACCGGCGGGAGTTCTCCGGGGTCTTCGGCGGCATGAAGCGCAGGTAGTCGATCTGCTCCGCGATCTGCGCGATGAGCGAGAGGCAGACCCCGGCCGCGAGCATCGCCGCCCCGAAGGACACCCCCCCGGTGCCGTTCTCGCCCTTGTAGGCGAGGAAGGAGGAGAACGAGTCGGGGTGGGCGATGAGCAGGTAGGCCAGCGGGCCACCCATCAGCAGGAGCCAGAACGGTGTCGTCCACAGCTGCAGCTTGGACAGCAGCGTCATCCCGTAGATCACCAGAGGGATGATCATCAGGCTCGAGACCGCGTAGCCGATCCAGAGCGGCACGTGCAGCCCGAGGTTGAGCCCCTGGGCCATGATCGAGCCCTCGAGGGCGAAGAAGATGAAGGTGAAGGTCGCGAAGATGACGTTGGTCAGCACCGATCCGTAGTAACCGAAGCCCGACCCGCGGGTGATGAGGTCGAGGTCGAGGTTGTAGCGGGCGGCGTAGATCGCCAGCGGGATGCCGGTGACGAAGATGACGACCGCGGCGATGAGGATGCCGAGTAGCGCGTTCGTCGTGCCGTGGGCGATCCCGATGTTGGCGCCGATCGCGAAGTCGGCGAGGTAGGCGATGCCACCGAGCGAGGTCGTCGCCACGACCGCGGTCCCCCAGCGGCGGTAGTGGCGGGGGGCGAAGCGGAGCGTGTAGTCCTCGAGGGTCTCGGTCGTGGCCTTGAGCGTGCTCTCGTGCTCGGGCCCGACCTCTTGGGGACTGCGGGGGCCGTCGGGGTTCGTGGCGGTGTGCGTCGACGCAGCCATGGTGGTCGTCCTTCTGCCGCAGGCGGAACGAGGACACCGGGACAGCGCCCTCGTTGCCGACAGTAGGAAGGCGGCGTTACCTGCGGATAATTACGACGTTACGGACAGAAGTCATTCACCTCTCACGGCGGTGCGATGCGTCGTCCCGTCGAGGACCGCACGGTCTCCGACCGGGGCGTCGAGCGGGAGGACGACCCAGACGATCCTCGATGCGCTGCCGCGTATCGGGTAGTCGCAGGTGTGGAGCAGGAGGGACCGGTGGGCGTAGATGCCGACGACGACCTCGATGGCCGCCGAGGTCGGGCCCACCACCGTGGGCACCTGGAGGACGGGCCCGCAACGGTCGCCCAGGTTGTCGAGCCCCACCTCGAGAGAGGGGGCGGAACGGTCGGCCACCCGGTAGCGGTACGGGCCGCGCACCTCGTCGAGCAGGAGGTCCTCGGCCGCCACCCGACGGTGGGCGGGTAGGCCGCTCTCGGCCGCGAGCCGGACGGGCCCGACGACCTTCTGCCAGAGGGCCCAGCCCCCGAAGGACAGGGCGAGGAAGACGACCACAGCGACCCAGCGCATGGTGCGTCGCAGGCGGCGGCGGGCTCCGTGCACCGGGTCGGGCGCGGGCCCCGGGGCAGGGGAGGGAACCGCGTCGCTCACCGCCTCACGGTCACGGTCTGCGCGATGGCGAGCAGCTGCTGCGGGGTCAACTCGGGCCGGGGGGAGCCGTGGTTGGTCAGCCTGAAGAGGTGGGTCGAGTCCGGCTGCCAGCTCACGAAGATCCTGTCGGTCGAGCCCCGCTCCATCGTGACCCGGGCCGGGTGGCCGTCGACCGTCCCGGTGAGCAGGAGGACCACGTCGGGGTCTGACTGAACCCCCGTTGCTATTGGCCGGAGGGAGTTGAACGTGAGGGCCTGTTGCCCCTTCGCCCAGTAGCGAGAGGGCCCGATGGCCTGCATCTCCGTGTCCGTTGGCCCGATCACTCCGGTCACGTAGCCCGACGGCACAGTGAAGTCGGGGACGGTGGAGACGACCGTGGCAGTGACCGGTTGTCCCGTGGAGCCGTCGATCACACGACGGCTCCCGAAAGGAGCGCCGAGGTCGAGAGGCCTGAAGGCGTCAACGTAACGCGTGGTGATACAGGCCCTTCCCGTCTCCAGTGGGGCGGACGAGTAACGGGCAATCGTGACCTCGACCGACTCGGCATCCCCTCCGGTGAGCAGGGGGACAGAGAAGGGGATACAGGGCCCGGATTCGGCGGCCACCTGCAAGATCGAGGACGACCTGTCAGTGACCTGAGCACTCGAGATCGACTCTCTACCCGCATAGGAGAGGACGCGCCCGCCGACGGTCCATGTCTGGGGGACGTCCGTCACGACGCCAGGCGTCTGCACCGAGGAAGCTGCCCCGGTCGTGGCGGTCGGCCCGCTCGTGGTGGTCGCCCCCGTGAGGGCTCTCCCGGCGGTGGAGGGGTCGCTCGACGAGTGGGGCAGGGTCCTGACCAGGCTCACCACGCCGCCCACGAGCACCAGGACGGCCGCCGCCACAGCGAAGGGACGGGCGCGCACCGGCCAGGTCGCCCTCGGCGACCTCCCGCCCGGACCGGCCGCGGCCGCGGAGTGCGCGCGGGCAGTGCTGGAGGTCGTCAGTTCACCACCGGCAGCCGTGAGGTGACCGCCCGCGGCGTCGAGGTGCGCCCGCGCCAGGGCTCCGTCGAGCGAGGGTGGCGTGAAGCCGTCGCGCCAGCGGTGCGCGTCCTCGAGCAGCAGGCGTTCGAGTCGGTCGGTGCCTTCGGTGTCTTCGGTGTCGTGGGCGTCGTGGGCGTCGTGAGTGTCGTGAGTGTCGTGCGGGCCGGTCATCGGTACTCCTCTCCCATGGTGCGGCGCAGCTTCCCGCGCGCATCGGACAGCGTCGACTTGACGGTCCCTTCGGCGCAGTCCAGGACCGCGGCGACCTCGGCGAGCGGCAGGCCGAGGTAGTAGTGCAGCTCGACCGCCAGGCGCTGTCGGTCCGTGAGGTCGGTGAGCGCCCGGGCCAGGTCGAGCCGCGCCTCGTGGTCGGCGCGCGAGCCCTCGGCGGCGTCGGCGACCTCGGACGGGACGGGACGTCGTACCCGCCAGGTCTTGCGCGCCTGGTCGGCGACGACGGCCAGCAGCCAGGCGCGGGGGGTGCCGCGCGTGGCGTCGTACTGGCTGCGCTTGCGCCAGGCGGCGCCGAGCGCCTCCTGCAGGGCGTCCTCGCCCTCGTCGCCGCCGAGGCGACGGGCGAGGCCGGCCATGGCCGGCCAGTGCGGTCGGACCCAGGCCGAGAACTCCTCCGCCGTCTGTGAAGAGGGCGGCGCGGTCACCGGCACGTCCACGACGCCGCCTCCCACGGCCGGCCGTGGCCGCGCCCCCTCGAGTTGGTCCACACCCTTTCTACCCGCGGTGGAGCAGATCGGTTGGGTCGCCCAGCCGTCGGGTCCCCCTCCCCGGGTCAGCCCCGGCCGAGGCTGCCGGCGAGGGGGCAGGCGAAGGGGTCGCGCTCCCCGAGCCCGACCTCGTCGAGGTAGCGGACGACGATGGCGTACGACGCCACGAGCGTGGTCTCGGTGTAGGTCACCGCGTGCTCGCGGCAGAACGCCTCGACGATGGGCTTGACCCGGCGCAGGTTCGGGCGCGGCATGCTCGGGAAGAGGTGGTGCTCGATCTGGTAGTTGAGCCCGCCCATCATCGTGTCGACCACCGGCCCGCCGCGCACGTTGCGGGACATCACGACCTGACGGGTGAGGAAGTCGAGACGGGCACCCCGCGGCACGATCGGCATGCCCTTGTGGTTGGGCGCGAACGCGGCTCCGAGCAGGAAGCCGAAGACGCCGAGCTGCACCGCGAGGAAGGCCACGGCCTTGCCGGGGGGGAGGAACGTGAAGACGATCGCGAGGTAGCCGCCCAGCCGCAGGACGAGCAGGATTGCCTCGAGGCGCCGGTGCGGGAGGTCGGGACGCTGGACCAGCGTCTGGATGCCCGCCACGTGCAGGTTGACCCCCTCGAGCAGTAGCAGGGGGAAGAAGAAGTGGCCCTGGTGGCGGGTGAACCAGCCGAGCACTCCGGTGCGCCGCGTCGCCGCGACCGCGGGGGTGAAGGCGATGGCGCCGGGCGCGATGTCGGGGTCGCGGCCCTCCTCGTTGGGGCTGGCGTGGTGCTTGTTGTGCTTGTGGATCCACCAGCCGTGGCTCAGCCCGATGCCGAGGGTCGAGATCAGCAGCGATGCCCGCAGGTTCGCCCGCGAGGAGGCGAAGACCTGCCGGTGGGCGGCGTCGTGACCGAGGAAGCCCAGCTGGGCGACAAGCACCCCGACCCCTGCGGCGACCAGCAGCTGCCACCACGAGTCACCGAGCACGACGAAGGCCGTCACCAGCCCGACGAGGACGAGGGTGAGGACCACTACGTGGCGCAGGTACCACCCAAGCCGACGCTCGAGCAGGCCGGCGGCACGCACCTGACCCAGCAACGCTGCGTACGAGCTGACGTGGTCGCTGGCCCGCGGACGGGGGGTCCGGCTCGCGGGCCGGGTGGGCGCCATCGGGGGGGAAACGGGCTGGGCGGTCATGAAGGGGTCTCTCGTCTCGACGGTCAGGCAGGTGGTCGACCGGGTCCGGGGTCGGGGGCGACGTCGCTCCGAGACGAGTGGACCACGCTCCGGGAATGGGCGCCAGTGTGGCACCGCTTGGGGGAACCAGCCCCCGCCCTGCCCGCTGGGCGGGTCATGGGACCGGCAGGAGCCCTCCCGACGTGCCCACCGGTGGTGCGACCCTGTGGACAGCCGCCGCCGTTGTCGTGGGCGTTGCCTAGCATGGTCGTCGGGACCCGCGGCATGGGCCGGGAGCAGCCGAGCGAAGGAGGGGGATGCAGTGGTCATGGACTCGGCGCACCCCCTCGTCGCCACGTCGCTCGTCGAGCTCGACGACGAGGACCTGCGCGGCATCGCTGGTCTGGCGACCCTGACCCGTGGCCTCCTCTACGCGGCGCAGGGCCGGGTGCTGGCCGTCACCGCGAGCCAGGACGGACGACGACTCGTCGGGATGGTCCACGGCAGCGGGGGGCAGGACTACCGCACGACGGTGTGGCTCGAGGCCGACTCCGGGCCCGGCGGCACCGACCTGGCCTACTGGCACTCCGAATGCACCTGCCCGGTGGGTCAGCACTGCAAGCACACGGTTGCGCTGGTGGCGTCCGCTCGCACGCGGCTGGGGGTCGCCGTCCCGGGGGCGGCCGGCGGAGCCGAGGGTGGGGGCTCCATACGAGCCGTTGCCTCGTTGCAGGCCCCCGACTGGGAGGCCGCCCTCGCGGGTCTCGCGGCCCCTCCCGACGACACCGCCCACGCGCCGGTGGCCCTGCTGCTCGAGGTCTCCCAGGTCGGGGCCCGGGCGCGGGTGCAGATGCGACCGCTGGTGCGGGGGGCCAAGGGCACCTGGAGCCGCACCCTCGTGACCTGGACCAACGTCGAGCACGACCGCGTCAACCGGGCCCGCATCGACCCCGAGCACCGACGGCTGCTCGTCGACCTCGCCCAGACCTACCAGCAACGCCGCCGCCGGTTCTACATCGGCTCCAACGACAAGCTGCACCTCGACGACCTCGGGCCGGGGTGGTGGCTGCTGATGCGTGAGCTCGAGCAGGGCGGGGTCACCCTGCTCAGTGGCGACAAGGGACAGCACGAGGTGCGGCTGCGGTCCGGGAGCGCCAGCTTCGTGCTCGACGTGCGACGGGAGGAGGCCGGTGGGGCCGTCCGGGTCGTGCCCCAGGTCTCGCTGGCCTCCGACTCCGGATGGGGTGAGCCCGACGTCACCGAGCCAGCCTTCATCGGCGACCCGCTGCCCTTCGGCACCGTCTCCACCGCCGCCGACGGCGCGCTCGAGCTGGCCCGCATCGACCCGCCGCTCGACCGCAACCAGGCCCGGTTCCTCGCCCTGGGGTCGGTGCGCATCCCGCCCGAAGACGTCGACCGCTTCCTCGTGACCCACACCCCGGTGCTGCGCCGGCAGGTCACGCTGACCTCCACCGACGGCAGCGTCGAGTTCCCCGAGTCGCGGCCGCCACGCCTCGGTCTGGTGGTCACCCACGGGCAGGAGCGCCACGAGGTGACGTTGGCCTGGCAGTTCCGCTACGCCGTCGGCGAGCGCACCGTCGTCATCGCCGCCGACGCCGCCGGCGGGCAGGGCGTCGCCCGCGACGCGAGCGCAGAGGCTCGGCTCCTCACCGGCCCCGACGTCCTCGCCGAGGTGCCCTCGCTGCGGGTCATGGTCGGGGGGCGACCACGGCTGGTGCCGACGACGCGGCTGTCGGGGCTGCCCATGCTCACCTTCCTCGACGACGTCCTGCC